>DASYQV010000017.1:0-10154 GCA_036005125.1 Vicinamibacterales bacterium
TGGTGTTCCGCGGGATGAGCACGGTGGTCACCCCGCCCAGCTTCTCGATGCCGAGCTAGAGCGGTGTAACGTCGAGCAGCAGCACGTCCTTCACCTCGCCGCCCAACACGCCGCCTTGAATGGCTGCGCCGATGGCCACGACCTCGTCGGGGTTTACCGACTTGTTCGGCTCCTTGCCGAAGTAGTCTTTGACGATCTGCTGGATCTTCGGGATGCGGGTCGAGCCGCCGACCAAGATGACCTCATCGATGCGCTTCGGGTCCAGACTCGCGTCCTTCAACGCCTGCTGCATCGGCGGGATAGTGCGTTGAATGAGATCGTCCACCAGCTGCTCGAACTTGGCCCGGGTGAGGCTCATGTTGAGGTGCTTGGGCCCTGACTGGTCCGCGGTAATGAACGGCAGGTTGATGTCGGTCTGGGTGACCGTGGAGAGCTCCATCTTGGCCTTCTCCGCGGCTTCCTTGAGACGCTGGAGCGCCATGCGGTCTTTGCTCAGATCGATCCCGTCCGATTTCTTGAACTCGGCGATGATCCACTCGATGATGCGCTGATCCAGGTTGTCGCCACCGAGGTGCGTGTCGCCGTTGGTCGCCTTGACCTCGACGACCCCCTCGCCGACCTCCAGGATGGAGATGTCGAACGTGCCTCCGCCGAAGTCGTACACCGCAATCGTCTCGTCCTTCTTCTTGTCGAGACCGTAGGCGAGCGCGGCCGCGGTCGGCTCATTGACGATGCGCATCACCTCGAGACCCGCGATGCGGCCGGCCTCTTTGGTCGCCTGTCGCTGCGCGTCGTTGAAGTAAGCGGGGACGGTGATGACTGCCTTGCTGACCGGCTGCCCGAGGTACTCCTCCGCGGCCTGCTTGAGCTTCTGCAGGATCATCGCGGAGATCTGTGGCGGCGCGTACTCCTGATCGAGGATCTTGATGCGCACGTCCCCGTTGGGCGCCGCCACGACCCTGTATGGCACCATCTTCATTTCTTCGGTGACTTCTTCGAAGCGGCGCCCCATGAAGCGCTTGATCGAGAAGACGGTGTTCTCCGGGTTCGTCACCGCCTGCCGCTTAGCTACCTGGCCGACGAGCCGTTCGCCCGTCTTCGTGAACGCCACCACTGAGGGCGTCAGCCGGCTCCCTTCGGGGTTGGTGATCACAACGGGCTCGCCGCCTTCCATGACGGCGACCACCGAGTTGGTCGTGCCCAGGTCGATCCCGATGATTTTGCTCATGTCGTTCGCCTTCTCAATCTCCCATCGCGATGGGGCCGTCCCTCACCGTTTAGGATGTTTTCATTATCAAATTTGAGTGTTGTATCGTCAACTTCGGACGATCAAAAGGCCTAAATCGCTGATCGGACGTCATTTATACTGATGATTCGAGGCGTGTATGACGACTGACCCGATGCAACCGCGCGGCGGAGGCCTGCTCGGTACCGTGGCCCGCCGAGCCGGACTTGTCACGGTGTTCGTCCTCGCGGCGCTGCTCGGCACGCTGAGCGGCGTCCTGTTCGCCTACGCGGACGACCTGCCCGAGATCACGGCGCTCGATAATTACAAGCCGAGCACGATTACGCGCCTGCTGGCCCGGGACGGTCAGACGATTGGCGAGTTCGCCACCCAGCGCCGCACGGTCGTCGGCCACGACGACATCTCGCCCTTCCTGCGACAGGCGATCATCGCCACCGAGGACGCGTCTTTCGAGCAGCACTTCGGGTTCAGCGTTTCGCGGATCCTGATTACGGCCGTGAGAGACATCGTCTACCGGCAACGGGGCGGCGCGAGCACGTTGACGCAGCAGCTCGCGCGCGACCTGTTCCTGCGCGATTACATGCGCGGCGGCGTCTTCGAGCGCACCGGCTTCCGCGGCTTCGAGCGAAAAGTGAAGGAAGCCATTGTCGCCATCCAGCTCGAGAAGCGCTTCACCAAGCGCGAGATCCTGACCTTCTACGCAAACCAGATCTACTTCGGCCATGGCGCCTACGGCGTCGAGGCAGCCTCACGCCTCTACTTCGACAAGCCGGCGAAGGACGTAACGGTCGAGGAAGCCGCGACGATCGCGGCCATCATCCAGGCGCCGGAACGGCTGAGCCCGTTTGTCGACCCGAAGCGCGCGTTGCAGCGGAGAAACTACGTGCTCGATCGGATGGCCGACGAGGGTTATCTCTCGCAGGCTGAGGCGCAGGCGGTGAAAGAGCGGCCGCTGGTGCTGCAGGGGCAGCCGACGCCGGATCGTTCCGTTGCCCCGTATTTCGTCGAAGAGATTCGCAAACAGCTCGAACAGGAGTACGGCGCGAAGGCGCTGTACGAGGCCGGGTTGACCGTGCAGACGACGCTCGATGCCGATCTCCAGGAGATGGCCAATGCGGCCGTCGACCGGGGCCTGCGGCGAATCGACAAGCGACGCACCGGCTTCCGCCGCGCGCGTCGCAACGTGTTGGCAGAAGGCCTCACGCTGGAGCGCTTCACGACCGACCGCTGGACGCGACCGATTCTCCAGGACGACATCGTGCCGGCGCTCGTCGTAAGCGTCGGGTCGGCGGGCGAGCGCGGCTCGTCGCCCGAATCGGGCGCGACGCGGATTCGAATCGGGCAGCATCACCTGCCGCTTCCGAAGGCGGCGTTCGCGTGGACACGAAAGACGTCCGCCTCCGAGCTGTTCAAGGTCGGTGATGTGATCGAGGTGCAGGTCATCAAGATGAACGGCTCGCAACCGGTCGAGGCGACGCTCGAGCAGCAGCCGAATGTGGAAGGGGCGCTGCTGGCGATCGACAACCGCACGGGTCAGATTCGCGCCATGGTTGGCGGCTTCAGCTTCGCACGCAGCAAGTTCAATCGCGCGACACAGGCGCATCGTCAGATGGGCTCGGGATTCAAGCCGATTGTGTACACCACGGCGATCGACCGTGGCTTCACTCCGGTATCCGTCTTCATCGACGAGCCTGTTTCGTTCAACGCGGGCGAGGGTCAGCCGCGCTACGAGCCGCAGAACTACGACCGGAAGTATGAAGGGCCGGTCACACTGCGGCGCGCCCTCGAACAGTCGCGCAACATTCCCGCCGTCAAGGCGATGAACGAGATCGGCCCGCGCAATGTCGTCGAGTACGCGCGGCGGTTCGGCTTCCCCGAGAAATTTCAGCCGTATCTCTCGCTGGCCCTTGGTGCCTCGGAGGCAACGCTGCTCGAGGTGACGAGCGCCTACTCCGCGTTTCCGAACCAGGGTGTGCGCATGGCGCCCTACGCGATGGTCACCGTCACGGACCGCGACGGCAACGTGCTCGACGAGCACCGGCCCGAGCCGCGGGAGGCGATACGCGCCGACACGGCGTTCGTGATGACGAACCTGCTGCGCGGCGTCGTCCTGCGGGGCACGGGGCAGGCGGCGGCCGCGCTCGACTGGCCGCTGGCGGGGAAGACCGGAACCGTCGATGACTACACCGATGCGTGGTTCATCGGGTTCGACCCGAACATCACCGTCGGGGTGTGGGTGGGATATGACGAGAAGAAGCCCATTGGCCAGAACGAGACCGGCGCCGTCGCGGCGCTGCCAATCTGGATGGACTTCATGCGCGCCTATATCGACGCGCGCGGCGACCGTACGAACCCGCCGCAGTTCGAGGCGCCCGGCAATATCGTCTTCGTGACGCTCGATTCCGGCGTGTCCGAAGCATTCATCAACGGGACACAGCCCGCAGCCGCTGCCAGCGCGCCGCAATAGCAAATTAACTAAAGATCCGGCCTACGTTCAGCAAATTGTGGAAGGCTCGCTCGGAAATCGAGCGGTGAGGTCAAGCGCGCCGCGGAAGCTGCGCGAGGACGTAACCCGAACGCGGACCACGTCTGAGGAAGCCGGACTCGATCAACGACTCGAGAAGACCAAGGCACGCTTGCCGATCGACACCCCACATCCTCATGGCTTGTTCCAGCGTGAGGTTGAGGCCAGGCATCTCGAGATACTCGCCGCGGACCTGCCGCAAAAGGCGTTCGCGATCGACGAATCCTGCGTGGCGCGCGACGGGTATGGCCATAGTCCCTCCAGTGACCTCCAGTGATCTCGCGGAGGTCAGTTGGCGTGATCGCTCGTTAAATTAGCCTACTACAGATCGAATGAGATCGAATGGCGATCTGCGGGTCGTCGCAGACGATCTTGTCGTTGGAGACGCACTGTTTACCAGCAAGCGCGACCGCTTTTTGACGGCATCAAATTCGCCATCGCGATCACTCGTCATCCGCGGCCGCGGTCCCGAGTGTTCCGCTCGCCTTCTGCATGAGATAGGTCTTGATGAACGGATCGAGATCTCCGTCGAGCACGCGGTTGACGTCGCCAACTTCGAGCTTCGTGCGGTGGTCCTTGATCATCTGATACGGCTGCAGGACGTAGCTGCGGATCTGACTGCCGAATCCGATCTCCTTCTTGGCGCCGGTGATCTGGTCAAGCTTCGCTTGTTGTTCCTTGAGCTTCAGATCGAAAAGGCGCGCCTTGAGCACGTGCATGGCCATGTCGCGATTTCGATGCTGCGAACGCTCGTTCTGACATGACACCACGATTCCGGTCGGCAGGTGCGTGATGCGAACCGCCGAGTCAGTGACGTTGACGTGCTGCCCGCCGGCACCGCTCGATCGATACGTGTCGATCCGCAGGTCCTTCTCGTCGATTTCGATATCCGCATCGTCATCGAGCTCGGGCCAGACGAACACCGACGCAAAAGACGTATGACGACGAGCAGCCTGGTCGAACGGCGAGATGCGGACGAGGCGATGCACGCCGGCCTCGGCCGACAACAGGCCAAACGTGTACTCTCCGATGAGGGTGAACGTGGCGCTCTTGATGCCGGCTTCTTCACCCGGCTGGTATTCGATGAGCTCCCGCTTGAAGCCGCGGCGCTCCGCCCACTTGAAGTACATGCGAAGCAGCATCTCGGCCCAGTCCTGTGATTCCGTTCCGCCAGCACCCGGGTGAACGCTGACGATGGCGTTCTTGCGGTCGTGCTCGCCACCAAGCATTTTCTTGGTTTCGGCGCTTTCGACGGCCGACTGAAGATCGTCGAGACCCCGGACCAGGTCCGCGGTGACGTCCTCGCCCTGACCGGCCCACTCGACGAGGACGCCCAGATCCTCTGCGCGCCGCTTCAGCGAATCGCGGGCGGAGGCGTCTTCCTCGATCCGGCGCCGGCGCTGCAGGATTTTCTGTGCCTCGGCCTGATCCTTCCAGAAGTCGGGCTCGGCGATTCGGGTCTCGAGCTCGGCGACCTCCCGCGGCGAGTGGGAGGCGTCAAAGATACCTCCGGAGATCCGCGGCCCGCTTCGTCAGCTCTTCGTAGCGCCGAACGAGTTCATCAAGAGCGACTGCCATATTCCTCCAGATGCGTTGTTTAGAACATGTCTACGCACGACGGCGGCCCACGACGATCAGCGCCGAGGCCGTCAAGGCGATCGCTATATACGCAATGACGTCTCCGACAGCCGAGTAGATGGTCCGGCTCCTGAGAAACCGGACGTCGCCGACGAGCGCCACCTGTTCAAAGATACCCGACCGCTCGATGACACGTCCGTACGGGTCCACAATACCGCTGATGCCGGTGTTCGCGGCGCGGGCGAGATAACGGCCGTGCTCGATCGCGCGCATCGATGCCATCGCGAAGTGCTGATACGGCGCCGATGAATACCCGTACCATGCGTCGTTGGTAATCGTCGTCAGCAGCTCGCTGCCCGCCTCCACCGCCTGTCGGATGAGCGACGGGTAGACGACCTCGTAGCAGATCGCCGTGCTGGTCAGGTGCGAGCCCACCGGAAGCATGACGATGGCCGTACCCGGCACGAACTCCGCGAGGCTTTCCACGATCGGCGACACGAAGAACAGCCATCGCTTGAACGGAATGTATTCGCCGAACGGAACGAGGTGGATCTTCCGATAGACCGCCAGCGCTTCGCCCTTCGGCGATACGAGAAACGCCGCGTTGTACAAACGCGGCACACGGCCGCGTTCGATCTGGTCGCTCCCGAAGAGAATCGGAACGCCGACTTCACTCGCCAGGTCGCGCACGGCCTGCGCCCCCGCCGAATCCTCCTCGAACATGAACGGCGTCGAGGACTCCGGCCAGAGCACGTACTGCGCACCGCGCCTGACCGCCTCGCGTGTCATCGCGATATGTGTGGTCAGAATGCGCCGCGCCTCGCCGGGGTTCCACTTGTCGTTCTGTGAGATGTTCCCCTGAATGAGGCCAATGTGCAACGGTTCGCCGTCGCGCGTGAGCGAGCCGTCGGCGATCCGCCACGTGCCCCAGGCGCCGATCGCGAAGACGAGGACGAGGACGAACGCGAGGGTCTTCAACCGATCGCGGCCGGTCGTCAGGAGCGCATAGGCGAGCGCCGTGTTCACCAACGCCACGAGCGCCGACAAGCCGTACACGCCGAGCACGCTGGCGAGCTGCGCAATGGGCAGCACGGTTACCTGGCTGTTGCCGAGGGGCACCCACGGAAAGCCCCCGAACAGGTACCCGCGAAAAAATTCCGTGGCCGTCCACGGCGCCGCGGCCAGGAGCAGCGCGAAGGCGCCCGCGCGCGCCACGATTCGCGCCGTCATCATCGCGAACAAGGCCGGGAACAGCCCGAGATACAGCGCGAGCAGCAGCATCGCGATGATGGCCACCGGCGTCGCGAGTCCTCCGAACTGGGCGACCACCGTGCTCGTCCAGTAGGTCGTGCCGATGAATGCGACCGTGCCCGTCGTGAGTCCCAGTGCAAAGGCCCGCCGAAGCGGCTGTCCCGGCAGACGTCCCTGGTCGACAACGCCAAGCGGAGGTCGACCCCGCCATCCGCTCAGTGCGATGAGCAGCGGAACGAGCGCAATCCATCCGAATGCCGGGTGGCCAAAGCGCGGAAAACTGAGCGCGAGCAGCGCGCCGGAGAGGAGAGCTAGCGGGTAATCCAGGGCTTGAACTGTTCCTGATGTTCGAGGCGGTTGGCCACCGATTCGGCCTCCCGGCGATCCTTGAACGCGCCCACGCGAACCCGGTAGAACCGTGCCGCGCCGGGCGTCGGGGCCATGACGAATGCCGGATACCCCTTGGCCACGAGACGGCCGGCGATTGTTTCCGCCTCGCTCCGCTCGCGGCTGGCCGCGACCTGAACGACAAAGCCGTCCCCAGACGAGGCAGTCGCCCGGCTCTCCCCCGTCCGCGCAGGACTCTCGTCGGTCGTCGCGAGCTCGGCGGGAGCCGGTTCCTTGAGCGTTTCCGGAGGCGCGCTCTGTGCGCCGAGCCGGTCAGGGTAGCTCAGATTCTCCTGGGAGGAGGGAGATGGGCTCTCGCTCGTACCAGGAGGCGGCACCGGCGACGTGTCCGCAGTGGGATCGGTGACGGTCTCCGCTGATGCAGCAAGCTCACCCCGCTGGGCGCGGACGCCGCGACCGACCATGACGCCGCAGAGAAAGATCACCACCGACACCACCGTCGCGGCCATGAACAGGAAGACGAGCTGCTTGCCGTTCAGGTGAATCTCGTGAAACGCTTCATCTGCCATGCTTTGGCAGCGATTTTAACACGGTGGTACGAGGCGGGATGCTGAGAACCCGTCGTTCTCTGTTCAAGGTTGTCCCTTCTCAGTTCGTGTTCCCCTTCTCGGTTCGGTTCTTCGTTCAGGGGTTCGCGGTTCGGTTCGCGGTTCGCGGTTCGCGGTTCGCGGTTCGACGCCGGCCCCGGGATGGGTCGAACGAGTGAACGGAGAAGATAGAACCCGGAAGCTGGAACCTGGAACCTGGAACCTGGAACGTGGAACCTGGAACCGAACCTCGAAGGTGAACACGAACCGAGAAGAGAGAACCCTGAACAGAGAACGACTGAATCGCTACGCCTTTTTCATCCTCTCGAGCAGCCGCCTGGCGTCGGTGTTGGCGGGGTCTTTCTTGAGGACGGCCGCGATCTCCGCGCGGGCCGCGGCGTCCTCCTTCGCGAGGATGTAGGCCTCCGCGAGGGCGAGGCGCGCCGGCACCGTGTCCTCGCTCCAGATCGAAATCTTCAGCGCATCCACCGCCTCGCGGATGCGGCCGGTGCGCAGGTAGATCCGGCCGAGCAGCAGGTGTGCCTCGCTCTGATAGGGCGCCAGATACACGGCCCGTCGAAGCTCCGCGATGGCCTCGCCGTCGCGCTCCTGCTGAAAGAAGCGCCGTCCGCGGCCGAGATGAAACGCCGCCAGCTCGCGCTGCTCGCGCTGTTCGGACGCGACGAGCACGCTTTCCACGCGCAGCGACCCGCGCACGTCTATCTCGTTCTTCACCCGTTCCAGCCTGCGGGGCACGGGGTTGGCAGCCGGCTGCTTCGCCTCCCACTCGGCGTAGGTGGACGAGAGTTGGCGCGCGAGTTCCTTCTCGCGCGCCGCCTCCGCGGTGCTGCCCGTCAACTGCAGCGCCACGCCGAGCACGTAATGGGCCTCGTCATCCGCGGGATTACGTCGGACGCCCTCGTGCAGCCAATACACGGCCGCAGGCAGATCCTTGTCGAGCCAGTAGGCGTAGCCGAGATTGAAGAAGAGATCCGAGTCCTCGGGATCGAGCTTCGATGCTTCGCTGAAATAGTACGCGGGCTTGGCCCCGGAGCCGGTGGAGGGACGCCGGATCTGCACGACCCCCATATTGTTCAGAAGCGCCGGGTCCGGCTTGGCGCGATTCAATTGCTGCAAGCCGTCGAACGCCTCGTCGTACTGTCCCAGGTTGATCAAGGAGATAGTGGCGAGAAACCGCGCCCGGCGCGCCAGCCGATCGTCGGCCGGCACCTCGCGGACGACCTCGAGCGCGCGCTTGTGTTCACCCTGCTCGGTGAAGACCTCCCACCGCGCAAGACGGGCGCGATGATAGCCGGGATACAGCGCGATCGCCTGGCCGAGGTACGTCGACTTCGTTTGCGGCGCTTCCGCGAGCAGGCCTTTGACGTACTGCTCGAAAGCCGCGAGCGGCGGGTACGCGTCGCCCGCCTGCGCCACGTCCACCTTGCTGTCGGGCACGAGACGACGCGCGATTCGGTTGTAGATCCCGAAGATGTCTTCGAGCGCACCGCGCTCGACGATCTCCGCCGACATCCGGCCCGCATCGAGGCGAATCGCGCGTGCACGAACGGTCAATCGTCCGCTGTCGAGCTCGAAGCCGCCAACGACTACGTGGGAAGCGCCCACCAGTTGTCCCAGCCGGATCACGGTCGCGTGACTCAGTGTCGCCACGGCAGGCACATGAAGACGATCGAATGCGCGCCTGCGGTCTTCACGGGTGATCGCCGGTGTGCCGACAGCTATCAGGTCGTCGGTCAACACGACGGCCGACCCTTCGCTCAACCAGTACAACCGCCCTTCGCGATTGGTGTTTTCGAACGGAACGACGAGGTAACGGCTGGCAGGCTCCGAGAGACGGCTCGCCTGACCGCTCTGCGCGCCGGCCGATGTGGCGGCGGCACACACCACGACCGCGATCAGCCAGCGCCGCAGGACCGTCACGCAGCGACCCCGGCTGCAGCACGCACGTTCACGCTCATCAGACACTGGCCGGCTCCGGCTGCCCGACATTGCGTGATGCCGACGTCGGCGTCGAGGTTGAACAGGTACAAGAGGCGCCGAGTGGCCGAGGCGTAAAACTCGCACAGCGGATGCTCGACGCGGTCCCGCACCTCACAGAAAATCGATCCACGGATGTCGATGGCGCCCTCGCCCTTGCGCCAGCGGACGATGGCGCGGCTGCCCTTGTACGTGTTGCGGATCATCTTCCGCGCGAGGCGCATGACGAGCCACGTGCGCAGACCGGGAGGCGCCGCCCGGATCATCGCGCGCTCCATCGCCGCCATGTCGGCGACGGTCCATTCGGCGGTGTACTCACCCGCGCGGGCCGCAATCAGCTGATACGGCTCGCCTTCCTGCCGGAGAAAGCTCAGAACCGCCGCCAGCGGCGCCAGGCCGATGCGGCCGTCCCGCAGCCCGACCGGGTTGAGCCAGGCCTCGTAGAATTCAAGGCGCGTCGGCAGCAGATCGGCGATACCTTGGTGAAGACTCGCGACGAGCAGCCGTCCGATCCCTGCTTCAATCATGCCGCGGGTTTTCTGATAAGTTTAGACAACGACCCGTTGAGCCCGGGGGATGGAAAACGCCGTACGCAGGCCCGAACTTCAGTTCGGGCGCCGAA
>DASYQV010000018.1:0-5468 GCA_036005125.1 Vicinamibacterales bacterium
TCTCGTTCGCAACGCTGTCGATGCCTCGCTCGAAACGGGCGGCGGCGTGGCGGTCACGTGGACGCAGGAGCGGCGTCTCCTCGAGGTCCATGTCGACGATGAGGGACCGGGGCTGCCGGATACCGGAAACCTGTTCGTGCCATTCTTCACGACCAAGCCGGGCGGTTCGGGCATCGGGCTGGTCCTGAGCCGCCAGATTGCCGAAGCGCACGGCGGCACGCTCACGCTCGCCAACCGTAACGGGGAACGAGGGTGCCGCGCGACGCTGAGAATTCCGATCTGATCACAGCGAAATCCACGAAACCCGGCAGGACATATGGTTCACCGGTCTCGGGAGACGATCGTGGCGCGCCGCGGCCGAAGTCGAACACGTTGTCCAGGCTGAGGGGGTGTCTCTGTCTCCGGAGGTGCTATCCTCTAATCCATGCGCCCCGTCGATGCCCTTTACGAGAACGGCCTCCTTCGGCCGGTGTCCCCGCTGCCACTACGATCGGGCGAGCGTGTTGCTCTCATCGTTATTCGACGACCGGACCCGAGGCGCTGGGACTTCACCAGGCTTGCCGCGCACGGTGACGACGATCTCGCTCTGGCAGAAGCCGGCCTCGAGGAGTGGGCCGCTGCTCTTGATGGCGAGGATTCGCGGTGAAGCGTGGCGAGATCTGGTGGGCTCTTGGCGCCTATCGACGGCAGGAGCAAACTGGCCGACGTCCCGTCATCGTGTGGCAGAGCGATACTTTGACTCGGTTGCTGCAATCGGTTCTGGTCGTTCCGCTCACCACCAATCTTGATCGCGCAAAGCTGGCGGGTACTGCACTAATCGCGGCCTCCGGTGATGCGCTTTCCTCCGACTCCGTCGCCCTCGCGTTTCAGATGCGCGCGATCCCCGAGGCGTCTCTCAAAGCCCGAATCCGTGCGCTGACCGAGGAGGAACTTGCGGAACTGGACTTAGCGACCGATGAGGCCGTTGGCCGTGTCGAACCGGAAATCCGACCGGAATAGCGGCAGGCGACAACCGCTGGAGCCGACGCGCGGTAGCGCCCTCAACTCGCTGTTAACACCAATTGATCCACAACGGCGTCACCGTCGAGGAAGTTCGTGAAGATGCGGCGTCTCGCGATCTGTGCGGCCTGCTCGGTGACGACCTTCGCAGCGTCGGTCAACGCAGACACGTATCCGCGACAGGCAGGCATAGATGCCGTGCACTATGTAGTCGATCATGAGCAGGTGATCATCGAGGCATGGCATGAGAACTGCGGTCAGCGTTGAGCCCCGAATCGCCCGTGTCGAGGTCACCGATGAGACGATCACGGCTCATTTGGTGGATGGGCGTGTGATCAGCGTCCCCCTGGCGTGGTCATGGCGGTTATCGGACGCGACGCCGGCCCAACGCGCAAACTGGCAGCTGATTGGCGATGGCCACGGTGTGCACTGGCCCGACGTCGATGAGGACATCAGCGCAGAGGGGATGCTCACCGGCACCCCGGCGAATCGTCCACGAACTCGCCGTCGTACAAGAGCGCAGGCTGACAGGGCAAGGCAAGCGACGAGCCGCGCGAAGGGAAAGAGCAAATCGAAGTCCCGTTCCGGCGCGGCTCGCGGCTGAGTGCCCGGGACGAACCACTGCGAGAATTCCAATGTGACCACGCCCGTTCTGCGGGTGGATCCCAACGCTCCAGATCCCGCCACCATTGCCCGTGCCGCGGCGTGCCTTTGCGGCGGCGGCCTCGTCGCCTTCCCCACCGAGACCGTCTACGGACTCGGCGTCCACGCGCTCGACGTCGACGCGGTCGGCCGGCTGTTTGCCGTAAAGGGACGGCCGTCACACGATCCGCTGATCGTCCACGTCGCATCCTTCGAGCTGGTAACACCGCTCGTAGACTGGCACAACGCGACTGCTGACCGTGCGAGGACGCGCGCGCTCGCTCGGGACCTCGCGCGTCGTTTCTGGCCGGGGCCGTTGACGCTCGTGCTCCCACGCGCGGCGTGCGTCCCGCCGACGGTTACTGCAGGTCTGGACACTGTTGCGGTGCGCATCCCGTCGCACCCGGTCGCGCGTGCGCTCCTTGCCGCGGCACGGGTGCCCGTTGCCGCCCCGAGCGCAAACCTGTTCTCGCGGCCGAGCCCCACCGAGGCGGCTCACGTGCTCCAGGATTTCGACGGCCGAATCGACATGGTGCTCGATGGCGGCCCCACCACGGTTGGCGTGGAGTCGACCGTGCTCGATCTCACCGGGAATCGCCCGATGGTCCTGCGGCCCGGAGCGGTCACGCTCGAGATGCTGGGTGAGCTGCTGACCGATGTCGACATAAGAGACGAGACCGGGCCACGCCGGGACAGAGACACGGGCCCTCTGCCGTCGCCTGGATTGCTGGCGAAACACTACGCACCACGCATACCGATGACGCTCTATGAGGGCGGGCACGCGACGGCGCGCATGATCGACGATGCACGCGCGGCAATCGACAGCGGCGCGCGCGTGGCCGTGCTCGTTCCCGACGAGGACGGCCCGGCGTTCGACATCCTGCCCGTACAACGCGTGCTTCTCGGCTCGGAGGCCGACGCGGCCGCGCTTGCCCGGCGACTGTACGCGGCGCTGCGCGAGCTCGACGCGTCGGGGGTCGACGTGATTCTGGCCAAGGGCGTCGGCGGCCCTGACGGCCTCGGCCTCGCGCTGCGCGATCGCCTGCGTCGAGCTGCGGGCGGCCACGTCGTGACGACGTGAGCCACGACCGTTCAGCCACCAAGTGCACGAAGCGCGCGAGTGTCACGAAGGACGACAGAGACGAGCAGTCTATTCTTCGTGATCTTCGTGAGCTTCGTGGCTAAGGCTTCGTGAGCTTCGTGGCTAGAGCTTCGTAAGCCTCGTCGCCCCACTGTGCGGTCGGGCTTGGATCGGCAGGCACGCGCCTTGCGACGTCGCGGGCTATGCCGAAGACGACGACTTCCCTCGAGACACCTCTGCGAAACCAGCTCGACCGGCTGGCCGCGTTCGAGCCGACCGGCCTGCCCGTGATCAGCCTCTACCTCGACATGCGTCGCGACCAGCAGGGGCGCGAACACCACGATTCGTTCCTGCGGAAGGCGTTCGGCGAGCGCGTCCAGACGTTCCGGGGCGCAGCGCGACAAAGCTTCGAGCAGGACGTCGAACGCATCAAAAGCTATCTGGCCGAAGACGTGCGGCGATCGGCACACGGGCTTGCGATCTTCGCGTGCAGCGGCGCCAAGCTCTTCGAGACCGTTCAACTCGAGGTGCCCACCGATGCCCACTGGCTGTTCATCGGTTCCGTGCCGCATCTGTATCCGCTCGCGCGCCTCAACGATCAGTATCCGCGTTACGCGGCGCTGCTCGTCGACACCAATTCCGCCCGGCTGTTCGTATTCAGCCGCGGCACCACCGAGGCCGAACGGCAGGTGCAGAACATCAAGACGCGGAAGACCGCGATGGGCGGCTGGTCGCAGGCCCGGTACCAGCGCCACACCGAGAACTTTCATCTCCACCACATGAAGGACGTCGTCGAGGTGCTCGACCGTGTCGTGCGCGAGGAAAGCATCAACCAGGTGGTGGTCTCGTGCGAGGAGGTCGCCAGGCCGCTGCTCTTCCAGGCGCTCCCGAAGCACCTGGCTGAAAAAGTGGTCGACGTCGTCAAGATGGACGTCCACGCGCCGGATCATCAGGTGCTCAAGGAAACGCTCGACGCGCTCCGCGGGAAGGATCTCGAAACCGACGCGCAGCGGGTGGAATCGCTGATTGGCGCATGGCGTGCCGGCGGGCTCGCCGTCGTCGGGCCCGAGGACACGATGAACGCGCTCGTGATGGGTCAGGTTGAAGAGCTGTTGATCACGGCGACGCCGAGCACCCTTCGCCGCGCTCGCAGTCTCCCACCCGGCAGCGCGCCCGGACCCGTGGACGTCGAGAGCTCCGCTCCCAACGCGAATCTCGACCCGGATCGGCTGAAGCTTGCCGATCAGCTCGTGACCAAGGCGCAGCAGACGAGCGCGCGCATCCGGTTCATCGAGGATCCGGAGCTTCTGAAGGACGTGGGGGGCGTCGGCGCGTTGCTGCGGTTCAAGATCTAACGAAGGCCTCAGGGATCAGGCCGCAGGGATCAGGGCCGTCTCAGGCACCAGTCAGACTGAGGCCTGAAACAGCCCTGAGGCCTGAGGCCTGATGCCTGAGGCCTACAAGAGGCCAAGGATGAGCAAGAACAACAAGGTCAACCGAGATCGTTACGTGCAGGGCGGGCGGCTCACGCCGGACGAAATCGCGCGCGAACGGCACAAGCAGGCGGAGACGCACCCCCCGCGCACGACGACGCGTATCAGGGCCCAGGAGCGGCAAACGCGCGGCGGACGGGGCGCCAGTCGTCCTCGAAGCGCGCCCGAAGAATAAGGGTGACCACGGCGCCGTAGCTGCGGATTCCCGCCTCGACACGGTTCGCCTTGAGATACCGGTCGTACATCGCCCAGCTGGCGCGACGCAGCATCGGCAGATCGCCGCGCCGCAGACGCGACGCGACCGCTGCCAGATCGCGGCGCGGCCCGTCGGCAAGGGTGGCGGCTACCTGTTCGCGCTCCTTCGCGTTGAGCTCGCCCGCAACCTGCCAGTAGAGAAACAACCAGCCGCTGTACTGCGCGGGCTCGTCCGCACCCATACACGTCAACCAGCCCACGAAGTTTGCCTCCGCCTCGTGCGCGTACCCGGCCAAGTGCGCCCACTCGTGAGCTGTCACGAACGGCCGCTCGAAGGGGAGCAGATCCGGATTCGCAAGCACTTCGAGGCCGAACGGATTCACCATCCCATCGACGCTCGTCCAACGGAGAAACGCTCCGAACAGCGTCCGCTTCAACCGGCCCGGCACCGCATCGGGTGCATCCGTCAGGCGCGCCTGCACATTGCGGTACGAGCGCTGGAGTGCTTCGTCACGCCACACGGGCTCACGCCATCCGGCGAGGTGCGCCCTCGCGTGGAGCGTGTTGGCACGTTCGGTCGCGATCAATCCGAGCTTGACGACCTCCTCCGTCGATGGCGGGTTGGCGCCGATCTCGAGTCGGCTCGCCATCGGCAGCCGGCGGTAGTTGAACCCCCACAAGAGAAGAAACGCCAGATAGACGCACGCCGCAGACACCACCGTGCGCCGCGTCGCGGCGGCCACGCGTGTCACGCGCCGGTCGTCGCCCGGCCGCAGCGCGCGCCACCACGTCCACGCCAGCCAGAGAAGGGCGCCTGTCGAAAGCAGGTCGAGCCACGGTACGGGGAGGACGTTGGACGCGGATGTCAACACGCGCTGCACGCGCGGGTACGCGCCGGTCGCAAACCACCGTTCGACGATGCGTGGGCTCGTCGGGACGAACGCGGCCATCACGGCGACGAGCACGACCACGATCTCGAACCAGCGGCGAGGGAGAATCGCACGTCTGTCGATCACGAGAATGTTGATGTCAATTTTAAGCCCAGATATCTCGCATGG
>DASYQV010000019.1:0-7230 GCA_036005125.1 Vicinamibacterales bacterium
AAGCGCGGGATCGCCACCCCCGGCGAACCGGAGCAGTCGCAGACGTGAGACACCGCCGCCCATCGCTGAAACGCGAGGCGGCGTTGTGGTGCGAAGGTCGCAGTATCGTCGCCGGTATCGATGAAGTCGGCCGCGGCCCCCGGGCTGGTCCAGTGGTGGCCGCGGCCGTCGTGTTTCCGATGGGTGCCAAGCCGATCCGCGGACTCGACGACTCGAAGGTGCTTTCGGCCGTCCAGCGCCAGAAGTTCGCCGTCAAGATCCGCGAGCGGGCATTCGCCGTCGCGGTGGGCGCCGCGAGCGTCCGCGAAATCGACCGACTCAACATCCGCCGCGCGTCGATTCTCGCGATGGAGCGGGCGCTGCGGCGGCTCGGCTTCGTTCCGGCACACGTCCTCGTGGACGGCTTGCCGTGCCCCGAGCTCGGCTGCGAGCACGAAGCCATCGTCGACGGCGATGCCCGCTGTCACTCGATCGCGGCGGCTTCCGTGATCGCGAAGGTGTTGCGTGACTATCTCATGGACCGGCTCGCGGCGCGCCACCCCGGCTACTTCTGGGAAACGAACAAAGGTTACGCAACGCCCGAGCACCTCGACGCGATTCAGCGCCTCGGTCCCACCCGTCACCACCGCTACAGCTTCGAGCCGGTCGCCCAGATCGAGTTGTTAACGATTTCGGCTGCGACGTAATCCCTTCAAAAACTCCGGCGTCGGCCGCGTGTTGAGGATGTCGGCCGCGGTCAGTCCCGCGCGCCGCGCCACCGCGACGGCGAAGCGCATGAACCCCAGCTCCCGCTGGTTGTGCGCGTCCGTGGAAAGCACGAAGCGGACGCCGTGCGCTTTGGCGGCCGCGGCCAGTGTGTCCGGCAAGTCGAGGCGCTCGCTGCCGTTGATCTCGAGCAGGCACTTCGCATTGGCCGCGGCCTTCGCCACCACGTCAAAGTCGAGCGGATAGGAAGGACGCACCGGCACGATCCGGCCGGTCGGGTGGCCGATGGCATCCACCCAGCGGTTCTCGATCGCGGCGAGCAACCGGTCCGTGAGTTGGCGCTCGCTTTGCTTCAGGCCGTAGTGAATCGTGGCCACCACGTAATCCGCTTCGGCAAGCACATCGTCGGGCAGATCGAGCTTCCCGCTTTCCCGAATGTCCATTTCGACACTCTTCAGAACGCGGATGCCACGGAGCCGTCCGTTGAGGCGGTCGATCTCTTTCCACTGGGCGCGCAGCTCAGCGGGACTCTGTCCAGCCACCGACATGCGCGGAGAATGATCCGTGATGGCGATGTAGGCGTAGCCGAGCGAGCGGGCGCCCTCGACCATTTCGGCCAGCGTCGCCTTACCGTCACTCGCGTCGGTGTGCATCTGGAGGTCGCCGCGGATGTGCTCGAGGGTGACGAGCGCCGGAAGCTTGTGTTCTCGTGCGAGCGTGATCTCATCGCGGCCTTCGCGCAGCTCCGGTGGTATCCAGTCGAGGCCGAGGGCGGCGTACACTTCCTCCTCGGTACGACCGGCGATGCATTTCGAGCCGCGGTACAGCCCGTACTCGTTCAGCTTGAGCTGCTTCGCCTGAGCAATTTTCCGCAGCTCGATATTGTGCGCCTGCGAGCCGGTGAAGTACTGCAGCGCCGCGCCGAAACAGGCGGGCTCGACGACTCGCAGGTCCACCTGGAGTCCGCTGGAGAGCCGCACGGTTGAGCGCGTGTCTCCCTGCGATGCGACGTGGGTAACCTCGCTGAAGCGGCCGAACCGCTCCATCACCGCCGCCGGATTGGCGCAGCTGACCACGATGTCGAGATCGCCGATGGTCTCGCGGCGGCGCCGGAAGCTGCCCGCGACCTCGATCGCATCGATGCCTCCGCCCTCCTTCAGGTATTCCACCAGTGCCCGGGCATACTGCTCGGCCTCATGCAGCACCATGCGGCTCTGGGTTGGCCCGGTGCTCCCTCCGGCGACCCCTTCGCGAATCTTTTCCAGCAGCTTGGGACCGAATCCGCCGAGCTTGGCGAGCTTGCCCGCGTCGAGCGCCCGCTTCAGGTCCGCCACGCTGTTCACCTTGAGCTTGTCGTGAAACAGCTTGACGCGTTTGGGCCCGAGACCCGGAATGCGCAGCAGCTCGAGCAAGCCCGGCGGGACGGTGGCAGCGAGTTGCTGGCGTTGCGGCAGGGTACCGGTCTCGACCAGCGCCGTGATTTCCTTTGCGATTCCGCCGCCGATCCCGGGCAGATCGGTCAGATCGAACGCACCGCCGGTCACGAGCTCGGCGATGGGATCGGGATGATCGGCAACCGTGCGGGCCGCGTTGCGATACGCCCGCACGCGGAATGGATTGGCGGCGGAGATCTCGAGCAGATCGGCGACGTCAGTGAGGAGGCGGGCGATTTCGGCGTTCTGCATCGCCTGAAAACTAAGGCTTGCGGAGGTTCTTCACGGGTGATACGCTAGCCGTCCCGAAACATCCACACCCTTCCCGTCGGAGGCCGAAGCATGCTGCGCAAGCTTCTTGGACCGCTGGTCCTGGCTCTCGCGTTTCCGGTTGTCATCGCTGCACAATCACAGGCTACCACAGGCATTATCCGCGGCACCGTCACCGATCCGTCCGGCACGCCGGTCGCCGGCGCGACAGTCACGCTGCGCGAGACGCAAACCGGTTTCCAGCGCCAGATTGCGACCAACGAGCGCGGTATTTTTGTCGCATCGCTGATGCCGCTAGGCACGTACGACGTGACGACACGCGCCGTCGGCTACAGTGAGACGCGCCGCACCGGCGTGCGCGTGAGCGTCGGTGAGACGGTGAACCTGACGCTGCCGCTCGCCGCGGTGCAGCTCCAGGCTGTGGTGGTCGAGGCGACGCAGTCCGTCGTCGAGGCGACGAGAATCGAAAGCTCGACGCGTCTGCCCGACGCCGCCGTCTCGCGCCTCCCGAACAACGGCCGCAACTACCTGAACCTGACGCTGCTCACGCCGAACGTGGCGATCGTGCAGGGTCCCGACGGCGACGAGCTCTCGATTGGCGGGCAGAAGGGGATTCACAACAACGTCTCGGTGGATGGCGCCGACTTCAACAATCCGTTCTTCGGGGAGCAGCGCGGCGGCCAGCGTCCGCCCTTCACGTTCAACCTGGACGCGGTGCAGGAGATCGTGGTCACGTCCTCGGGCGCCAGCGCCGAGTTCGGACGCTCCTCCGGCGGCTTCGTGAACGTCGTGACGAAGTCCGGTACCAATCAGCTGCACGGGTCGTTGCACTACTATGGGAAGGACGGCGCGCTGTCCGGCACGGCGCGGCATGGCACCCAGTCGCTGTCGCCCGATTTCACCCAGCACCAATTCGGATTCACCCTCGGTGGGCCGATCAAGCGTGACCGCGCGTTCTTCTTCGTCGCCTACGATCAGCAGATCTACGACGAGATCAAGCAAACCAATCCCAACCGCATCGATCCCCTCTTGCGAGCCTGGATGGATACGGCGTACGGCGGGGCGCTGGCGAACGACTACGGGCCGATCGCGCGCACGAACGATGCGCGGGCGCTGCTCGCCAAATTCGACCTGCGGCTCTCCGACCGGCACCACGCATCGCTCAAGTACAACTACACCTGGTCGGAACAGCAGAACGGCACGTTCGATTTCGATCACTGGGCGCGCAGCGCCAACGGTCTCGAGCAGGATCACTCCAACGCGGTGAACGGCAGCTTGGTGTCGTACCTGACGCCGAGCGTGGCCAACGAGTTCCGCTTCCAGTACTCGCGTGAGGATCGGCCGCGGCCCTACGACGGACCACGCAGTGCCGCACTCGGGCCCAACCGTGTGGACGGCGGCGCGCGGCCGTTCCCCGACATCGCGATGGACTTCGCGAACGGCTATCGGTTCGGCATGCCGTTCTTCCTGCCGATCGATTACTACGACACGCGCGTGCAGTTGTTGGACAATATCTCGCTGGCTCGCGGCAACCACTTCTTCAAGGCGGGTTTCGAGTACAACAAGCTGCACTCGATTCAGACGTTCGTCGGGTTCGCGAACTCCCGCTACATCTTCGCCTCGGTGCCGGCGTTCCTCGCGTTCGCGGACTCCGGCGACACCAGCGGGCTATTACTGTACCTCCAACAAGCCGGTGTAGGTCGCTCCGTCCGCGAGGCGGGCACGCAGGATATTCCGCAGACCGAGTACGCACTCTATCTCCAGGACACCTGGAAGCCCAACCCCAAGTGGACGTTCAACTACGGGCTCCGCTGGGAGGCGCAGATCCAGGCGGATCCGATCACGCCGCCATCGCAAGTGTTTTACAATCCGTTCATTGGCCAGACGCGGACCCGTGTGGGCTACACCGGGGACTCGGTCGTGAGCACGTTCCCCTCCGACGGCACCATTCCGTCCGATAAGAACATGTTGCAGCCGCGCGTGGGGTTTGCGTATGACCCGGGCGGGGATGGCCGTCGGGTGGTGCGCGGCAGTGCCGGCCTGTACTTCGCCCGCATTCCGGGACTCAACCTCGCGTCGAGTCGGAGCACGAACGGCTCGATCGGAATGACGTATTCCAACTTCAACAGCCCCGTGGTGCCGGGTTTTGGAAGCCAGCTTCCCGACAGTGTCGCCCCCAGTGCCGTGTACCACCCCGACGTTTTTGTGTTCGACAAGAACTTTCGCAATCCGCGCACACTCAACGCGACCCTCAGCTATGAGTGGCAGGTCGGCAGCGATTTGGGCGCCTTGATCAGCTACACGCATTCGCGCACCGATCGGCTGACCCGATTCATCAACCGCAACGACGTCGTGTTCGGCTCTCCCTGGATCTCGGGACTGAATTCTCCTGTTGACACGAATGGTGTTGTCACGCTGACCACGGTGGAGTCGAGTGCCAAGTCCCGCTACAACGGCATCACGGTGGGCTTGAAGCGCGTGCTCGACCCGAACTTCCAGTTCCAGGTGAACTACACGCTGTCGTGGGACAAGTCCGACGACGACAACGAGCGCGATCCCTTCACCTTCCGCTACGCGCGGGCCGACAATCTCGAGCCCGACTACGGCTATAGCGATCGCGATCAGCGCCATCGGTTCAACGGGTGGATGGTCGCGCACATCGGCGGCGGGTTGTACCTGAACAACCGGGTGAGCATCTACTCGGCGCAGCCGATGTCGGCGAGCTGCGGGCCGAGCCCGTTCAGCCCGTTCGCGCCGCCGAAGGGTCAGCGCGCCACAGCGGCCGCGGACCGCAACTGCCCGGACTCGACGGTGCTGCAACGGAACACGCTGCGGAAAGACAACGCCTACTTCTCGTGGGACGTCGGGGTGACCTGGCCGTTCAACGTCGGGAGCGGACGCGTCGAGCTGATCGCGCAGATGTTCAACGTCCTCGGCTCGGACAACTTCCGGGATCCGACTACCGGCAGCCCGTTGTTCAACTTCGATGGCACGTTCCGCAGCGGCCTCGGCGATCCGCAGCAGACGCAGATCGGATTGCATTGGGTATTCTGACGGACGGTCGGACTGTCGGACGGTTGGACTGAAGATGAGAGCGGGCCCGAGGAGATCGGGCCCGTTTTCGTGTCCATCCGTCCAACGGTCCGACGGTCCGTCAGTCAGACCGTTGCAGCAGCACCACGCCGGAGAACCGTTTGAACTGTTCGCGCCGCTTTTTGGACGCGAACAGGGCGAGCGCCCTCCACAGCCACGCCATCTTCGGCGCGCGCTTCAGGCGCAGCGCCGCTTCGAAAATCGCGTGGTATTCCGCTTCGGCCCACCCGGCGGGCGCGAAGAAGCCGGTCCCTTCTGCCGGTGCGAACAGCATCGGTGCGTTGCCTGACCGCAGCTGATTTCCCCAGCTGCGCTTCAGCCACTCGAGCAGCGCGGGAGAGCCGAGGTCGATCAGCCACCAGCGAAACGCCGGTTGAGCGGCCAAGTCTTGGGCGAGGGCCAGGACGTCTTCCGGCTTGAGATAGACCAGGAGACCCTCCGCGATCACCAGTACGCGCTTGGCCTTCGCGCCGACGCGCTGGAAGAGCGTGCGTCGCACGGCAGGATCGGTGAGGTCGGCTCGGACGAACTCCACCCGGCAGCGGGGCCGCTCGCCGGCGAGTGCCGCTTCCTTATAGGAGAGGATTCCCTCGAGGTCCACATCGATCCAGTGGACCGTCGGAGGAAGGTCCAGGCGATAGGCACGCACGTCGAGGCCGGCCGCAAGGTTCAGCACGGTGTCCACGCTTTGCTCAGTGACCAAACGCATGACGATGTCGTCCATCACCGCGGTGCGGACGATCATCGGCCATGCCCACTTCCGACCTTGAGGCATCGAAGCCAGTATCTGCTCGCCCGCGGGCCCCGCCAATCGGCGCGCGTACGGATCGCGGAACAGAGCGTCTCGGCGCTCGCTCTCTATAGCGCGGTACATGGCTACCCACCGCGCCGTGTCCGAGACGCTGGTGATGGGATTTGGGGACGGGGTGCTCACTGACATCCAACGTAACGGCGTCGAAGAAAGGCGTCAAAAAGAACTGCGTCAAAAGAAACTACGTCAAAAAGAAAACCGTGAAAAATCGACCGTCACCTGTCTGGCGGAGGGTACTTGTAGAGTCGATTGATCATCTTGAGAACCAGGATTGTGCGACTCTGGAGGGAGCGGATCATCGCTCGCTGCTGCTCAGACTGAGGTTCCATAAGACGAAGCTGTGTTAACGTTTCCTGGGCTGAACCGCGCGCGTGCAAAAGGAAGCGGCGGAAGTCGGGAACACTATCACGGCCACATCCTTCGGCGATGTTAGAGCCAATTGAGAGAGATGCCCGTACCAGCTGATCGCCGCGTACGTAGGCCCCCGGTCCCCGAAAGCTCTTGGCGAGCACCGTACACCCTTTTGCCACGCCTTGGGCGACCTGCATGACGCGGAGGGTCTTGGGGTTCGCGCGAAGCACCATCCCACACCATGGCTCCAGCTGGGTCCTGGTTTGTGATCATTTTCCCGCCCGAAGTGCCTATTTAGACGGTTTTCTTTTGACGGTTTTCCTTTGACGTTTTCTTTTTGACGCCTTTCTTTTGACGTCTTTCTTTTTGACGGTGTTACTTTTGACGGTGTTATTCGGAGGCGGTAGCTCAGTTGGTAGAGCAACGGACTTTTAATCCGTAGGTCCTGGGTTCGATCCCCAGCCGCCTCATCGCATCCTTTCTTCAGGAATTTCTCACACCACCGCCGCTAAGGTTTCGAGTGTGACGACGCCTGAGATCTCGCTGCTCGTCGTTCGACTAACCGAT
>DASYQV010000020.1:0-77858 GCA_036005125.1 Vicinamibacterales bacterium
CTGCCACTCGGCGTGGGCAAGACTCGACGAGAGGGTGTGCTTGCGGGCAATTTCTTCGTCGTCGAAATCCGTAATGGTCGAGCCTTCGTCGACCTTCCCGAGGCGATTGACTGCGCCGGCCGCGAACAGCATGGCGGAAACAAGCTGTGTCTTTCCACTTCCGCCATGCCCCACTACAGCCACATTGCGGATGCTGGCAGCGTCATAGACCTTCATAGGGATATCCCTCCGAGCGGCGTCATCTGGCCGTTACCCGCGAATCATATTGCGCGGAGTAGATGGCCGCAAGGGAAGGGGCGTGGCGGGGCAGGCCTGTTGAGCTGGGAAAGCGCGCGATTCGCGCCAACGCCGAGGGTTTGGCGTAGGTGTTTCTGACAGAGCCAAACGGATATCCGGATACCGGCGTGTCGGAAGCGCACAGAGGCCTGGAGGGCGTCGAGAACGTCGGGAATGGCGGCAGTTGCTACCCCTAGTTCCATTAGAGCCAGCTGCCTAATGGGCGCGACGGGACGAGTCGGAAATCGACAAGATCGTCGAGTTACGTGATGACTCGAACATTCATGTCGAAACGACACGCACAGCCGTCGACGCGGGGCTCGTTCGTGCGGCTTACCGAGCCCGCAGCAACGCGTGCGAGCTTGGCGGGGCGGCGAAACCGCGAAATCCGCGCGCGAATTGGCGAGATTCTTCAATCCGGACAAGAATGTCTGAGCTCACGAGAGTCTCGACAATGTTGTTCGCTCTCCTCATGACCGCACCGGTTCCTGAGCGGGCCGTGAGGGCCGAATAACGCCTGATTCGCGCGGCCGGCACCATCGCCCGATGGCGTCCAATTTGCTGGAGATCGCGCAACGCCGCGGCCACGCTCGGCTTTTTCCCGTTGCACGTAAAGCTCGAACTCTCGAGGGATACGGCAGATTCGTACTGCGTCCCTGATGGCGGTAGCCCGCCTTCGAAAGGAGTCAGGAGATGACTGCACGCGCGACACTCTTCTGGAAAGTGATCGTCGCAGCGCTGCTCGCGTTCGCCGTCAGCACGGCGAGCAGCTCGTACGTCGTGAAAGCCCAGGGTGACCCGACCGGAGCCATCACCGGAACGGCCAAGGACGTGACGGTCAAGGACGCGAAGAACCCTACCCTCGCGGAGGCGATGGAGACCATCGGTCATAACAAGATTGCGATCAACTTCGTCTGGACGCTGCTGGCCGGCTTCCTCGTCATGTTCATGCAGGCGGGTTTCGCGCTGGTGGAGACCGGCTTCACGCGCGCGAAGAACGCGGCTCACACCATGTCGATGAACTTCATGATCTACCCCATCGGCATGTTCGGGTACTGGATCTGCGGCTACGCGCTGCAGATGGGCGGCGTCGGGGCCGTCGCGACGCTCGGCGGCACACCCCCGCTGAACAACGAGTTCGCGATCACGTTGTTCGGCCACTCCTTCGGTCTGCTCGGGACCAAGGGCTTCTTCCTGAGCGGCAGCACGTACGACGTCGGTGTTTTCGCGCTGTTCCTCTTCCAGATGGTCTTCATGGACACGGCCGGCACGATCCCCACCGGGGCGATGGCGGAGCGGTGGAAGTGGTCGGCCTTCTGCATCTTCGGCTTCTTCATGTCGATGCTTGTGTATCCGCTCTTCGCCAACTGGGTCTGGGGCGGTGGATGGCTGTCGACGCTCGGCAAGGAGTTCGGCCTCGGGCACGGCCACGTGGACTTTGCGGGCTCCTCGGTGGTGCACATGGTGGGCGGCATGGCGGCGCTGGCAGGCGCGATCGTGCTCGGACCGCGCATCGGGAAGTACAGGAAGGATGGCACACCGGTCCCGATGCCCGGCCACGACATCCCGATGGCGCTGCTTGGCACGTTCATCCTCGCGTTCGGCTGGTTCGGGTTCAACCCCGGCTCGACGCTGGCCGGCGGCGACCTCCGTATTGCCGTCGTGGCGACCAACACGATGCTCGCTGGCACGGCCGGCGCGATTGCCGCGATGGTCTACGTCATGGCGCGGATGGGTAAGCCTGATCCCAGCATGCTCGCCAACGGCATGCTTGCCGGCCTGGTCGCGATCACGGCGCCGTGCGCCTTCGTCAACAGCGTGTCCGCGGTCATCATCGGCGCTATCGCCGGTGTGCTCGTGGTCGCGTCCGTGTTCTTCATCGAGGGCACGCTGAAGGTTGACGATCCGGTCGGCGCGATATCGGTGCATGGCGTCTGCGGCGCGTTTGGCGCGCTCTCGGTCGGCCTGTTCGCGGACGGCGCGTACGGGGACGGATGGAACAACGTGCCGGGGACCGTCAAAGGTCTCTTCTACGGAGATGCATCGCAGCTGGTCGCCCAGTCCATCGGCGTCGTCACGTGCGGCGTCTTCGTGTTCGTCAGCTTCTATCTGTTCTTCAAGCTTGTTGACCTGCTGATGGGCAATCGTGTATCCGCCGAGACCGAGCTCGAGGGGCTCGACATCCCCGAGATGGGCGCCCTGGCCTATCCGGAATTCGTGCTCGGACCGGGCCTCGCCGGGGGCGGCAACGTGGTAGCGGTCGAGAAAGGCGCCAGCAAGCAGCCGGTGCTCAGTCCGGTCCGCAGCGACGCGTAACAAGCTCGGGTATCTCGCAGGACCCAATGACGGCGTGATCGAGGCCGGCGCCTGCCGGCCTCGATCGGCGACGTGAACATTCATGCCCCACGACGGAAGCGACGCAGAAACTGCGGATGTGCGGCATGCAGAGGCCCCCATCGATCGGATCGATACGTAACGCGACCCTCACGCGTCTCTGCGCGGCGGCGATCATCCTGCTCGTCGCCCTGCCCTTTACCGCGCCGTTCTCGATATGCGACGCGGCGGAGCTTGCCGGAAACACCTCCGGTCACGCCGACGCGTCGCCCGATGCCAAAGTGTGTCATGAGGTCAGGATCGGCGCGATTCTCTGCGGCACCATCACACTTCTCCCGCTCACCATCCTCGTCCAGCACGACGGCGGACTGACCGCGCGGGTCGGGACTCACACGCCGGTTCTGCGCCTCTGATCCGTTAACCAGGCGAGGGCTCTGCCGGGATATCGAGGGCAGAGCCCTCGACTGGCTGGGATCGCGGCCGCGATGCTCTCGTCCGGGCGCGCGCTTTGCGTCCGGACCAGGCCTCGCCTCCCCATAACGGGGTAGCCGTCAGGAAGGACGTCGCTCCGCGGTCGGTCGTCGGCCCGCAGGCGCAGCGACGCGTAAACCAAGGTTCGGGCAGCCCGGAGGGCGACGCCATGAAGTTGATCAAAGGCTTGGTCGGCCTCGACAAGGTCGACGATGTACAGGAGGCGCTCGCGACGTTGAACATCGGAGGCGTGACGGTCACCGAAGTGCGGGGAAGCGTGAAGAATGGCCACACGGTGATCTATCGCGGGCAGGAGTACAGCCGCAACCTCCTCCCCAAGATGGAGGTCGAGGTTCTCGTCTACGATTGGATGGCCGACGACGTGATCCAGGCCATCATCCGTGCCGCGCGCCCCGACGAGACCGACGCCCGCGTGTTCGTGATGCAGGTCGACGAGAGCTACCAGATTCGCACCGGCGAGATGGATTAGCACGTAGATGCGGCACTCCGGCCTGCGCGTGTCACTCACGTGAGCTCCGGAGTAGATTAGGAGGTGATGGGAAACATCCTTCAGAGTCTTCCTACGGGCGAACGAGTCGGGCTGGCGTTTTCGGGCGGCCTGGATACCAGCGCCGCCCTTCACTGGATGCGTGCGAAGGGCGCGATTCCGTACGCGTACACCGCAAATCTCGGCCAGCCCGACGAAATCGATTACGACGAGATTCCCCGCCGCGCCCTGCGGTACGGTGCCGAGAAAGCGCGGCTCATCGAGTGTCGCCGCCAGCTCGTGTCCGAGGGCCTGGCGGCACTCCAGTGCGGCGCCTTCCACATCTCGACCGCCGGCCTCACCTACTTCAACACCACGCCGATCGGCCGCGCCGTCACGGGCACGATGCTCGTTGCCGCCATGCGCGAAGACGACGTGCACATCTGGGGCGATGGCAGCACGTTCAAGGGCAACGACATCGAGCGCTTCTACCGGTACGGCCTGCTCGCCAATCCCGGCCTGCGCATCTACAAGCCGTGGCTCGACCAGCAGTTCATCGACGAGCTCGGCGGCCGCAGGGAGATGTCCGAGTACATGCATCGTGCGGGCTTCGAATACCGCATGAGCACGGAGAAGGCGTACTCCACCGACTCCAACATCCTCGGCGCCACGCACGAAGCCAAGGACCTCGAGCATCTCGACAAGGGCATCTCGATCGTCGAGCCGATCATGGGCGTGGCGTTCTGGCGTGAGGACCTGCGAATCAAACCGGAGGTCGTGACGCTCCGGTTCGAGGAGGGGCAGCCGGTTGCCATCAACGGTGTCTCCTACGACGATCCGGTGCGCCTGATCCAGCAGGCCAACGCCACCGGCGGGCGCCACGGGCTCGGCATGTGTGATCAGATCGAGAACCGCATCATCGAGGCGAAGAGCCGCGGCATCTACGAGGCGCCCGGTCTCGCGCTCCTCTTCATCGCGTACGAGCGGTTGGTGACCGGCATCCACAACGAGGACACCATCGAGCAGTACCGCGACAACGGCCGGCGTCTCGGCCGCCTGCTCTACCACGGGCGCTGGTTCGATCCGCAGGCGATGATGCTTCGCGAGACCGCGCAGCGCTGGGTCGCCCGCGCCGTGACGGGGGAGGTCGTCCTCGAGCTCCGCCGCGGCAACGACTACTCGATTCTCGACACGACGAGCCCCAACCTCACATACCAGCCGGGACGGCTCACGATGGAAAAGGGCGACTCGATGTTCTCGCCGCAGGACCGCATCGGGCAGCTCACCATGCGCAATCTGGACATCGTCGACACGCGGGACAAGCTGCGGATCTACATGGAGACGGGTCTGCTTGCACCGACCCCGAGCACGGGGCTGCCGCTCATCCCGGCGGCGTCGCCTGAGGAAGAGCCCGAGAAGGGTTGACAGGACGTGCTGAACGTGCTCGCGCGTCCCTCCGACAGTCGGGACTCGGTCGTGGGCGGCGATGAACGACCCGTGGCGCTGCGCCGCGCGAGCCGACCGGGGCGCCCGATGCGCCGGGCTCAGATTCCAGTCTCAGGCGGTTTCCGGGCAATGGCCGCGCCGCCTTCAGTACGATCCTGCACGCCCCGGGCTGTGGGACATCGCGATGTTGCTCACGTCGCCGGGAGCTGTGGGAGAGAGCCTCGAACCCTCATTCGTATCGCAGCGCTTCGATCGGATCCAGGCGCGACGCGCGGACCGCTGGGACCATCCCGAAGAAGATGCCGACCGATGCGGAGAATCCGAGGCCCAGCGCGAAGGACCACCAGGGGAGCGAGACGGGAAAGCCCGTCGCGAAGTGCACACCGAACCCGATGGCGCTGCCGAACGCGATCCCGAGCACGCCGCCAACCGACGTCAGGACGACCGCTTCCGAGAGGAACTGCCACAGGATCTCGCGACGCCGCGCGCCGAGCGCTTTCCGCACGCCGATCTCGCGCGTGCGCTCGGTGACCGAGATCATCATGATGGCCATCACTCCGATGCCGCCGACCATCAGCGCAATCGACGAGATGACAACGAGGGCCAGAAACGTCGCTCGGCTCACCTGATCCCACAGCTTGAGCGCGGCATCCTGCGTCAGCAGATCGAAGTCGTTCGGCTGGTCGAGCTTGAGGCCGTGCCGGATGCGCATGATCTCTTCGATCTCCGCCATGGCCTGCGCGCGCGTCGCGTCCGGGCGCGGTACGGTCGCAATCAGCACGCTCTGGTGGGTGGCGTTGCCCCGCCGGAACAGCTGGATCCCGAATTGTTTGCGATAGGTGGTCTCCGGGATGATCACGAGATCGTCCTGTCCCATGTTGAAGCCGCCGACCGCGGGTCGAGGGCCGATCACGCCGATGACCGTGTACTCGACCGCCCCGATTCGGACTTTCTTGCCCACCGGGTCCGTGCCGGCCGCGGAGAAGAGCGCCTGATGCGGCGTCTGCCCGAGAACGGCCACGTTGCGGCGGCGCAGGACCTCGCTCTCGGTGAAGAAGCGTCCGGCCTCGAGCTTGAGAAAGTTGACGGTCGCGAACTGCTCCGTTGCGCCGAGGATCGAGATTAGCTTGGTCCGCTGTCCGCGATAGAACACCCGTTCCATCGTCGGCGGCCCGCCGGCGCCGAGCCAGATGTCGACAACGCCGACCGATCGTGCCAGCTTCTCGATGGCGTGCGCATCCTCCAGCGTGAGGTTCGGACGCCGCAGCAGCTCGGTGAATTCCTTTCCGGACGCCATGCTGACGCCGCTGAACTTCGCCACGAAAATGGTGTCGGGGCCGAGCTGGCGAATGCCGTCCCGCAGCGACTCGTCGAAGCCGCGGATCATCGCGGTCATGCCGACGACGGCCGTGATCCCGATGACGATGCCGAGCACGGTCAGCCCCGAGCGCAGCTTGTTCGCGCGCAGCGTGTCGAGCGCCATGACGACGACTTCGTTGAGAAGCCCGTACCGAATCAAGGGTCCGACGTGTTTTTTCACTCGCTCATTCCCGACGGAGTGCTTCGATTGGATCGAGCCGCGCCGCGCGTGACGCGGGATACGCGCCGAAGAACAAGCCGACGCCGGCGGTAATCCCGATGCCGAGCGCCACCGACCACAGCTCGAGCCGGGCCGGCAGCGGCGTGACGCGGCTGATCAACTGCGCGATGAGGAACCCGAGCGTGATTCCGACGATGCCGCCGAAGGTCGAGAGCGTGACAGACTCGGTGAGCACCTGCGACATGATGTCGGCCCGGCGGGCGCCGAGCGCCTTTCGCAGACCGATTTCGCGCGTCCGCTCGCTGACGACCATCAGCATGATGTTCATGATCACGATGCCGCCGACGACCAGCGACAGCGCCACGACGCCGATCAGCACGGCAAAAATCCCGGTGGTCGCCTGACGGTAGAGGCCGAGGAGCGTGTCCGACGTGAACAGGCCGAAGTTGTTCGGGTCCTTCGGCTTCAGCCGGCGCGCCACTCGCAGCGCCACGATGGCGTCGTCTTTGGCCTCGTCGATGAGCGAGGGGTCGCGCGGTTTCACGAGCAGCGACAGGTCCTGACGCGCGCCGTACAGCTTCTCGTACGTGCCGAGCGGGATCACGGCAAACTCGTCCTGCGAGCTCCCCAGGAACGAGCCTCGGCGCTCGCTGACACCCACGACCCTGAAGTGGATGCCCTGGATGCGGATGACTTTGTCGAGCGGATCGGCGTCGCCGAACAGGCGGTCGGCCGTCTGCCAGCCCAGGAGCACGAGGGGCCGGTTCCGTTCGACCTCCATCGGGCTCATCATCCGCCCGCGCTCGGAATTGAACGTGGAGAAGCTGAGGTACTCGCGCGTCACGCCCTGAATCGTCACGCTGTCGAGCGTGATGTCCTTGTAGGACACCGCGCCGCGCCGCTGCGCCTGCGTCATGACCGCCGAGACCAGAGGGCTGAAGCGGCGGATCGCGTCCGCCTCGTCGAGCGTGATCCGCGGATTCCCGCGCATCCGATCGAAATCCTCGTCCGAGGTCGCGACGCCGTACTGCTGGATTGTGAACGAGTCCGCCCCGACGTTGGACAGGATCGCGCTGGTCACGTACGCGTTCATGCCCTGGATGAGCGACACGACCGTCACGATCGACGTGACCGCGACGATGTTGCCCAGCACCGTCATGAACGACCGCAGCTTGTTCGCCCAGATGGCCTGGAGCGCGATCTTGACCGACTCGAAGAGCTTCTGCATGGAACTCCGACGTACGCAGGCCGCCTGTAGACGCGGCGTGATGGACAGCCGCATCTGAAGATGCGGCCTACGTACTCAATTTTTGGTCGGCCGGCGGCGTTCGCGGCTCGGTTCCTCGACCTTCACCGGCTCGCCGTCGGCGAGTTGCCGCACCGAGTTGAACGGCCCCGTGATGACGCGGTCACCTTCGCGCAGGCCCGTGAGCACCTCGAAATAGCGTTCGCCGGCGATGCCGACCTTGACCGGCACGAACACCGCTCGCCCCTCGCGGATGACGAACACCCCTTCTGTTTCCTTGCGCGTCTGTCCGGGCGGAGGCTCGGCGGCCGACACGCTGGTCTCGACCGAGGAGGTGCCACGTCTGCGGCGCGCGGGAGGCGGCTCGTGAACGAGATTGCCCGTCTCGTCGAAGAGCATCTCCCGTACGGTGAGAGCCTGAATAGGGACCGATACCGCCTGCGCGCGAGTGGCCGTCGTGATCTCGGCGGTGCACGTGAAGCCGGGACGCACGTCCGGCACCTGCTCTTCGAGCGTGACCACGACCTTGAAATTGGTTGCCTGCCGTTGCCCCGTGGCCTGCGCGCCCGTCTGCTGAATCGGACTGTTGCCGATCTCGGTGACCTTGCCGCGGAACGTCTTGTCATGCACCGCGTCGATGGTGACCTTGGCCGGCTGGTTGAGCATGACGGCTGGGATGTCCGTTTCGTCGACCTCTATCTCCGCTTCGATCACCGACATGTCGGCAATCGTCAGCAGCACCGTGCCGGGATTGTTCATCGTCCCGACGACGACGTTCTCGCCCTCCTCGATGTTGCGACGGGTCACGATGCCATCCATCGGGGCGGAGATGATGATCTGGCTCAGGTTGTAGCGCGTGGTCTCGAGTTGAGCCTGCTCCTGCAGGATTTGCTGCTCGCGCGTCTGAATGTCCTGCACGCGTGACTGGTATTCAGTGTCCCGCACGTTGAGATCGTTCTGGGCTCGCTCGAGCGCCTCGCGCGTGGTCAGCCCTTCCTTCCAGAGATCCTCCTGACGCTTGAGATTCATCCGTGCCAAATCGACGTTGGCTTTTGCCTGCTCGACCAGCGTGCGCGCCTGGAGGAGCGATGACCGTGCTGCGGCGACGCTCGCCTCGCCGCGCTGCAGCTGTCCCGCCAGCGACCGCGGATCGATCTCGAGCAGGAACTGGCCGGCCTTCACCCGCTGGCCCTCCTCCACTGACAGCCGCGTCACACGGCCCATGGTGTTCGAGCTGATGTTGATCTGTCTCTTCGGCCGGATCTTGCCCGACGCCGACACGATCGCCTCGAGGTCCCGTTTGCGCAGGGCCTCGGCGTTCACGGTTATCACATCGTGACGGCGGAACCAGAGGTTCGCGCCCACGAGGGCGCCGGCGACGAGCACGATGCCGAGGCCGATCAGTACTTTTCTTCCAGTCACACCGTTCTCCCGAACATTGTCATCAGCCCGGCCAATATCAGCGCAATCACCACGTAGGTGAAGAGAAAACCAAGCGCGATGGGCTGCGTCCGGCGGCGGTACAGCACCGACATGCCGATCGCGAGCACGATCACCCACCAGATCAAGAACACGTCGATGAAGCCGAGGAACTGCGCCGCCGGCGACGCGTCGTCAAGCATTGGAAAGAAGACGCCAAGCGTGGTCGGGCTCGCGAACGACTCGCGTGCGTAATTCAGCGGCGTTGCGAACAGCGATCGTACGGTCAGAATTACGCCAGCGTGCGCCACGATGGCGAACACCTGACGGTACGACGCCTGTCCATCGAAGCCGACGTTGAAGACGCCAAGCAGCAGGCCCGCAAGTCCCGCAACACTGACAAGGCCCCCGATGAGCGTTCCGACCGCCATCAGCATGACGCCGCGCTCGCTTATGCGCTCCAACTGGGCGTACTGCGCGTCGCTGACCGTGTAGCCGTATGCTTCGGCGTTCCGGACCATCATGTCGACGAACGCCTGGCGACCGGCGTCGGTTGGCATCAGCGCCATCACGGATGCAGAGCTTAGAGCCAGGGTGAGGACCAGGACCCCCAGCCACCGCGGGTGGGCGGCGACGGCCGCGAACGTTGGACCTGGAGAATGGATCACGCCGAGCGAACGGGCGAGCAGTGACCGAGGAGCCGTTCGTGCAGCGCCCGACCCGGGCGCACTGGTCGAGGTGAGAGTCGTCACTGACACTCCTGATACGATGCCGGGTCAATAGTGTTCGATGGGGGGAAGGGCCACGACCGGAATGAAGCCGCGTGCCACGACGCCGAATTTTTATCAATCAAAGTACAAAATATGACCGGTGTAAAACTCAAGCGTGTCGCGTTTCTTCTCGTCGTCTATTTTCCTACGGCGTCGTCGGCGTTCGCGCAGGTTATTGAAATTGTCGGCTCCCGCGCTCTTGGGATGGGTGGGGCCTTCGTCGCCGTGGCGTCCGACAGCAGCGCCACCTGGTGGAATCCGGCGGGTCTGGCGACTGGTCCGTACATTGACGTCGCGGTGGCCCGCGCGCTCACGGAACAGCCCGGCGAGCTTCCGGCCCGACGCGGTACCGCCTCCTGGTTTGCCCTGGGAACCCCGCCGATCGGCGTCAGTTATTACCGCCTTCGCCTCACAGATGTACGACCCCTTCCTACAGATCTCGCTGCGGGCAGCCGACAAGACGATCAGGGTGGAGCGGCGATCCGGTCGCTGACAGCAAGCCAACTCGGCGTGACGCTCGTCCAGACCATCGTAGAAGGCGTTCACGTCGGCACCACAGTGAAATACCTCCGCGGCACGCTCCGGGTCGGACGCGACGATAGCCTGCTGCCTCCGTCGGAGCTGCTCGACCGCGGCGGCGACCTCGAGGGTGGCGAGGCCGAGTCGAAATTCGACCTGGACATCGGCGTGCTGGCGGAGGCAGAAGCAGTACGCCTGGGCCTTCTCGTGAAAAACGTCGTCGAGCCCGAGTTCTCGCATCCGAGCGGCAGCTCCGTGATGTTTCCTCGTCAGTTCCGTCTTGGGTTCGCGGTCGATGCCTCCAAAGCCGGGGGGATCCCCTTGACGGCTGCCGTTGACCTGGATCTGCGGACGGTGACCTCAATGTCCGGGGAGCGCCGGAACTTGGCACTCGGTGTGGAACAGTGGTTTGGCAAGCACAAGGTGGCCCTGCGGGGAGGCGGACGCTTCAATATGGCCGGATCGAAAGATCGCGCCGCCACTGCTGGCGGCAGCCTGGCGCTCAGAGCGGGCCTGTTTATCGACGGTTACCTGGTGCGGGGTGGCTCGACCGATGAGCGCGGGTGGGGTGTGGCCTCGCGAGTCTCCTTTTGACAAAAATTGTCAATCGTTTATAGTTTCACACTCTTACGCGGGCTTTTTCCGGGCGTTTGCATCAGCTTTCCCGGAGTCCTCTGAGCGTTGAGCAGGATATCAAGGGCCTCGGCCGCTTACTGATAAATGGCAGTCCGGATCGGCGAATTGCTTCTCAAGGAGAAGCGGATCACAGCGGAACAGTTGCAGGAGGCGTTGAACTATCAGCGCCAGCACGGGGGGAAGCTCGGCTACAACCTGATCAAACTCGGACTCATCAAAGACGAGGAAATCACCGCGCTGCTCAGTAAGCAGTACGGCGTTCCGTCGATTGCGCTGGGCCAGTTCGAGATCGATCCTGGCGTCGTCAAGCTGGTCCCGGCCGAGACCGCGCAGAAATATCAGATCGTCCCGCTCTCCCGCTCCGGCGCGACGTTGACGATCGCGATGACCGACCCGACCAATGTCTTCGCCATGGACGACATCAAGTTCATGACGGGGTACAACGTCGAGCCGGTCGTGGCGTCCGAGACGGCGGTCATCGAAGCGATTCAGAAGTATTACGGCGTGAAGCCGGGCGGCGGCGCGGCAACGGCGAGCGCGCTCGAGGTGGCCTCGAAGGCCATCGAGGAGATGCCGATGCTCGCCACGGAAGGCGGCGACGTCGAGGTCCTCGAGGAATTCGAGGAGATCAGCGTCGAGGCACTCGCCAAGCAGGGCGAGGAAGCCCCGGTCATCAAGCTGGTGAACGTCATCCTGATGTCGGCGATCCAGAAGGGCGCGAGCGACATCCACATCGAGCCCTACGAGAAGGAGCTCCGGGTCCGTTACCGCATCGACGGCATTCTCTACAACATCATGCAGCCGCCGATGAAGTTCCGCGATGCGATCACCTCGCGCATCAAGATCATGTCGAAGCTCGACATCGCGGAGAAGCGCCTCCCGCAGGACGGCCGCATCAAGATCCGGTTCCAGGACAACGGCCAGAACAAGGACATCGACTTCCGCGTGTCGTGTCTGCCGACGCTCTTCGGCGAGAAGATCGTCATGCGTCTGCTCGACAAAGAGAAGCTGATGCTCGACATGACGAAGCTCGGGTTCGAGCCCGAGTCGCTGGCGAAGTTCGAGGTCGCCATCCAGAAGCCGTGGGGCATGGTGCTCGTGACGGGGCCGACCGGCAGCGGCAAGACGAACACGCTCTATTCGTCGATCGCGCGCATCAACACGCCCGAGACCAACATCATGACCGCGGAGGACCCGGTCGAGTTCAACCTGGTCGGCATCAACCAGGTGCAGGTGCGCGAGAGCATCGGCCTGAACTTCGCCGCGGCACTGCGCAGCTTCCTTCGTCAGGATCCGAACATCATCCTCGTGGGCGAGATCCGGGATTTCGAAACGGCGGAAATCTCGGTCAAGGCGGCGTTGACCGGACACCTCGTGCTCTCCACGCTCCACACCAACGATGCGCCGAGCACGGTCAACCGCCTGATGAACATGGGCATCGAGCCCTTCCTGGTGGCGAGCTCGCTGAACCTGGTATGCGCCCAGCGGCTCGTGCGCCGTCTCTGCGCGAACTGCAAGGAACCGCACCCGACCCCGGCTCCGGCCCTCGTCCAGGCGGGCTTCAGCCCCGAGGACGCGAAGAACGTCGTGCCCAATCGTGGCCGTGGCTGCGAGAAGTGCAACAACACCGGCTACAAGGGACGCGTGGGACTCTACGAGGTGATGGAAGTCACCGAGGAGCTGCGCGAGCTGATTCTCGTCGGCGCCTCGGGGCTCGAATTGCGGCGCAAGGCGGTCGAGGAGGGCATGCTCACGCTTCGAACGAGCGGTCTGCGCAAGGTGAAGGAAGGCGTCACGTCGATCGACGAGGTGGTCAGGGAGACAGTGAAATAAGGGCTTAAGGCTTAGGGCTTAGGGGGACTTAGGGCGACTTGGCGGCTTCCGGTCGGCGACTTGCGTTTCGGGGTTCCAGTGGGGTCGTGCGTTGCCGATTAGTACCCGGATCCACTGAAGTCCTGGCCTAAGCCTTAAGCCCTAAGCCTTAAGCCGACAGCGAAGCCCCAAGCCATCGAGAGTACAGATGACACTGCCCGAACTGCTGAAGAAGACCGTCGAGCTGGACGGTTCCGACCTCCACCTGACGACCAATACTCCGCCGCAAGTACGTGTGCACGGTCACCTGCAGCGGCTGGAGGGTGCGGACCTGACGCCCGCCGAGACCAAGCAGCTCGCCTACAGCGTGCTGACCGATGCGCAGAAGAAGCGGTTCGAGGAGCACCTCGAGCTCGACTTCTCGTTCGGCCTGAAAGGGCTGGCGCGCTTCCGCTGCAACATGTTCAACCAGCGCGGCTCCGTGGCAGCGGTGTACCGGCTGATCCCGGAGAAGATCCGCAGCTTCCAGGAGCTGAACCTGCCGGCGGTGCTGGCAACGCTCGCCGAACGGCCCCGCGGTCTCGTGCTCGTCACCGGGCCGACCGGCAGCGGAAAGTCGACGACGCTTGCCGCGATGATCGACAAGATCAACAAGGAGCGGCACGATCACATCCTCACCATCGAGGATCCGATCGAGTTCGTCCATCAGCACCAGAGCTGCCTGGTGAACCAGCGCGAGGTGCACAGCGACACCGAGACCTTCTCCAACGCGCTGCGCGCTGCGCTCCGCGAGGACCCGGACATCGTCCTGATCGGCGAGATGCGCGATCTCGAAACGGTGGAGTCCGCGCTGCGCATCGCGGAGACGGGCCACCTCACATTCGGCACGCTCCACACGAACTCGGCGGCCCAGACGATCAACCGGATCATCGATATTTTTCCGGCGCACCAGCAGAGCCAGATCCGGACGCAGCTCTCGCTCGTGCTGGAAGGGATCGTGTGTCAGGCGCTGCTGCCGAAGATCGGCGGCGGCCGGGTGGTCTCGCTCGAGATCATGATTCCAACCCCCGCGATTCGAAACCTGATCCGCGAGGACAAGATCCATCAGATTTATTCCGCCATGCAGACCGGCCAGGAGAAGCTCGGAATGCAGACGATGAACCAGTCGCTGGCGACACTGCAGCAGCGGCGTCTGGTGACGCTCGAGACCGCGATCGCCGCGTCCTCGAACCGTGAAGAGCTGCAGGACTTGATCAACCGCGGCGTCGGCGTCGTTGCCGGTGCGGGGCTGAACCGCCCCGGCATGCACCCGAGGCAGGCGGTAGTACGGTAACCGCGAAGCTCGCGTGAGTTGGCATTCGTAGGCCGGGTCTTCAGACCCGGCGCACGGCGCCGCATCTGAAGATGCGGCCTACGAAAAGCGCCCTGCGCCAGCTCACGTGAGCCCTTGATTGGTTCGTAACATGCCGACCTTTGCTTATTCGGGGCGGACGCGCGCAGGCCAGAGTGTGACCGGGGAGCGGGCCGCCGACACGATGGACGCGGCGGTTGCCGCCCTGCGGCGAGACCAGATTCTCGTCACCCGGATCAATCCCGTCAGGGAACGGGCCGCGAAGAAAGGCGTCGCGGCCAGACGGGCCAAATCGGTCCCGGCCAAGAACCTGGCCGTGTTCACGCGGCAGTTCTCGGTGATGATTGACGCGGGCCTGCCGCTCGTGCAGTGCCTCGAGATTCTCGGAACGCAGGAGGAGGACAGGAACTTCTCGTGGGTGATCCTCGCCACGCGAGGCGACGTCGAGAGCGGCATGTCGCTCGCCGACGCGATGAAGAAGCACCCGAAGGCCTTCGACCCGCTCTTCACCAACATGATTGCCGCGGGCGAGGCTGGCGGCATCCTCGACACGATTCTCAAGCGGCTGGCGACCTACATCGAGAAGGCCGTCAAGCTGAAGGGCCAGGTCCAGTCCGCGATGATCTATCCGATCGCGGTTATCGTCATCGCGGTCCTGGTCGTCGGCGTCATCCTCTGGAAGGTCATTCCGACTTTCGCCAACCTGTTCGCGGGCCTCGGCGCCGAGCTGCCCCTGCCCACGCGTATCGTCATCGCGCTCAGCGAGGGGCTCGTTCGCTTCGGTCCTTTCGTGCTCATAGGCGTTGGCGCAGTCGTATGGGGCCTCCGATCGTATTACAAGACTTCAGGCGGGCGTCACGTCGTCGACGGGATCGTGCTGAAAATGCCGATCTTCGGTACGCTCATGCGCAAGATCGCCGTGGCACGCTTCTGCCGCACTCTGTCGACGCTGCTCGCGTCGGGCGTGGCGATTCTCGAGGCGCTCGACATCACCGCGCGCACCGCCGGCAATGCGATCGTCGAGGAGGCCATCCTGACGACGCGCAAGAGCATCGAGCGCGGCGAGACGATCGCGCAACCGCTGCGCGAGACGAAAGTGTTTCCAGCGATGGTCGTGCAGATGATTGGCGTCGGTGAAGCCACGGGCGCGCTCGACACGATGCTCGGCAAGATCGCCGACTTCTACGAGGAAGAGGTCGACGTGGCCGTCGCCGGCCTGCTGACGCTGCTCGAACCGCTGATGATCGCGTTCCTGGGCGGCATCGTCGGCGGCATTGTCATCGCCATGTATCTCCCGATCTTCAGTCTGATCAGCAAGCTCACCGGCTGACGATGGATCTCCGGGCGCGGCTCTCGACGCTCATCGCGGTTCGCCTCGTCGTCAGTACGCTGCTGCTCGGTTCGGCGATATTCGTTCTGGTCAATCGTCCGGCGACGTTCCAGGCCAACCCGTTCTTCTTTCTGATCGGGCTGACCTATGCGCTGAGCGTCGTCTATCTCGGGACGCTGAAGTATGCCCACCGCCGCCCGTGGCTGGTCGATATGCAGCTCGCGGGCGACGCGCTCGTCATCTCGGCGTTCATCGCGGTGACCGGCGGCATCACGAGCTATTTCTCGTCGCTCTATCTGCTGCCGATCATCGCGGCAAGCGTGTTTCGCTTCCGCCGCGGCGCCCTGCAGGTGGCGACGCTCAGCGCGGTCCTGTACCTCGGTCTGGTTGCCGCCCAGTACCTGGACGTCGACTACCTCTCGGGGACGTGGCTCGCGGTCGCGCCCTCGGATCTCCCGACGCCGCGCTTCGCGCAGTACACCGTCGCCATCAACCTCTTCGGGTTCTTCGCCGTCGCGTACCTCAGCGGGTCGCTGGCCGAAGGGCTTCGCTCGGCCGGCGTCCGCCTCGAGCGGGCGTCCCATCAGATGGCCGACCTCCGCGCGTTCAACGAATACGTCATCGACAGCCTGCTGAGCGGTCTCGCGACCACGGACGAAAATCTCCGCGTCCTGACCTTCAATCGCGCGGCCTCGACGATCACGGCGCTTCCGGCAGAGGCCGTGGTCGGCCGGGACATCGTGCCGATGTTGCAGTTGCCGCCAAACGTGCGCGCCAGCCTCGCCACCTTGTCCGAGTCCCGCAGCCTGCGTCTCGATCGCGAGTACCGCAGGGCCGACAACCGGACGATCGATCTCGGACTGACAGCGACGACGCTGCCCTTTCCGGATGGGCGTATCGGATATCTGTTTACCTTCCAGGACGTGACCGATCTGCGGCGGCTCGAACGGAACGCCCGCCTCCAGCAGCGCCTCGCGGCCGTCGGCGAGATGGCGGCCGGCATCGCACACGAGATCCGCAATCCACTCGCGTCCATGTCCGGATCGATTCAGGTGCTCAGGCAGGAATTGCCGCTCAACGCCGAGCAGGCGCAGCTGATGGACATCGTGCTGCGCGAGTCCGAACGTCTCAACGACACGATCCGGTCGTTCCTGGCATACGCAAGGCCGCAGCGGTTTGCCGTGTCGCGGCTCGACGTCCGGAAGACGCTGCAGGACACGGCCATGCTGATCCGCCACGGATCGGACGCCCGGGAGGATCACGTCATCGAGGTCGACGTGCCGGCCGAGCCGGTCTGGTACGAAGCCGATGAGAACCAGATCCGCCAGGTCGTGTGGAACCTCGCCACGAACGGGTTGCGGGCGATGGCGCGCGGTGGCCGGTTGCGTCTGGCCGTCGTCGCGACGCCCGCGGAAGTGGAGTTGATCGTCGAGGATCAGGGGCGCGGCATCCCGGAAGAGGAGCTCGACGAGATCTTCCAACCGTTCCACAGCTCGTTCGAGAAGGGCACGGGGCTCGGGCTGCCGATCGTCCATCGCATCGTCACCGACTACGGCGGCACGATCCAGGTCTCGTCGCGTGTGGCCCTCGGGACGATGTTCCGCGTGAAGCTGCCGCTCCGTGCGGCCGGACATGGAATTCCAGTTGCGCCGCGCGCCGACGCCGAACGATTACGTCGATGAAGGACGCAGCCAAAACGGTCGAGGCGCCGCCGACGCCCGTCTCGGAACCGAAAATTCTCGTCGTCGATGACGAGGCGTCGATGCGCGAGATGTTGCGCATTGTGCTGCGTCGCGATGGCTACCAGGTGATCGTGGCGCAGAGCGGGAAGGAGGCGATCGAGCTTCTCCAGCGGCAGCCCGTGGACCTGCTGCTCTCCGACATCCGGATGCCGGACGTCAGCGGGGTTGACGTCCTCCGTGCAGCCAAGGCGGTCAATCGCGACATCGTCGCGTTCATGATGACGGCCTATGCATCGACCGACACGGCGGTCGAGGCGATGCGCCTCGGCGCGGTCGACTACTTCACCAAGCCCTTCAACATGGACGAGCTGCGTCTCAAGGTCCGGCGCCACCTCGAGTCGCACAAGCTGCGCGAGGAGAACGTCCTCCTGAAGAAGGCCCTCGGCACCGCCTACGAGTTCTCCAACATCATCGGCCAGAGCCGCGCGATGCTCGAGGTGTTCAAGATGGTCGAGACCATCGCGAAAACCAACAGCACCGTGCTCATCACGGGCGAGTCCGGCACCGGCAAGGATCTCATCGCGCGGGCCATCCACTTCAACTCTCTCCGCCGCGATCAGCCGTTCGTGGCGTTGAACTGCGGCGCCATTCCGGAGACGCTGCTCGAGTCCGAGCTCTTCGGTCACATGAAGGGCGCCTTCACGGGCGCCGACTCCAACAAGAAAGGCCTGATCGAGGTTTCCGAGCGGGGAACCATCTTTCTCGACGAGATCGGCGAGATGAACGCGACGATGCAGGTCAAGCTGCTACGCGTGCTGCAGGACCGCCGGTTCCGCCGGCTTGGCGGGACCGAGGAGGTGCAGGCAGACATCCGCGTGATTGCCGCGACGAACCAGGATCTGCAGAAGCGGGTGGCCGAGGGAAAGTTCCGCGAGGACCTCTTCTATCGCATCAACGTGCTTCCAGTGCACCTGCCGCCGCTGCGCGAGCGCCGGGAGGACATTCCGCTCATCGCCGAGCACTTTCTCGCGAGGTTCGCGGAACAGATGCAGAAACCGGTGCGCAGCATCTCGCGCGACGCCATGGACCTGCTGCAGGCCTTCGCGTGGCCCGGCAACGTTCGCGAGCTCGAGAACGTCATGGAGCGCGCCGTCGCGCTCGAACAAACGCCGTCGGTCCTGCCGGAGACCTTGCCCGAGCCCGTGCGGCGCGGCGTGTCGCCGGCGTCGGGACAGGCGCTGCCGGCCGAATTGCCCGAGAACGGCATCGACCTCGAGGCGCATGTCGAAGAGATTTACCGCGACCACATGGTCCAGGCGCTCAAACGCGCCGGGGGCGTCCAGGCCAAGGCTGCGGAGATGCTCGGCATGAGCTTCCGGTCCTTCAGGTATTACGCGAAAAAACTGAATATCCGATGACCTCTGAGAGCTGACGATTTTTGGTGGTCCATGACCATTTCGTCAATGGCTCAGGCGCGTCTGCTCTGCGATGCTTCCATTAAGTTTCTGCAGACGTGTCGGATACGCACGCCGATGTCATCGGTCGAGATGGGCATTCATGTTGCTCCGTGAGACCCATTCACCCGGGACAACCAAGGAGCAAACCTCTTGAGGACGAGACGTCACGACGACGGGTTTACGCTGATCGAGCTTCTGATTGTGGTCGCCATCATCGGCATCATCGCGGCGATCGCGGTCCCGGGGCTGCTGCGCGCCCGCATGTCGGGCAACGAGGCGTCAGCGATCGGCTCGCTTCGAGCGATCAACACCGCGCAGCAGAACTTCTCGCAGTTCTGCAACGGCTACGCGGACGCGCTGACCGACCTTGCGATGCGTCCCGGCGGACAGCAGCCGTACCTCTCGCCTGACATGACGGCCGGCGCGACCGTCGACAAGAGTGGGTATCGAACGACGATGGCTGCCGGCGCGAGGGGCGTCCCGGTGCTCGCGGCCAACACGAACGCGATGTGCGCGGCCGTGGGCGTGACCAACGGCTATTACGCGACGGCCGTTGCAATCAATTGGGGATTAACCGGTGCGCGCGCGTTTGCGACCGACGAGCTCGGGACGATTTTCCAGGACGCCTCCCAGAACGTTCCGCCGCCGCAGCCGCTGACGCCGGGCGGTAACGTCCAGCCTATCCAGTAATCGAGATAACGGAGGTTACGGAGGGCACGGGATCACACAGAGAAACCGAGGAACGGAGACGGGTTCTGAGGCGTTCTTATTCCGTTCCTCCGTTTCTCTGTGTTTGACCGTTCCCTCCGTCCCCTTGTTGCCTCCCGACAATTTTTGCCACTTCAGGTTGACCCTTTTTGTCAGTGGCCTTAATCTAATGGAGCCCTCCACGGTTCGTCGCTACCCATAACTTGTTGCAGAGCTATGAGATAGTGCGTGTGCCGGTGATATCGTCCGGGCTGGCACCGCCGTTGCTCATAGCTGGACCGTGGGCCGTTCGACTAGGCTTGGGCGACCGAGCACGTCGAAGGCCACGAGGCGCCGAGTCGGAAGCGCCAGTTCGGATCCACGGGCCCTCCGGCCCGGCTCTCAAGGAGTGACCTAGTGAAGAAGATGCGCCAGAACGAAGGCTTTACCCTGATCGAGTTGCTGATCGTGGTGGCCATTATCGGGATCATCGCCGCGATCGCGGTTCCAGGGCTGCTGCGTGCCCGTATGTCGGGCAACGAGGCGTCGGCGATCGGCTCGCTGCGCGCCATCAACACCGCGCAGCAGAACTTCTCGCAGTTCTGCAATGGCTACGCGGACGCGTTGACGGACCTGGCGATTCGTCCAGGGGGTCAGCAGCCGTTCCTCTCGCCCGACCTGACGAGCGGAGCCGCGGTTGACAAGAGCGGCTACACGACCGTGCTGGCGCCCGGCGCCAACGGTCAGCCGGTTCTCGCGGCCAACACGAACGCGATGTGCGCTGGCGTTGGCGTGACCACGGGATACTACGCGACGGCGGCTGCCATCAACTGGGGTTCGACCGGAACGCGCGCGTTCGCCACGGACGAGGCCGGCACGATCTTCCAGAACACGGGCAACAACACGCCTCCGCCGCAGCCGCTCACGACCGGTGGCGACATCCGCCCGATCCAGTAAGACGATCGCATCGCAACACCCCGGGGCTGGTTCGCACGCGCGGGCCAGCCCCTTGTCCGTTATGCGGGCTCCCAGCGAGAATTTGTCCCTACTGCAGGGCCGCATGACGGACCGGGCGCGCGAAGCGCGCCAAGAGACACTGCAACAAGGCAAGGGCTCTGACGTGATATCGAGGTCAGCGCCCGTGCTTGTCCGTTATGCGGGCTCCCAGCGAGAATTTGTCGCTACTGCAGGGCCGCATGACGGACCCGGCGCGCGAAGCGCGCCAAGAGACGCTGCAACAAGGCAAGGGCTCTGACGTGATATCGAGGTCAGAGCCCTTGACTTGTTGTACGATTGCCGATCGGAGCACTTTCCGGCCATGACGAAACGCCACGTTCGCGCGACGCTGATTGCGCTGTGCGTGCTCGGCCTTGTCGCCTCCGCAACCTCGACCTACGTGCACTACCGGCTGATGCACGATGCCTCCTACACGAGCTTCTGCGATATCAGCGAGGCCGTGAACTGCGAGACCGTCTACCGCAGCGCGTACGGCACGGTGGCGGGTATTCCTGTCGCGCTTGGCGGTGTGATCTGGTTCAGCCTGGCGCTGCTCCTCACGTTCGTCTCCGAACCATCGGCGCCGCCGGCCAGACCATCGCAGGCCCGTCGCGCGGAAACGGCTGACGCCTCCGAGTCGTCGGTATCGGGCTATCTCTTCGCGCTCTCGACCGTGGCCCTGGCCGTTGTCTTGTATCTCGCATACGCCTCATTTTTCGTGCTGAAGACAATGTGCATCCTCTGCGTGCTGACCTACGTGGCGGTGGTTGGAATCTTTATCGTGTCGGGCGCGTCGAGTCCGGCGCGGCTGGGGTCGCTGCCGCGCTTTGCGGCGCGCGATCTGCGCCGCCTTGCCCGCTACCCGGTGGCCCTGGTCATCGCGATTCTCTACCTGGCGGGCGCCGCGTCGGCGATTGCTTTCTTCCCTCGCGACGCGGTGTCAGCGGCCGCTGCCGCGACCCCCTCGTCCCCTTCGTCCACCTCGGCCAGCGCCGCACCGGCTGCGCCGGCCCCCGCGGCCCAGCTCGATCAGGTCGCCGGGTTCGAGCAGTGGCTGGATATGCAGCCTCGGGTGCCGCTGGCGGTGCCCAGTGACGGCGCCAAGGTGGTTATCGTCAAGTTCAACGACTACCAGTGCCCGCCATGCAAGCAGACATTTCTGCAGTACAAGCCGATCCTGCAGAAGTTCGAGAACTCGCATCCCGGACAGGTGAAGTTCATCACGAAAGACTTTCCGCTCGAGCCGGAGTGCAACGGAGGCGGCGGTCACACGGCAGCCTGCGAGGCCGCGGCCGCGGTTCGGATGGCGCGGGCGAAGGGACGCGCCGAGGCGCTCGAGGACTGGTTGTTCGACAACCAGCCGGCGATGTCGCCCGAGCTGGTGAAGAAAGGCGCGCGCGAGGTCGCCCAGGTGACGGACTTCGATGCCCAGTATCCGCGCGTGCTCGAGCAGGTGAAGGCGGACACCGCGTACGGCCGGCAGCTCGGCGTGAACCGGACGCCGACTTTTTTCATCAATGGCATCAAGATCGAAGGCGGCCTGCTCCCGAACTTCTTCGAAGCCGCCATCGCACATGAGCTGAAGCGGGCGCAGGGTTCCGCCAGCAAACCGTGAGGAGATGCACGCAATAAAGACCGAGGGTCTGACCAAGCACTACACGGTTGGATTCTGGCGGCCACGACCCTACGTGGCGCTCGACGGTCTCTCCCTCGAGGTCGCCCCGGCTGAGATCTTCGGATTTCTCGGTCCCAACGGCGCAGGCAAGACGACGACGCTGAAGCTGCTGATGCAGCTCGTCTATCCGACGAGCGGCGCCGCCTGGATTCTCGGCAAGCCGGTCGGTGATCTCGAGGTCAAACGGCGCATCGGCTACCTCCCTGAGAACCCGTACTTCTACGACTATCTCACCGCGAACGAGCTCCTGACCTACTTCGCCAGCCTGTTCGGCTACCGCGGCGAGGAGCGGCGGCGGCGCGTCGCGGACGTGCTCGACCAGGTCGGGATTGGTGCCGAACGCCGGATGCAGCTTCGGCAATTCTCGAAGGGCATGATCCAGCGTGTCGGCATCGCGCAGGCGATTCTCAACCAGCCGGAGGTCGTGTTCTTGGACGAGCCGATGTCGGGTCTCGATCCGCTCGGCCGGCGCGACATGCGTCAGCTGATGATGCGGCTCCGCGATTCCGGCTGCACGGTTTTCTTCAGCTCGCACATCCTCGCTGACGCCGAGTCGTTGTGCAGCCGGGTGGCGATTCTGGCCGGCGGCCGGCTCGTCACGACCGGACGCCTTACGGACATGGTCGGGTTCGAGCTGCGTGGGTGGGAACTGATCGTGTCGGATGTGTCGCGGGAGAAGCTGGCGGCGCTCGGCACGCGTGTGACGCGCATCGTGCCGCTCGCGCATGGCCGATTCTCGTTGGAGCTCCCGCCGGATCCGCCGGAAGCCCTCATCGCCGAGCTGGCACGACATGGCGGCCGGATACTCTCGCTCAACCCTGTGCGCGACACGCTCGAGGATCTCTTCGTGCGCCAGATTGCCGCGTCGAAGCCGCGCGAGCCGGTCGGAGCCTGATACATGCGTCAGATCTGGCTCGTCGCCGGCAGCGTCTTCAAGGAGTCGGTGCGCGACCGGGTGCCGTACAGCCTCGTTGCATTCGCGGTCCTGCTGATGGCCGCCTCATACCTGATCAGCCAGCTGACCGCCGGTCAGGACCTCAAGATCATCAAGGACCTCGGGCTTGCGGCCATCGCGACGATCGGTCTGCTGATTGCAATCTTCATCGGCATCGGCCTCGTGTCGAAGGAGGTCGAGCGGAGGAGCATCTACAGCCTGCTCGCGAAGCCGATATCGCGGGCCAGCTTCATCATCGGCAAATTTTTCGGGCTCGTGTTGACGCTTGCGGTGAACGTCGGCGCAATGACGATTGCCTACTATGCCGTGCTGGCGTACATGAACTGGATGGCGGAGCCGGGGGTGCGGCAATCGTGGCCCGCTCCGGCAACTGATGTCCGGCTCGCCGTGCCGATCGTCCTCATCCTCGCGCAGCTCACGGTGGTCACGGCCATCGCGCTGTTCTTCTCGACGTTTTCGAGCCCGCTGCTGTCGGCCCTGCTCACGCTCGGCATATGGACGGCGGGCCATTTCAACGCGGACCTCCGGAACTTCCAGGCAGTCGTCGATTCACCTCCGGCTGTCTATACGGCGCGCACGCTGTACTACCTGCTGCCCAATTTTGCCTCGTTCGACGTCAAGACGCAGGTCGTCCACGGCGATGCCGTGCCGCCTGCCGACGTCGCCCTGACGCTTGCATATGCCGTCGTGTACGTGGCCGCGCTGCTCGTGGCGGCGGTGGCAGTCTTCCGGCGGCGTGACTTCAAGTAGATGATGGGCTGCAGGCTACGGACTCCGGGCTACGGGCGAAGTTGTAGGCGCGGGTCTTCAGACCTGACGTACGTAGGCCGGGTCTTTCGACCCGGCACTGCGCCGCATCTAAAGATGCGGCCTACGACCCAGGGATGACCCACGCCTACCCTCGTCCCATCGGCGCCATGGCCGCGCTCGTCCTGCTCCTGGCAACGGCGGCGGGACTACAGATGATCCGCGAGCGGCTCGTGCCCGAACCGCCGGCCGAGCTGCCGATGCTCTGGCTGCATTCGCCCGCTCTCCTCGATCGCATGTCGCTCGAATTCGATGCGCTCGCAGCCGATATCTACTGGATTCGCGCAGTCGTCTACTACGGCTCCGTGCGCCGTTCCGGCGAGCCAGAGAAGAACTACGACCTGCTCTATCCGCTGCTCGACATCACGACCACGCTCGACCCGCAGTTCCTTGTCGCGTATCGGATGGGGGCCATCTTCCTGAGCGAGGGATATCCCGGGGGTCCGGGCCGGCCGGATCTCGCCGTGGCGTTGCTCGAGAAGGGACTGAATCACGATCCGAATCGCTGGCAGCTGTTGCACGACATCGGGTTCGTCTACTTCTGGACGATTCACGATTACAAGACCGCGGCGGCGTGGTTCGAGCGCGCCAGCGAAGTTCCGGGTGCGCCGGTCTGGCTGAAGCCGGTGGCCGCGGGCATGAGCGCCCGGGGGGGCGACCGTCGAACCGCCCGGCTGATGTGGCAGGAGCTGCTCAAGTCCGACGCCGATTTTCTCGCCGACACCGCGCGTCAGCGGCTCGCGCAGCTCGACGCGCTGGATCAGATCGACGCGCTCCACTCCCTCATTGCCCGCGTCACGCTCGCCACAGGCCGGCGGCCCACGGCCTGGAGCGATCTGGTGGTCGGGGGATGGCTGCGCGGCGAACCGCGCGATCCTTCGGGGTTTCCGTACGTGATGGATCCGGCTACGGCGCGGGTGACAGTTTCCCACGAGTCGCGGCTGTTTCCGCTGCCGACCGACCTCGCGATTCCGCACTCCTGAGATGTCGACGCTTCTCGCAGAGCTGCCCGCGCTCGTTGTTGCCGCCCTGGTCGGCCTCATCGTCGGCAGTTTTCTCAACGTCTGCATTCATCGTCTGCCGCGGAAGGAGTCGGTGGCCTGGCCAGGTTCCCACTGTCCTCAGTGCGGCCATGCGATCGCCTGGTACGACAACATGCCCGTACTCAGCTATCTCTGGCTGCGCGGGCGCTGCCGTCACTGTCGTGCCGGCATTCCCGTGAGGTACCTCCTCGTCGAGATTGCAACGGCGGCGCTCTTCGTGGCGGCGGTGCACCTCTACCCGCCCGGCCTCCTCCTGGCGAGCCGGCTTGTCTTCGGTTGCGCGCTCATCGTGCTGTTTGTTGTCGATCTGGATCACCGGATCCTGCCGAACGTGATCACGGTTCCCGGAATTGCCGTCGGGTTCGTGTTCGCCGCGCTGTCGGAGCCGGGATGGCGTTCGGCGCTCATCGGCATCGTGGCCGGTGGCGGCATTCCGCTGGCGATCGCATGGCTGTACGAGAAAGTCCGCGGCCACGAAGGTCTGGGGATGGGCGACGTCAAGATGCTCGCGATGATCGGCGCGTTCCTCGGCTGGCAGCACATGCTGCTGACGCTGGTGCTCAGCTCGTTCATCGGGTCGATCATCGGCGTGGCTTTCATCGTGGCGGGAAAGGGGGCGCGGTACGCGCTTCCGTTCGGAACCTTCCTCGCGGTCGGCGCGCTCGCCACGATCGTCGTGGGCGACAGCTTCCTGTCCTGGTACCTCTCGCAATTCTGATGACGCAGTACGGCTATGCGCTCGTTGGCCTCACGGTGCTCGTGGCCGTACTCGTCGGCGTCCTGATGTTTGCCGTACTCCGATTCATGTCGGCCGCACGCGACACCAAACGGCATCTGCGCGACGGCGGCGGCGGCTCCGAGACGGCGTTCCTGGCTGCGTCGCTTCAGGACGCGATTGCCAGGCTCAAGGCGCAGGAGCGCGCGATGAGCGCGCGTGCGGAGGCTTCGGAGCGACTGAGCGGGGAGATCGTCTCGAGCCTGACCGCCGGACTGCTCGTTGTCTCGACCGAAGGGCGCGTGCAGATCCTCAACCGCGCCGGCCATCGGCTGCTGGGACTCCCCGACGGCGTACAGCCGGACAGTTATCGCGAGCTCCTGATGAGCGCCGCGCCGCTGGCGGCAGCGATCGACGAGTGCCTGTTAACTGGCCGGGCCATCGTGCGGCGGGCCCTGGAGATGCCGCCATCGAGCCGGGCGACGCACTTTGGTGTAACGGTGTCACCACTTGCGAGCGAAGAGGGCGCGCAGCAAGGCGCGATTTGCCTTTTCTCCGACTTGACGGCGGTTGTCGATCTCGAGGAACAGCTTCGGCTGAAGGATACGCTCGCACGTCTCGGTGAGCTGACGGCCGGCATCGCCCACGAGTTTCGGAACGGCCTCGCGACGATTCACGGCTACAGCCGGCTCATCGATCTCCAACAGCTGCCCGACGGCTATCGCCCGTACATCGAAGGTATCCGGCAGGAGACGGAGGCGCTGGGGAAAATCGTGACGAACTTTCTGAACTTCGCCAAGCCCGAACAAGCCGTGCTCCAGCCGGTGGATCTCGGCTCGATCGTGCAAAGCGCGGCCGAAGACGTCAGTCACGACCTCGTAAGAGGGCGGGCGTTGTCGCTCGAAGGGACCTTTGGCACCGTCCAGGGTGACGATGTCCTCCTGCGGCAGGTGTTCAGCAATCTGGTGCGCAACGCGGTCGAGGCGTGTGAAGGTGCCGGCGTGGCGCCTCGGGTAACTATTGTTGGCGATGTCGATCAGGTCCAGGGACTGGTACGCGTCTCGGTCAACGACAACGGACCCGGGATCGCGGCGGCCGTCGGCGATCGCGTGTTCCGTCCGTTCTTTACGACCAAAGCGCACGGGACGGGCCTGGGCCTGGCCATCGTCCAGAAAATCGTCGTGACACACAATGGCCGCGTTGCCCTAGGCGCGTCTCCCGAGGGCGGTGCCAGCGTTCAGGTGACGCTGCCGGTTTACAGGGGCGCCAATCATGTGATTCGCGACTTGTGATTTGCGATTGAAGCCGCGAATCACCAATCACAAATCACGAATCAAAATCACAAAATCACAAATCACGAATCGCAAATGAAGACTGGCCCGCTGATTGCTCATCGGCGGGCGTGTCGATCACATCCCGAATCGCGTCGACGGCCGGCATCTCGCTGGTGGAGGTGATTGTTGCGACGGCGCTCCTCGCGACCTCGATTATCGGCGTGGCACAACTCTTCGCCGTCGCCATCGGCTCCAATATCGCGTCGCAGACCGTGACGTGTACGACCGTGCTCGCCGCGCAGAAGTTGGAACACCTGCGGAGCGACACGCGACTGACGCCATCTCCGCCCCGTGCGCTGGAGGAGGACACGCCGGGCCATGTCGATTATGTCGATGCGTGGGGGAGTGTTCTGGACGAACGCGGCCCTCCGGATGGCGCCCGGTACGTTCGCCGCTGGTCGGTGCGGCCGTCGCCTGCCGATCCCGAAAACACGTTCATCCTTCAAGTGCGTGTGGCGCGGGTCGGCCCTCCGGCCAGCCGCGAGCGATTGCCGGGCGAGGCCTGGCTGGTCACCGTGAGGACGAAGGTGGCGCCATGATGATCGAGCTGTTGATATCCACCGCGATCATGATGCTGATCACGGGCGTCATGCTCACGCTGATGGGGCCGGTGCAGGGGATCTTCCAGGCGCAGCCCGAGGTATCCGACATGCAGCAGCGATTGCGCGTCGGCGTGGATGCGCTGGCGAAGGATCTGATCATGGCGGGAGCCGGGACGTATGTCGGGCCCTCGGCCGCCGCGCTGAACAGCGTGTTTGCACCCGTGCTGCCGTACCGCGTTGGCGATGTCAACGACGATCGCGCGCGGAACGTGCTGTATCGGCCCGACACCATCAGCATTATGTACGTTCCTCCGAGTCCTTCTCAGACAACGACGGCCGACGCGATGACCACAACGGCGACGCAGGTGAGGCTGACCGCGCAATCCAGCTGTCCTCCCGGCACACCTCGTTCGCTGTGCGAAATCAGAGCGGGAATGCGGCTGCTGATCTTCGAGAGCCACGGTCGCCGCGATCTGCTGACGGTGACGCGCGTGGAGGACGACTCGCTTCATTTCGAGCACGACGGCGCGCTGTCGGTGCCTTACGCGCAGGGCTCCTCTGTCGCCCGGATATCGATGCACACCTACTACGTGAAGTCTGACGTGTCCACCAGGACGTTCCAGTTGATGCACTACGACGGCATCGAGACCGACGTGCCGGTGACGGACCACATCGTCGATGTGACGTTTCAGTACTTCGGGGATCCGGTCCCCCCGATGCGTCTTTCGGAGAGGCCGCTCGACGGCAAGGGTCCCTGGACGACGTACGGCCCGAAACCGCCGGATCCTGCCGAGGACAACGCACCGTGGCCGTCCGGGGAGAACTGCGTGTTCGTCTTCGACCCGGCGACGGGTGCGCACGCGCCACGCCTGCCGGTGCTCGGTGCTGGCGGGAGCGTTCCGCTCACCGAGGCGATGCTGACGGATGGGCCGTGGTGCCCGGACGCGATGGCTCGCGATCGGTTCGACGCCGATCTGCTCCGCATCAGGCGCATCCGCGTCAAGTTGCGCGTGCAGGTGGCGCAGGAGTCGCTGCGAGGCCCGGCAGGACCGCTGTTCGCCCGCGGCGGCACGTTCAATGGCGCCACGCGCTTGGTGCCGGACCAGCAGATTCAGTTCGATATCGCGCCGCGGAACATGAATCTGACGAGGTGATGAACCTCTGTGTCTCTGTGGCCCGTCACAGTTGAATCACGAGAGTCACCGTGAGCCGCTTCCCCGACGAACAAGGCCTCGCTCTTCTCGTGGCTCTCATGACGCTGTTGATGCTGAGCGCCCTTGGCATGGCGCTCACGATGACGACAATGAGCGAGACGGCGGGTGCGCGCAACTATCGCGACGGCATCGAGGCTCTTTATGCCGCCGATGGGGCGATTGAGCGTGTCATCCAGGATCTGAGGGCCGCGCCCGATTGGAACCGCCTGCTCGCGGGCGCGATGACCTCGGCATTCATCGACGGCCCGCCATTCGGCGTGCGTGAGACGGTGGCGGGACGGCTCAACCTCACGGAGGCGACGAACATGCTGCGGTGCGGCAAGACGACCACCTGCAGCGAGGCCGACATGACCGAGCGTACCGACGATCGACCGTGGGGTCCGAACAATCCGCGCTGGCAGTTGTTCGCCTCCGGCTCGATGGCCGACATGCTCCCCGGTGTCCTCGCCTCATGGATATATGTTGTCGTCTGGATTGGCGACGACCCGGCGGACAACGATAACGACCCACTGCTCGACGGCGGGCCGCCACCCGACGGCACGGAACCGGAAGAGAATCCGGGGCTTGATGTGCTCGCCTTGCAGGCGCACGCATACGGTCCAGGTGGGGTGCGGCGGGCGGTCGAGGTCACGGTCGGCCGGACCCCGGGGAACGGCGTCCGCATAATGTCGTGGCGCGAGCTCAGGTAACTCCGGCGCTGGCCCACTCCGGGCTGGCGTCGAAAGGCCCTGGAGCCGATAATTCGACTATGAGGTATGTCTGCAGTGCGGCCACGGTCCTTGTCCTTTCTCTGCTGGCCCTGTCGCCGGCGTGGGCACAGTCGCTTGGCGACGTCGCCCGGAAGGAAGAGGAACGCCGAAAGGCTATGAAGACGGCCGGGAAGGTCTACACAAACGACACCCTGCGGAAGGAACCCGAGGCCGCCCCGCCATCAACGCCGGCGGCGCCCTCGTCGAGCGCGCCTGCGGCGGCCGCTCCCGCTCCGTCGAGCTCGCAGCCTCAGGCACAGAGCAAGACCGGGGAACCGGCAGCCACACCTCAGCCGGACCAGAAGAAAAAGGATGAGACTTTCTGGCGCGGCCGCATCACCGAGGCTCGGCAGAACCTGGCTCGTGCCCAGGTGTTTCAGGACGCCCTCCAGAGCCGCATCAACGCGTTGACCACCGATTTCGTCAATCGCGACGATCCGGCCCAGCGCCGCGTGATCGAGGCGGATCGACTGAAGGCCCTTGCCGAGCTCGATCGCGTGAAGAAGGAAATCGCGCAGTTCAAGAAGGCCATCGCCGACATCGAAGAAGAAGCGCGCCGCGCCGCCGTTCCCCCCGGCTGGCTCCGCTAGCCATTTGTGATTTCTGATTTGTGATTGGTGAGCGATGGGTCCAATCACGAATCACAGCTCGAAAGCACAAATCGCAAATCGCACATCGCAAATGGCGTGACCTCCTTTCCCGTTCTCCTCGTCGAAGACAAAGACTCGCTCCGCGCAATGCTGCGGCACGCGCTGGAAGCGCAAGGCCACGCCGTTGTCGAGGCGCGGGATCAAGCGGAGGCCGTGCAGGCGATCCAGCAGGCGCGGCCGGCTCTCGTGCTGAGCGATCTGCGGCTGCCTTCAGGCGACGGATTCGGGGTGCTCCGGGCGGCCAAAGAGCTCGATCCCGAGCTCCCTGTCATCGTGATGACCGCCTATGGCAGTATCCAGGACGCGGTGACCGCGATGAAAGAGGGGGCACTCGATTTCCTCGCCAAGCCGATCGATCCCGACCACCTGCTGCTGATGGTCGCGCGCGCGATCGCGCAGCGCCGGATTCTGACCGAGTACTTCCTCCTGAAAGAGGAGATGGCCGAGCGCCGCGGCGCACCGCGGATCATTGGCGATGATCCGAAGCTGCGGCAGGTCACGCAGCAGCTTCACCGCGCGGCCGGCAGCGACGCGACGGTGCTCCTCGAAGGCGAGAGCGGCACCGGCAAGGAGCTCTTCGCGCGCGCGCTGCATGCGCTCAGCCCTCGCGCCGAGGGGCCGTTTGTCGCCATCAACTGCGCGGCAATTCCGGACACGTTGCTCGAAACGGAGCTCTTCGGCCACGAAAAGGGCGCGTTCACCGGGGCGTCGGTCCGCAAGCCCGGGAAGTTCGAGGTTGCGCACCAGGGGACGATATTCCTGGACGAAATCGGGGAGATGCCGCTCCCGCTGCAGGCCAAAATCCTGCGCGCGCTCGAGGAGCGGAAATTCGAGCGCGTCGGCGGCACGGCGTTGCTTCACGTGGACGTGCGCGTGGTGGCGGCGACCAACCGGAATCTGAAAGCGGGTGTCGCCGCGCGAACGTTCCGCGAGGATCTCTATTTCCGGCTCTCGGTCTTTCCGATCACGATCCCGCCGCTGCGCGAACGCACGGACGACATCGGCATCCTGACCCGACACTTCATCGAGAAGTTCTGTCGCGATCTGAACAAAACGCCGCTGACCCTGTCACCGGAGGCGCTCGATCAGCTCCAGGCGTACCCGTGGCCGGGCAACGTGCGCGAGCTCCAGAACTGCATCGAGCGTGCCGTGATCCTCGCGGACGCCGACGTCCTCCAGCCGCGGCACCTCAACCTGACGTTTCCCCAGATCCCGTCGGCGCCGGTGCCGCCGTCGAGCCCGTGGGACGACGTCGATCTCTCCGGCACGATGTCCGACGCGCTGCGCCGCGTGACCACGGAAGTCGAGCGCCGGAAGATCGCGCAGGCGCTCGCCGCGACCAGCAGCCGCCAGCGCGCCGCCGAGACGCTGCAGATCACGTTCAAATCGCTCGTCGCCAAGATGAAGGAATACGGACTGGCGTCTGAAGACCAGTAGGCATCAGGTATCAGGCATCGGGCATCAGGGCTGTCTGAGGCTTCAGTCGGCATACCTGAACCCTAATGCCTAATGCCTGATCCCTGAGACAGCCCTGATGCCCGATACCCGATGCCTGATGCCTGCGGTGAATCCTCAATCCTTCAATCCAAGTCGCTTGAGCGTCGCAGCGAGCTCCGCCTCTGTGACGTCGTCGATGATCGTCGTCGCGCCGATCGCGATGGAGATCACGAAATGAAGGCGTCCCTCCACCACTTTCTTGTCGCGGCGCACCGCCTCGAGCGCGCGGGCGGCCGAGAGATCGCTGACCGCTGGAAGCGGGCCGAGCTTGGCGATGAGGCGCGCGAGTGCCTGCCGCTCGCGGTCGTTCAAAGCGCCGCGCGCCACGGCGAGATCGGCCGCCGCCAGCATGCCGTAGGCAATCGCTTCGCCGTGACGGAAGCGCCGGTACTTCGTGATCGCCTCGAGCGCGTGACCGACCGTGTGACCGAAGTTGAGCACCCGACGCAGCCCCGATTCGCGTTCGTCGGCTGACACGACATCCGCCTTGATCCGGCACGATTCGATGATGACCGGCAACAGCACGGCCGGATCCCGGGCGAAGAGCGCCTTCGTATCGCACATCACCCGGTCGAAGAGATCGCGGCTCGCGATCATGCCGTACTTGACCACCTCGTAAAGCCCCGACCGGAACTCGCGTCGTTTGAGGGTGCCGAGCAACTGCGGATCGGTCACGACCACTGCGGGCTGGTGGAAGGAGCCGATCAGATTCTTTCCGAGCTGGTGGTTGACTCCAACCTTGCCGCCGATCGAGCTGTCGACCTGCGCGAGCAGTGTCGTGGGAACGTGCGCGAGCGCGATGCCACGTAGATAGGTGGCCGCCGCAAAACCCGCGACGTCGCCGACGACGCCGCCGCCGGCCGCGATGAGCGCGCTGCCGCGATCCGCCTGGGCGCGGATCAGCGACTCGTAAATGCGTGCGACCGTCTGCAGGTTCTTGTATCGCTCTCCGTCCGGGATCAACGTGACGTTGCCGGTGGCTGCCGGCTCGAGGGCGGGGCCGTGGAGCTTCCAGACCACCGGGTTCGACACGAGGAAGCGCCGAGCGCCGAGCCGCGCGGCGTCGAGGAACCCGGACAGCCGCGCGCTGATCCCATCTCCAATCCAGATCGTCGACGTGCACGATCCCGCGCGCACGTCGACTCGCACCGGTTCCATCAGGTCGGGTAGGATAGCACCCGGTGAACGTGCGCGGCGACTTCGTGGTCATCGGCAGCGGCATTGCCGGTCTGCGCGCCGCCGTCTCGCTCGCTGAGGCCGGCGACGTCATGGTCCTCACGAAGGCCGATCCTGCTGAAAGCAACACGGGTTACGCGCAAGGCGGCATTGCGGCCGCCATAGGTCCGGACGACTCGCCGGAGCTGCACGCGCGCGACACGGTCAAGGCCGGCGACGGCCTCTGCGATCCCGAGGCGGTCGACGTGCTCGTGCACAACGGCGCGCGCTACGTGCACGAGCTGCTCGAGTGGGGCGCCGCCTTCGACCGCGACGCGGACGGGCGGCCCGCGCTCGGACGCGAGGGCGCCCACAGCGTGCGGCGCGTGCTGCACGCCCGCGATGCGACCGGACGCGAGATCGCCCGCGTGCTGTGGGCTCGCGTCGCCCCGAATCCGCGCATCCGCGTGCTCGATGGCACGCTCGGCACGGACCTCATCGTGCGCGACGGCGTGTGTGTGGGTGCCGAGTACGTCGATCAGGCGGGGGGCCGGCACCTCGTCAACGCGCGCGCGACGCTCCTGGCAACGGGCGGCGCAGGACAGGTCTTCCGCGAGACGACAAACCCCGCAATTGCGACGGGCGATGGTGTCGCGATGGCGTTCAGGGCCGGCGCCCGCGTGACCGATCTCGAGTTCGTCCAGTTCCATCCAACGGTGATGAACGTCGCCGGGGCGCCGCGCTTTCTGCTGTCCGAAGCGCTGCGGGGCGAGGGCGCGCGGCTCGTGAACGCGGCGGGCGAGCGCTTCGTGCAGCGGTACGAGCCCGCGGGTGATCTGGCGTCGCGCGACCTGGTCTCGCGCGCGATGGTGCGCGAGGCCGAGCGGACAGGCGCTCCGGTCTACCTCACGATGGCGCATCTCGACCCGGCGTTCGTGCGCGAGCGATTTCCGACCATCGCTCAGGTGTGCCGGAATGCGGGGCTGGACCTGGCCACCGACCGCATCCCGGTCAGTCCCGCGGCGCATTACGTGATGGGTGGCGTCGAGACCGACCTCGATGGACGGACGTCGCTCGCGGGACTCTTCGCCGCGGGCGAGGTCGCGTGCACCGGCGTCCATGGAGCGAACCGGCTCGCAAGCAATTCGCTGCTCGAAGGATTGGTCTTCGGTGCGCGGGCCGCGGAGGCAATGGTTGGCGGTCCAGAGGAGCCTGCCACACGGCACATCGAGTGCGTTGTGAGCGTCGAGGCCCCACACGGCCACGACGGCGTGATCCCCTCCGTGTCCGAGGTGCGTGATCTCATGTGGAAGAATGTAGGATTGCTGCGCTCGCGCGCCGGCCTGGAGTCCGCCGTCGCCCGGCTGGCCGGCTGGTGGACGGCCATCGATCGGCGTGCGCCGGCCATGCCGGAGGACCTCGAATTCAGGCGCCTCACCAGCATCGTCACGGTTGGTTCTCTCATCGCGCACGCCGCGCTGCGGCGCGAGGAGAGTCGCGGCGGCCACTTTCGATCGGATTTCCCCGAGCACGACGATCTACACTGGAAACGACACGTCTCGGATCGGCTTAAGGCTTAAGTCTCAGGGCGTAAGGGGCTCAGGACTCAAGCCTCTCGAAGCCTTAACTAAGCCATTCAGATGTCCAAAGAAACTGAAATTCCAGATCTGCCAACTGAGATCACTCCGCAGTCGCAGGACTTCGGCCGCTGGTATATCGATGTCGTCCGGCGCGCTGAGCTCGCAGACTACTCGCCGGTCAAAGGCTGCATGGTCATCCGCCCGTACGGCTACGCGATCTGGGAGTTGATGCAGCAGGGGCTCGATCGCCGTTTCAAGGCGACCGGTCATGTGAACGCGTACTTCCCCCTGTTCATCCCCGAGAGCCTGTTGATGAAAGAGGCCGACCACGTCAAAGGGTTCGCGCCGCAGGTCGCGTGGGTCACCCGCGGAGGCACCGAGGATCTCGAGGAGCGCCTCGTCGTCCGGCCGACGTCGGAGACGATCATCGGGACGATGTACGCCAAGTGGGTCCAGTCGTGGCGCGATCTGCCGATTCTCATCAATCAGTGGGCGAACGTCGTGCGGTGGGAGAAGGTGACGCGGCTGTTTCTGCGCACGACCGAGTTCCTCTGGCAGGAGGGACACACCGCACACGAGACGGCAGAGGAAGCGCAGGAGGAGACGCTGCGGATGCTCGGCGTCTACAAGGACTTCGCGCAAACCGATCTCGCCATGCCCGTGATCGACGGCCAGAAGACGGAGAGCGAGAAGTTCGCCGGCGCCGAGCGCACCTATTCCATCGAGGCGTTGATGCGCGATGGCCGGGCGCTCCAGACGGGAACCTCGCACAATCTCGGGCAGAACTTCGCGAAGGTGTTCGACATCACATTCCAGGCTCGCGACAAGTCCGTGCAGTACGTGCACGGCACGTCGTGGGGCGTGTCCACCCGGATGATTGGCGGCGTCATCATGACGCACGGAGACGAGGGAGGGCTGATCCTGCCGCCGGGGGTCGCGCCGTATCAAGTCGTCATCGTGCCGATCCCGCGTGGGAATTGGAAGGAGACCGTCCTACCGAAGGCGCACGCGATCCGCGACAGCCTGACCGCCCGCGGTATCCGCGTGATGGTCGACGACCGCGACACGCAGACGCCCGGCTGGAAGTTCAACGAGTGGGAGCTGCGCGGCGTGCCGCTGCGCCTCGAGATCGGCCCGAAAGACATCGAGAAGTCTCAGGTCGTGCTGGCGCGCCGCGATACGCGCGAGAAGTCGTTCGCGGCGATGGACGGGCTCGCGGGCAGCGTGGAGGAGATGTTGAAGGCCATCCAGCAGGCGCTCTTCGAGCGTGCGCTGAAGTTCCGCGAGGAGCACACGTCCTCGACCGACTCGTACGACGAGTTCAAGGAGATCATGGACGGTCGTCCCGGCTTCGTCGTGTCGCCCTGGTGCGGCTCGGCGGAGTGCGAGGCGCAAATCAAGGCGGAGACGCAGGCGACGATCCGGAACATTCCCTTCAACAGCCAGAAGCCGGTCGGCAAACAGTGCATCAAGTGCGGCGGGCCGGCGGTGTCGACCGCCTGGTTTGCGAAAGCGTACTGAAAGTGGAAAGTTGAAAAGTGGAAAGTAAAAAGTAACTGGAAAGTGCCCTACTTTCCACTTTGCACTTTCCACCTTTTACTTTGAGTGAATTCCGGGTACGTGTTCTTGAGCCGCCTCATGACGGCGTGACGACTGGTCAGCTTTTCGTGCGCCGCGATCTCGCGCGCGGCCCTGGCCAGATGGTCGCGCCACCAGCGGTCGTCGTCTGTCGCGGCCCAGGCCCGGGCCAGCGGCTCGAGGCAGGTGGCGTCGCCGATTTCAGCGACAGCCTTCAGGAAGTCGAGCGGCAGCGGAGCCTTCGCGGCATCGAACGTTTCGCGCAGATCGTACAAGGCAACTCGACTGCCTCGTCGCGCGAGCACCGCATGCGCGGCTCCGCGTGCCGTCCGCCACTCCTGCTGCCGCGACCCCGGCGGCTCGTGCCGTTCGCGTTCGCGAATCTCGACGATGCAATCGTGAATTTCGGAGAGCGGGGCGCTGATGCCGTGATCCGCCAGCCACGTACGCATATCCGCAGGATGACCTGACGCGCGCCCATCGCCCGCGCGGTCCGTGCCGACCTGCGCGGCCATTCCTGGATCTCCCGCCGCAACCCGCAGGAGCACGGGCTGGACGATGCCGGAAGGGAGCTCTGCCAGCGCGTCGAGCGCCGCGAGACGAGCCGAGGCAGGCCGTGCGCGGTCGAGCGCGAGCGCGGTGAGGGCGTCAAGCGCGCGTGCGTCAGGCTCCGACGGCACCCACCTGCGCGCCGCCGCCGCCGCGGCGGTCGCGACGTTCACGTCGGCATCGCTCAGCGCATCGATCGCGGCGCCACGCGCGCGCGGGTCGTCGATCCCTTCGAGCGTCCTCAACGCGGCCGCGCGTGCAACGGGATCCGCACCTGATCCTGCCAGCGCCACGAGCCGATCGACGGCACGTGCCCCAATGACGCGAAGTCGCGCGATGGCGGCCTCCCGTTCGACCGGCGAGCCGCGGGTGAGCGTCGTCACGAGCCTGTCGACTTCGCGCGCCAATGACGACCGGATGACCATCGAACGATTTGCGATTTGCGAGTTGCGATTTGTGATTGTTCGGTGATGTGCGATTTGTGATTGGCGATTTCAATTACGAATCGGGAATGTCACTCTCCTTCGGGAATGTCACTCTCCTCAACGGCCCTCTTCCTCCCGAAGGCCCAAGCGAGTCCGATGCTGAGAATATAGAGGAGGATGACCGGCCCGCCCATCGCGAGCATCCCGACGCCGCCGCCGTCGGGTGAGAGCACGGCCGCTGCGATGGTGATGAGCAGCACCGCGTACTTGAAGTTGCGGATCATGAACCGCGGGGTCACCATGCCCATCCGGGCGAGGAACAGTACCAGCGTCGGAAGCTGGAACGTGATGCCCAGCGCGAGGATCAGCCTGAGGTACATGGAGAACGCCGGCTCCACGCGCGGCATGAACGTGAGGATGTCCGTCGTGAAGCCGACGAAGAATCTCCACGTGATCGGAAACACCACGTAGTGCGAGAAGGCGGCGCCGAGAACGAAGAAGACCGAGGACATCGCCACGAACGGAATGGCCAGTTTTTTCTCGTGCACAAAAAGTCCCGGCGCGACAAACAGCCATACCTGCGCGAAGACGAGCGGCGATGCGATGATCAGTCCCGAGATCAGCGCGATCTTGATCATCAGCATGAACGCTTCAGAAGGGTCGGTATACACGAGCGTTCCACCCGGCGGCAGCAGCTGCTGCATCGGCCGCATGATGAAGTCGAAGATGTTGTAGACGAAGAAGAGCGCGATCAGGAACCCGACGAGCACCGAGACAAGGGCCCAGATGATCCGCCGGCGAAGCTCGTCGAGGTGCTCCAGAAACGACATCCGGCCACCAGCTTCGAGCTCGCCATCCTCGGCTTCACGGCGGTCTAGATCGTCATCGTCCTCTTTTCGATCGGACCCTGGCGTGGGGAACGGGACGAGCGCCATTGCGGCGGATCAGGCCCCGGTTCCGTGGGTCCGGCCTACGGGCGTCGGCTCCGCGACGGGAGGCGGCGGGGTCGGTGACGGGGTCGGTGACGGGGGCGTCGCGGCGGCGGGTGTGGCGCGCTCGCGCTGCTCCTCGATTCGGATCTCTTCTTCGAGCGTCGAACGAAGCTCGTTGGATGCCCGCTTGAACTCGCCAATGCTCTTGCCCAGCGAACGGCCCAGCTCGGGCAGCTTGCGCGGCCCGAAAATGATCAACGCGATCACCAGGATGATGATCAGCTCCGGCATCCCGATGGAACCAAACATAAGTCGTGCTCCAGCCGGCCCCGGGCCGGCATTGACGTCTGAACGGTGAATCGCCGCAAGTCGTTCATCGGATTATAGAAAGCCCTTCCGGGCGGGTCAAGGCAGCGTTCGTCGAGCCCCGCGGGCGGCCGCCGGCCGCGGTCCCGGCCGCGAAGTCTCTGTCGCACCTCGGGTTATTTCCTGTTAGAGTCGGACTATGCGCAGCTATCGGTCTATTTCTGCCGTCGTGTTCGCGGTCATTTTTTGCGCCGTCGCCGGGGGGGTCTTCGGGCGGAGCGCTCTTGCGCTCCAGGACCAGGTTCCCGAGCAGTACAAGGTCTTCACGGCTGCGCTGAGCGCGATCGACGCCAATTATGTTGGCTCGGTCGAGTCGGATCGGCTGGTGTACAGCGCCATCACCGGCATGCTTCAGACGTTGGACCCTCATTCGAGCTTCATGGATCCGCGCACCTACGCGCAGATGCGGGAAAGACAAGAAGGACGGTATTACGGGCTCGGCATCACGATCGCGGTCGTCGATGGCGAAATCACCGTGCTCTCGCTGTTCGAGGGATCGCCCGCCTATCAGAAGGGCGTGCGCCGCGGTGACGTGATTGCCAAGATTGGTGACGAGGACACCAAGGGCTGGACGAGCGACCAGGCGGTGCGGAAGCTGCGCGGCCCGAAGGGAACGCCTGTTGACATCTCGTTGAGGCGCGGCGGTTACGAGAAGCTGATCCCCCTGCAGGTGACGCGGGACGAAATCCACATTCCAACCATTCCTGCCGCGTTCATGATCGACAACACGACCGGTTATGTGCGCCTGCAGGACTTCGCCGAGAACACCGACCAGGAGCTCGGGACCTCGCTGCGCGATCTCTCCAGCAAGGGTATGCAGCGCCTGCTGCTCGACCTGCGCAACAATCCGGGCGGACCGCTCGATCAGGCGATTCGCGTCTCGAATCGCTTCCTGCCGCGTGGTGATCTAATCGTGTACACGCGCGGCCGTGTGCCGAATTCCGATCAGGACTATCGCGCGACCGAACACAGCGACTATCTCAGGCTGCCAATGGTCGTGGTCGTGAACCGGAACAGCGCGAGCGCGTCCGAGATCGTCACGGGCGCGCTGCAGGATCACGACCGGGCGCTGGTGGTCGGCGAGACGACGTTCGGCAAGGCACTCGTGCAGTCGGTTTATCGTGTGAGCCAGGGCGCAGGCGTCGCGGTGACGACGGCGAGGTACTACACGCCGAGCGGCCGGTTGATCCAGCGGCCGTGGGATGGCAGCTTCGACGAGTACCTCACCTATACGTTGCGAGATCAGGAGCCCGACAAGCGTACGCGTTCCTCGGCAGACCTCAAGCTCACCGACGCCGGCCGCAAGGTGTACGGTGGCGGTGGCGTCGAGCCCGATCAGCGATTTGACGGGCCGATCGATGGCTTCAATCCGACGCGCTTCGGCCGCATGATCTACAACCGGAACCTCCCGGACAGCTTCGCGCAGCGCTTTTCGCGAAGGGGCGACACCCGCATCGCGCCGAGCACCAGTGGCACGGCCCGCCCGCTCGGTACCGACTTTGTCGTCGATGACGCGATGATGAAGGAGTTCAAGGAGTTCCTGCAGAAGCTGCGCGTGAAGATCGATGAAGCGGCGTGGCAGAAAGACCAGGAGTTCCTGCGCGCGATCGTTCGCTACGAGATCGATCTGGATCTGTTCGGCGTCGCTCAGGCGCGACGGAACCTGTCGCAGCACGATCCGCAGCTGCAGTTCGCGCTCCAGCAGTTTCCCGAAGCCGAGAAGCTGGCCGCGTTGAGCCGGAACAAGATGACGAACCGGGGAGACCGCAGGTAGTCGATTCTCGATTCTTGATTCTTGATTCATGATTGGGTGGTCGATTCCGGAATCAAGAATCAACAATCATGAATCAAGAATGAGTAACACCATCCCTCCGTTGGGGTCCCAGCCCCAAAATATTGTGGTGTCACTTTAGTCTTGCCCCAATGGCTTGGCGTTGTTAGACTGAGCGGCGGTTTCACGCAGCGTCGACGAGCCGGCTGTTCCCAGCAGCACGTCGTTGACGGCTGACAGTTCTCGACTTCCAGCCGGGGGTGGAGAACGCAGGTCTTTCACATACTCGCCACCGCAACCGCGACCGAGGATCGGAATGCGTCTCGAACGCCTCGAAATCTCCGGTTTCAAATCGTTCTCCGACCGCGCCGAGCTCGCGTTCGACCAGGGCGTCACTGCCATCGTCGGGCCGAACGGGTGCGGCAAGAGCAACCTCGCCGATGCGATCACGTGGGTGCTCGGAGAGCAGAGCGCCAAGAGCCTGCGCGGCGACAGGATGGAGGACGTGATCTTCAACGGCAGCGACGGTCGGAGGGCCGGCGCCACCGCCGAAGTCCGCCTGCGCTTGTCCGGCCTCGCCGCGCCGTCGAAAGCCGCGAGCGAGGCGCTCGGCGCATCCGACGCGCGTAGTCTGGTGCCGTTCGCGCCGGCCGATGGCAACGGCAACGGCCATCATCCTGACGCCGATCCGCACGGCAACGGGAACGGTCATCGCGACGGCCGTCTCTCGGAGGTGATCGAGGCGCTTACACGAGACGTCGAGGTCACGCGGCGTCTCTACCGGTCCGGCGAAAGTGAATACCTGATCGACGGAGAGGTGTGCCGGCTGAGGGATGTTCACGAGCTGCTGATGGACACGGGCCTCGGCGCCAAGGCCTACGCGATCATCGAGCAGGGGAAGATCGGCATGATTCTCAGCTCCCGACCTGCCGATCGGCGGCAGCTCGTCGAGGAGGCCGCGGGGATCACGAAATACCGGTCGCGTCGCCGGGCGGCCGAGCTGAAGCTCGAGGCGGCGCAGCAGAACCTGGTTCGCATCGACGACATCGTCTTCGAGGTCGAAAAGCAGCGGGGCGCACTGAAGCGGCAGGCGGCGAAGGCGCGGCGTTACAAACGGCTGCACGACGAGTGGCGCCGCTGGGAGAAAGTTCTCTTTGCACGGCGTTATCGCGAGCTCGCTGCGAGCATCGAGGCCGCACGCGCGCGTCTCGCCGAGGCGCGGCAGCGCGAAGCCGCGGCGGCAGCCGGACTCGCCGCCGCCGAAGCGGCGCTTGCCCGGCTGCGGATCGAGCAGGCGGAGGCCGACAACCGCGCGGCCGCCGAGCGTGAAGATGCGCACGGTCGCGAGCTCGATATCAACCGGCGTCAGCAGCAGCTCGAATTCAACCGGCAGCACGCTGAAACGCTGGCTGCGCGCGCCGAGAACATCGAGGCTGAACTCCGGGATCTGGGTGCTCGCCGGGCGCCGGCGCGCCTTCTGATCGAGTCGCGCCAGCGCGCTGCGGCCGAGGCGGAGCGCGCGCGCGACCAGGCGGCGGCCCTGCTGGCCGAGGCCAACGAGGCGTACAGCGCGGCGCAGCGTCAGATCGAGGGGCTGGATGCGGACGTGGAAGCCGCTCGAAGCGAGGTCTTCGCCGTGATCAACACGGCCACCGCCCTGCGGCACGCAATGGACCACGCCGCCGCGCAGAAGGAGCGTGTCGGCGAGACGCTCTCGAAGCTCGATGTCGAGCTGGCTGACGTACGCGTCGAGACGGAGAGGGTCGAAGGGGAGCGCGTGGCGGCGGCGGGTGCCCTGTCGTGCGCCCAGCGAGCGCTCGAGGCGGTCCAGGTCGATCGTGCCGCGCGTGAGTCGGAGCTGGTACGCGCGCGCGCCGAGCACGAGGCGCGTGTACGCGGCGTTCGCTCGCGCGAGCAGGAGCTCGCCGGACTCGGTGCGCGGCTGGCGTCGCTCGAAGAGCTCGAGGCGAGCCGCGCTGGATTCGGCGACGCGGCGCGGATGGTGCTGATGGGAGCCAACGGCCAGGTGGGCCAGCGTGGCGCCGTGGCCGATTACCTCGAGGTCGAGAGCCGCTATGAGCGAGCCGCGGAAGCGTGCCTCGGCGACCTGCTGGAACACGTCATTGTCGATGACCACGGCCACGCCGCAGCGGGGCTCGCGCTCGTGCGGGAACACGACGCGGGTCGTTGCGGCTTCGTCGTCATCGAGGGGTTGTCCGACGACGGGAATCACCCGCCGAACGTGATTCGTATGCCGGGCGTGGTGCCGTTATATGACGTCGTGCGTCTGTCCGGACCCTACGCCTCGACCCTTCAGAAGGTGCTGCCCGAGGCATACATCGTGGACAACTTCGAACGGGCCGTCGGCGTGGCGCGCGAGACGTCGGCATTCGTCGCCACGCTCGAGGGCGACGTCTTTCGAGGTCCACACCAGCTCGCGGGCGGCGCAAAGGCCGAAGCGCGTGGGATTCTGCAGACCAAGCGCGAGATCAAGGAGCTCCGTGAGCGCGCGGCGCGCGGGCGCGAGACGCTCGCCCGGCTCATTGACGAGACTTCTGCCCTCGAGCTCCGCATCGCGCAGTCGATCGAGGCGATCGCGACGCTGACATCCGAGCAGCATCGTCAGGAAAAAGCGATGGTCGGTCATGAGGCGCAGCTCGCGCGAAGCGCTGAAGACGCCGTTCGTCTCGGCCGGAAAACCGGGATCATCGCGCTCGAGCGGCGTCGCGCGGAGGAAGAGCGGACGGCGCTTGAAGCCCGATGTGCGGAGGTCGAGGTTTCCATCGAGCAGTTGGCGGAGGCGCAGCGCCTGGCTGACATGCAGCTGACAGGGGCTCAGCGGCGTCTTTATCAGGCCAGGGAGACCGTTGACGGACTGGGCCAGCGGGCCGCCGAGGCGCGCGCCACGTACGCCGGGCTGGTGGAACGGGCGGCGGCGCTCGCTGCCGAGGTCGCGCGACTCGAGGAGGGATCCCGTGAGCTCGAGGAGCGGGTGGCCGCGAAAGCATCGGAGCTCGGGCAGATTCGCGACCGCCGCGCGGGACTGCTGGACGCCGTTGTCGAAGCCGGACGTATGCTGGACCAGGACGTGCTCGCGCTCGAAGGGCTCCGCGAGAACCTGAGGGCAGCCGATGCCCATGCCGCGACGATGCGGGAGCGGGTGGACGCGCAGGATGCATTGATCCGGGACGCGCGACGCCGGCTCGAGGACGTGCGCGCACAGGCAGCCGACCTGGAAGTCGCCCGCGCAACCGAGGAAAGCGATCTATCCCACCTCGCGCAGCGGTGCGTCGACGCGGTCCAGTGCCCGCTGGACGAGGTGCTGGCTGACGTCGCGCACATGGAGCAGTCCGGCGACTCCGTCCGGGAGGTCGAGGTGATCGCCGCCGAGGAGGCAGATCCGGAAGGATACGGCGAGCCCGCAGAGGCTTCCGGTGGTGCAGAGGCTGTGGCGGGCTCGCCGGCCGAAACGTCCTCGTCACCCACGACCCCTGAAGAGGCGATTGCGCAACTCAAAGCGAAGATCGATCGCCTTGGCCCCGTCAACATGATGGCCATCGAGCAGTTCGACGAGCTCGAGACGCGCCACGCGTTTCTGACGACACAGCGGAAGGACCTGGTCGACTCGATCGCGCACACCACCGAGGTGATCACGCGGATCGACGAAACGACCAGGGCGCGCTTCCGTGAGGCGTTCACGGCCATTCAGTACAATTTCCAGAAGACGTTCACGACGCTGTTCGGCGGTGGACGTGCCGGGCTGACGCTGCTCGACGAGAACGATCCGCTCGAGAGCGGCATCGACATCGTCGCCTCGCCGCCCGGGAAACGGCTGCAGAACGTGCAGCTGTTGTCGGGTGGCGAGAAGGCGTTAACGGCAATCGCGCTCATGTTCGCGATCTTCGAGTACAAGCCGAGCCCCTTCTGTGTGCTCGACGAAATCGACGCGCCGCTCGATGACGCCAACGTCGGCCGGTTCGTGGAGATGCTGCGCGGCATGCTCGGCCGGACGCAGTTCATCCTGATTACGCACAATCGCCGAACGATGGAGATTGCGAACCGGCTCTACGGGGTCACGATGGAAGAGCCGGGTGTCTCCAAACTCATTTCGGTGCGGCTGAACTAAGGCTAGGGCTCGGGACTTGGGGCTCGGGGCTCGAGTCGTGAGTCTCAAGTCTGCTCGCGAAGCCGCTCGATCGAATGCATGAGAATCGGGACCCGAGCCTCGAGCCCCGAGTTCCGGGCCTGAGACCACTGAACTTTCTCTTCTTCCGTCCGTAAAATCACCTGTTGGAGGATTCTCCGATGAGCCACCCGCAGGTCCGCCGGGTATCGCACGCCGCCGTGTGTGCGTTGTTCCTTGGAGTCATCGCCGCAGGATGTGACATCTCCGTCGGTGACGGCGGGTTCTCGCTCGGGCTGGCCACCGGCAAGGCGACCGACGAGTGGACGCGCACTTATACAATTGCCCCCGGCGGGAGCTTCCAGATCGAGAACGACAATGGCGTCGTCGAGGCGTCACCTGCCGATGGAACCAATGTCGAAGTCAGGGCCGAGCGGATCGTGAAGGCCTCGAGCGACGAGGCTGCGCAGGAGCTCCTCAAGAGCCTGGAGCTGCGCGAAGAGATCTCGCCGACGCGGGTGCGGATCGTCACCACACGGCCGGGCCGTCGGTCCAGCCACGAAGTGCGATATCACGTAAAGGTGCCGAAAGGGATCGCCGTCCAGTTCGAAACCGTCAATGGTGGCGTGAGGCTTCACGACCTCGCGGGTCAAGTGACGGCATCCACGACCAACGGCGGCGTCGTGGGCCGTGGTCTCTCCGGCCCGGTCAAGGCGAGGACGACCAACGGCGGGCTGCGGATCGAGATGGCGTCGTTGAGCGGCGAGGTCGAGCTGGAGACGGTCAACGGCGGCATCCGGTTGCAACTTCCCGCTGACGCCAGGGCAAATCTCGAGGCGAGCGTCACGAATGGAGGTATCGCCATGACCGACCTTCCATTCCAGGGCGAGCAATCCCGGCGCCGGGTGTCAGGCACGGTCAACGGCGGCGGCACGCGGGTGGTTGCGGGGACCGTCAACGGCGGCATCAAGATTTCGGCCGGATCGCGCGCCGAATCACATTGAACGAGCGCGCGTCGCGCGGACTCGCGAACCGACCCGCCGTATGGCTTGTGCGGCCCAGGCGACATTCGCCGGGTCTGAAGACCCGGCTACGTACGTCCGTTTTGGTACGTAGGCCGCATCTTCAGATGCGGCGCGGTGTCATCAACCGACCTCCGGAGTTAGACTCTCGGTGTGGCCAACGAGGACAAGGCCAGCCGTTATCATCGTCTCCGGCGCGGCGCGGGGCTCGCGGGCACGGCCCTGAGCGGCCTCTTGCTGGTAGTCCTGCTTGTGAGTGGCGGCTCAGCCGCGCTGCGCGACACCGCCAGCTCCCTCTCTCGCGGCTCCTTCACGCTCACGGTTGTTTTGTACGTTGTGTTCGTCGGTCTGCTGAGCGAGGCGGTGGGGCTGCCATTGTCGTTCTACACTGGCGTGACGCTCGAGCGCCGGTACGATCTTTCCACTCAAACGGCTCGCGCCTGGTGGTTCGATCATCTCAAGGCGGGTCTCATTGCGTTGATGTTCGGAGCGGCGGCCGCCGTCTTCGTCTGGCATCTCTTACGGTGGCGGCCGGACGACTGGTGGCTCATCGCAGCCGTTGCATTTTCGGCGGTCACAATCGTCCTCGCGCAGCTCGCGCCGGTCGTGCTGCTGCCGATTTTCTATGAGTTCAAGCCGCTGGACCGACCGGGGCTGCGCGACCGTCTCGTAGCGCTCGCGGAGCGAGCCGGAGCGCGGGTGCTGGGCGTCTTCGAGTGGCGGCTGAGCGACCGCACGCGCAAGTCGAACGCGGCGCTCACGGGCCTCGGGCGGACGCGTCGCATCCTGCTGTCCGACACGCTGCTGGCCGATCACTCCGACGACGAGATCGAGGTCATCCTCGCGCACGAGCTCGCGCATCACGTGTATCGCGACATGTGGACCGGGATTGCGGTTGAAACGGCGCTCATGATGCTCGGCTTCTTTCTTGCCGATCGCGTACTGTCCGCGGGCGTCGGCCATTTCGGCATAACGGGCAAGGCGGATGTCGCTGCGATGCCCCTCCTCGTGCTCGCGGGCAGCGCGGCGTCAATTGCGTCGAGCCCGCTCGCCAACGCGCTGTCACGGGCACACGAGCGGCGCGCGGATCGCTACGCGCTCGAGATGACGCGCAACGTGGCGGCCTTCGTCACCGCCATGAAGCGGCTCGGCGCGCGCAACCTGGCCGAGGAACATCCATCGAGGTTCGTCGAGCTCCTGTTCTACACGCATCCGCCTCTTGCCGCCCGAATCGAAGCGGCACAACGATGGGCACAGGCACATACGCCCTGATGATGGCCGCGGTACTCGTGGCCCTCCTGTCCGGTCAAGGAGCGAACATGCGAAAGACGGTGGTCGCTCACCGCGGCGCCTCTGCGTACGCGCCCGAGCATACGCTGGCGAGCTACCGCCTCGCGCTGGCGCAAGGCGCCGATTATGTGGAGCAGGACCTGGCAATCACCAGGGACGGCGTGCTGATCTGTCTGCACGATGAGACACTCGAACGGACGACCGACGTCGAGCGCGTCTTTCCGGACCGCCGGCCGTGGCTGGCGAACGATTTCACGCTGGCCGAGATCAAACGGCTCGACGCTGGCTCGTGGTTCGACCCGAAGTTCTCGAGCGAACGGATTCCGACCTTTCAGGAGGCGATCGACCTGGTCAAAGGGAAAGCGGGCATCTATCCCGAGCTGAAGGCGCCCGAGCTGTACGCCGGCCGGCACATCGACTTCGAAAACATGGTCGCCGAGATCCTCACGAGGAACGGACTCGTGGGCGTCAACGCGGAGCCGAACACGCCGGTCATCCTCCAGACATTCAGCGAGTCGAGCCTGAAGAAGCTCGCGACGCTCAAGCTCGGACTGCCTGTGGTGCTGCTGCTCGAGGCGCGCGACGCGGACGAGTGGGGGAATCGTGAGCGGGTTGTTGCCGCCAAAACGGCCGGCGCGACTGGCCTCGGGCCTGCCAAGGCAATCATCGAGCGGCACCCGGAGCTGGTGATCTGGGCGCATGAGCTGGGTCTGACCGTCACGCCCTACACGTTCCGATCGAGCAACACCGGACGTTTCCCCTCCGTCCGCGACGAGATGGCATACTTTCTCTACGAACGGGACGTGGATGCGCTGTTCACCGACAACCCGGATCAGTTCCCTCGACGGTGATGGGGTCAGACCGAGGTCAGAACGGGGTCAGAACGGGGTCAGAACGGGGTCTGACCCTGGTGATGAGTCGACTCAAGGCATTGAGTCGAGTCGACTGAGGGTTTGAGTCGATCGCATCGGCCGATCCGTCTTACATGTCGATGTTCCGAAAAATCCTCAAGGTGGCGGCGTTCGGCATCGCCGCGCTGTTCATCGCGATAGCCGTTACAGGCGTGCTCTATCTGTTCTTCGGCCTCCGAGTCGAGCTCGATGGCGGCGGTAGGCCCCATCTCATGTTCGTCGAATCGGCAGCATCTCGCGCCGCGACCATCGCCCACCATCGTGAGGCCCAGCGAGCACAGTTCAGCGCGGCCAGTTCGCCGCAGGCAGCGGAGCCCGAGCCGGTACCGCCTCCCGCCGACCAGGCGCCCCCACCGGAAAGCGACGAGCCTGCGCCCAAGCGGACCGTATCCGCCAGGCCAAGGCCGTACTGGACCGACTTCCGCGGCCCGAGCCGGGATGGCCACTACCGCGAACGTCCCGTGCGCACGGATTGGCCGGCGGGCGGGCTCACACCGCTCTGGAAGCAACCCATTGGAGCCGGCTACGCGTCGTTTGTCGTCGCGCGCGGGCGCGCGTTTACCATCGAGCAGCGCGGATCCGACGAGGTGGTCGCCGCCTACGACGTTCCAACGGGCCGCGAGCTCTGGACCAACTCGTGGCGCGCGACTTTCAGCGAAACGCTGGGCGGCGATGGCCCGCGCGCCACGCCCACCTGGGCCGACGGCCGTGTCTACGCGCTCGGCGGACAGGGCGAATTGCGCTGCCTCGACGAAGCCGACGGCCGCGTCGTGTGGCGCACCAACATCCTCGAGGAGAACGGCGCCACGAATCTGCAGTGGGGCATGGCAGCTTCGCCGCTCGTCGTCGACGACACGCTCATCCTCTTGCCGGGCGGACCCAACGGCCGCTCGGTGGTTGCCTACGACCGGCGCACCGGAAGCATCGCGTGGTCGGCGCTTGGCGATCAACAGGCCTACTCCTCGCCGATGCTGGTCACGCTGGCGGGCGTACGCCAGCTGCTCGTCTTCAGCAGCTCGCGCCTGATGGGCCTCACGCCCGACCGCGGCGAGCTCCTCTGGGAATATTCATGGACGACCCAGTTCGGCGTCCATGCCGGCCAGCCGCTGGTCCTGGGAGACAACCGGGTGTTCCTGTCTTCCGGCTATGGGACCGGCGCAGCAGTCATCGAGCTCACACCGGAGGGGAATCGCTTCTCGGTGCGCGAGGTCTGGCGCAACAACCGGATGAAGAATCAGTTCACGAGCTCGGTGCTGCACGAGGGCTTCATCTACGGGCTCGACGAGTCAATCCTGGCGTGTCTCGACGCGAACACGGGCGAGCTCAAATGGAAGGGAGGACGATACGGATACGGCCAGGCGCTGCTCGCGGACGGTCACCTGATCGTCCTCACCGAGGACGGCGACCTCGCCCTGGTCCGCGCGACGCCGGAGCGCCATCAGGAAATCACCCGCTTCAAGGTGTTGAGCGGGAAGACCTGGAACCACCCGGCCATGGCCGATGGCTATCTCTGGGTGCGAAACGGGTCCGAGATGGCGGCGTTCGATCTGCGGACGGCCGCCACGAAGGCCACGAGGGAATTAGCCACGAAGGATACGAAGACCACTAAAAATTAGCCACGAAGGGACACGAAGGTCACGAAGGATTCTCTGGGTTTTCTTCGTGGCCTTCGTGAGCTTCGTGGCTTATTTCGTCGTGGCCTTCGTGGCAGCTACCGGCGGGGCGCAACCACCAGCTCACCGCGCATGTGGCGGTGGCCTTCGGCGCTCGTCATCCCGCAATAGAACGGAAAGGTGCCGGTCCGATCGGCGCGGAACTCGAACGTGGTCGACGCTTTTGCAGGAACGCGCTTCAGAATCCGGTATTCGTCGATTGTAAAACTATGCGGCTCGTCCTCGCTCCGCACGGTGATCTTCACGAGGTCATCCTGCATGACCTCGATACGGGTCGGGAAGAATTGATAGTTGCGCGCCGTGATGGTGAATTCGCGTCGGTTTGGTGCCTGATCCTGCCCGATCGAAGCCCGGGGGGGCAGCCCCGGCTTTGGTGCGGGATGCGCGAACAGGCGAGCCACGGCGGGCCCGACGAGCACGCATGCACCCGCGCCCAACGCGAGCAAACCAACAGTTCGGCGGGTGGCTTTCATGTTCATGTTAGACGAGTCCAGAGGCCGGAAGGGCCGTGACCTCTGAAAGCATAAGCAATACCGGTGCCCAACGAATCCGGACGGTCGGCGTAGCCCCCGCTCGAAAGGAGCCCAAAGCGCAAGCGCCGGTACGGAAACCTGAAGCGGGATCCAATCCGAAGGCCTACCGGCCTCGCCAATCCCGGTCACCGCGAACTGACGAACCGATGTTGATGCGGCGGATCGCCCGTGCGGGCGGTCCGCCGAACCCTTCGTGGGGGGCCGAAACGTCTCGCAGGCCGGCCGGTTACTCCTTCTTCCCCGCGGCGGCAGGCTGTCCAGCTTCTTTGGCGGCTTCTTCCTGGAGCAAGGCCTTTCGGCTGAGCCGGATCTTGCCGGTAGGGTCGATGTTGATGACCTTCACCAGGATCTGCTGACCTTCCTTGAGCTCGTCGCGGACGTCCTTTACCCGGTGGTTGGCGATTTCCGAGACGTGCAGCAGCCCGTCGGTACCCGGCATGATCTCCACGAAAGCGCCGAAGTCGGTGATCCGCTGCACCTTGCCCATGTAGGTCTTGTTCAGTTCGGGCGTGGCGGTCAGTTCCTGGATGATGCCAATGGCCTTTCGCGCGGAGTGCTCGTCCGAAGAGGCGACGTTCACGCGGCCATCGTCTTCGACATCGATCTTCACGCCGGTGCGGTCGATGATGCTGCGGATCATCTTGCCTCCCGGGCCGATAACGTCGCGAATCTTGTCGACCGGGATCTTGATCGTGATGATGCGCGGCGCGAACGCCGACATGTTCTGACGCGCCGTCGAAAGCGTCTTGGCCATCTCGCCGAGAATGTGCAGGCGGCCCTGCCGCGCCTGTTCGAGCGCCTTGCTCATGATCTCCTGCGTCACGCCCGTGATCTTGATGTCCATCTGGAGCGCGGTGACGCCTCCGCTCGTACCGGCAACCTTGAAGTCCATGTCGCCGTAGTGGTCCTCGGCTCCCGCGATGTCGGAGAGGACGGCCCAGCGGCCGGTCTTCTCGTCCATGATGAGCCCCATCGCGATGCCGGCCACCGGCGCGGGAAGCGGAACGCCAGCGTCCATCATGGCCAGCGACCCGCCGCAGACCGACGCCATCGAGGAAGAGCCATTCGATTCGAGAATATCCGAGACAATCCGAATCGTGTAGGCGAACTTGTCTTCGCCCGGCAGGAGCGGCGCGAGCGCGCGCTCGGCGAGCGCGCCGTGACCCACCTCGCGCCGGCCGGGTCCGCGCAGGAACGCGACCTCGCCGACCGAGAATGGCGGAAAGTTGTAGTGGAGCATGAAGCGCTTGTACTGCTCGCCCTCGACGTGTTCCACTTTCTGCTGGTCCTCGGCAGTGCCGAGGGTGCACGTCACGAGCGCCTGGGTCTCACCGCGCGTGAAGACGACCGAGCCGTGCGTGCGCGGCAGGACTCCCACTTCGGCCCAGATCGGCCGGATCTCGTCGAACTTCCGGCCGTCGAGACGGACGCCGCGCTCGAGGACCTCGTCGCGCAGCACCTTTTCCTTGAGCTCCTTGAAGATCTGCTTCGCTTCGACCTTCCGCTCGACCTCGGCCTCGGGCATCGAGCCGATCAACTCCTCGAGCACTTCATCGACGCGGTCGTAGTTTTCCATCTTGCCGCGGATTCGCATCGCCTCGCTGAGCGGGACGTAAACCTTCTCCTCGACCTCGCGGTAGAACGCATGGCCGATTTCCTTCCTGGGGATCTCCAGCTTCTTCTTGCCGGCCGCGGCCGTCAGATCGTCGATCTGCGCCACGATCTGCTTGATGGCGGCGTGCGCCGCATCGAGCGCGCCGAGCACCTCGTCTTCGCTCACTTCTCTGGCGCCCGCCTCCACCATGACGATGCCGTCGTGGCTGCCGGCCACGACGAGATCGATGCGGCTCTGCTTCCGCTGCTCGAACGTGGGGTTGATCACGTACGCGCCATCGACCAGGCCGACGCGCACGCCGGCAATCGTCTTGGTGAAGGGGATTTCGGAGACGGCGAGCGCCGCCGACGCGCCGGTGATCGCCAGCACGTCCGAGTCGTTCTCCGTATCGGCGGACAGAACGAGCGCGATGATCTGAGTCTCGTATCGCCAGCCAGCGGGGAAGAGCGGGCGAATGGGACGGTCGATGAGCCGGCTGGTCAGGACTTCTTTTTCCGACGGTTTGCCCTCGCGCTTGAAGAAGCCGCCGGGAATCCGGCCCGACGCGTAGGTGTATTCGCGATAGTCGACCGTCAGCGGCAGGAAATCAATTCCCTCCCGCGGGCTCGTCGCGTGGCAGGCGGTGACGAGCACGGCCGTATCGCCCATCCGGACGATAACGGAGCCATCAGCCTGCTTGGCAAGTTTGCCGGTTTCCAGAGAGATCGTGTGCGGGCCCACCTGGAGCTCGCGCTTGTGCAGATTCACATTGTGCATAGGACGTCGTTGAAAGTGTGGGAATGGAGAACGGGAACAGAGGACCGCGAAGGCCAGGGGACTCGCGCAATGTGGCGCGCGTGAGGGGCGGGATCGTCAAGGTCGATCGTCACTTCCCACCGCGCTTTCCATTGAGCGGTTCCACGTTTCGCTGTCCACGTGCGACTTATTTGCGGATGCCGAGCCGCCGAATGAGCTCGGTGTAACGCTCCGAATCCTTGCTTTTGAGGTAGTCGAGCAGGCGCCTGCGCTGGCCCACGAGCTTCAGCAGGCCTCGTCTGGAATGATGATCCTTCGCGTGCACCTTGAAGTGCTCGGTCAGGTAATTGATCCGCTCGCTCAGGAGCGCCACCTGGACTTCGGGTGACCCGGTATCGGTGTCGTGGGTCCGGTAGTTTCCAATGATGCCAGTCTTGCGGTCCTTGCTCAACACCACGAGCGTTCCCTCCACGAGCGGCCCAGACACCCCGGGTCGGCACTCGGAGCCCGTAGAAGGTCGTACTCGACCCCTGAACGACCCTGTGGGGACCCCGCCCGGGCACCAAACCGTCGTACTGTTGCTAACTTCTCTTTACCAAAAGACTTAGTATTCTAGATCAGGACCACGGACGGGTGCAAAGAACCCGGCCGTGCCGAACGGGCTCCGATCGCGAGGAGCGCGCCTTCGGTGCTCATGAGGCGCACCCACGCCGAGTCACCCGGTGCGGCCTCCAGGACGTGCGACGGTCCGAGCTCCCTCCCGTGGGACACCCTGTCGTGGCCCTCGGCCGTAACGGTCACCCTGGGCATCTGCCACAACAGCCGCTCCATCGGAACGACGGCGGACGCAGCATCCCCTGGAGCTCTCTGCAGGGTCAGCACACTCACCGCCTGAGCGAGCGTGAACTCCCCGCTGCGGGTTCGCCGGAGCGCTTCGAGACACGCGCCCGTCCCCACCAGCATGCCGAGTGAATGCGCAAAGGACCGGACGTAAAAACCCGCGGAGCACGTGAGCCGGACCGTTGCCGTGATGTCGTCGAATGTCACGAGCGCCACGCGCCTCACCGCGACCATGACCGGCGTCGGCTCGACGGCATGTGCCGCGCGCGCCAGCTCGTACGCGCGGCGGCCTCCGATCTTCTTGGCCGAATAGGCAGGCGGCGCCTGCAGGTATTCTCCGGTGAGCGTGCCGAGGGCGGCCTCGACTGCTGCGCGCGGCGGGATGGCGCCCGACGTCGCGACCTCCTGCCCCGTCACGTCGTACGTGTCCGTGGTCAGCCCGAACCGGATGCGCGCCTCGTACTCTTTCTCCGATGCCATGAGGAACTGCACCAGCCGCGTCGCGCGTCCCGAGGCGAGAGGCAGGACCCCTGTGGCCAGCGGGTCCAGCGTCCCCGTGTGGCCCAGGCGTGTTTCGCCGAGCGCCCGACGTGCGAGCGCCACAACGTCGTGCGAGGTGAGCCCCTGTGGCTTGTCGACGACGAGGACTCCGTCCATCGGTGTTGTATGTAGGCCGGCTCTTTAGAGCCGGCGCAGTGGACCGCATCTGACGATGCGGCCTACGTACGATAGATGCGGCGGGTTTCGCCGAGCCGCATCTGAAGATGCGGCCTACGTACGTAGATGCGGCCTACGTACGTAAAGGTGCCGCCTTGTCGATCTGCTCGATGATCTTCCGGCGGAAGAGCGCCGTCAGCTCGTCGAACGTGCCCTGTGCCGAGCAGCCGGCGGCGTTCTTGTGGCCGCCGCCGCCGAACTCCGCTGCCACGCTGTTGATGTCGACCGCGCCCTTGGACCGCATGCTGATGCGCCATTCGTCAGGACCCAGCTCTTTGAAGAAGACGACGGCCTGGATCTCCTTCACCGTCAGCGGCAGGTTGATCAACCCCTCGGTGTCCTCGTAGGTGCCCCCGCAGTCACGAGCGAGCGCCCGGTCCACCCAGACGGTCGCGAGGCGGCCGGTCGGGTCCAGCTCCATCTTGCTGAGCACCGCTCCAAACAGCTTCAGGCGGCCGAGATTGTTGCTGTCGAAAATGCTCCGCGCTACCGCGGGCGGATCCACGCCCGCCTCGACGCACTGACGGCAGATGTCGAACGTACGCGACGAGATGCTCGAATAGTGGAACGATCCGGTGTCGGTCAGGATGGCAATGTAGATGTGCGTCGCGATCTCGGGCGTCAGTCGGACGCCGAGCGCCTGGGTCAGATCGAACACCATCTCGCCGCACGCCGCAGCCGACAGGTCGAACCAGTTCACCGCGCCGTACATCGTGTTGCCGACGTGGTGATCGATGTTGATCACGAACCCGCGATCCAGGCCGGCCACGCCGGTCCTGGCGAAATCGCCGCACTCCATGATGATGACCGCGTCGCCCGGATCGTCGACGCGCTCCGCCACTTCGATCTCTGACACACCGGGAAACACCAGCATGGGGAATGGCGGCACGTCGCTGTTGACGACGCGAACGGTCTTGCCGAGCTGACGAAGCGCGAACGCCATGGCGAGCTGCGAGCCGATGGCATCGCCGTCGGGCCGGACGTGGGACGAGATGACGAAGCGACGGCGCTGTCGAATCTCCTCCGTGATGCGGTCACGAACGGACGTATCACTCGTGGTCGTCGTCATCCGGTGTCGTCGCGGGGGATTCGTTGGCATGAAGGTCGCGCAGGATCTGCTCGATCCGGTCCTGGCTCTCGACCGACTGGTCGAACCGGAATTCGAACTCCGGAACGCGGCGCAACCGCAGGCGCCCGCCGATGTGCCGCCGCATGAACGGCGTGGCGCGATCCAGCGCCCGCGCCGTCTCCCTGCGCGATTTCTCATCGCCGAGCGTCGTGTAGTAGATGCGCGCGAGCTGCAAGTCGGCCGTCACCGCCACGCGGGTGAGCGTGATGAAGCCGATGCCGGGATCGTGGACCGCGCCGCGGCTCAGCAGCTCGCCCAGCTCGTGGCGTATCTCTTCACCGACGCGGTTGGGACGGTGGCCCATAGGTCTAACGAGGCCCTGCCTGAGACCGAGCATGTGGTGTGTCGAGCCCGCTGCCCCTCGGTCTGAGGCAGGGCCTCGTTAGGCACAGTGTTGCTTTGCCCCGCTCCGCGGGGCGAGGCGTTGCTTTGCCCCGCTCCGGGGGGCGAGGCGTTGCTTTGCCCCGCTCCGCGGGGCGAGGCGCCTCGACAGGCCCGCTGAAAACATGACTCATGTGTATGAGTCCCGGCCTGTCAAGGCGTCTGGGCGGTCCGGTCGCGCGCGTCATGTCAGGAATTCAATTTCCGTGCGCGTGATCAAACCGGGCTCCACACGCTCAATCTCGTCCGCGGCTGCCGCAAGCTCCCGTTCGGCATGCTCGGTCGTGGTCGAGATGGCAACGATGCCGAGGCCGGCACGCTGCCACAGATCCTGATGCTCGACCTCGGCGACCGCCACATTGAACTTCTTCAGGCGGTCCTTCACAGACCGCAGCACCATCCGCTTGTCCTTGAGAGACTGCGAGTGCGGGATGTACAACTCGACGGAAAGGAGCGCAACGACCACGGTTCCATTTGTGGTTTGCGATTTGCGCTTTGTGATTGATCCGGCCGGATCCAAATCACAAACCGCCAATCACCAATCACAAACCAATCGCCAATCACAAATCGCAAAAATCACGAATGGACCGGCGTTCCCACCCGCTCCATCGTGAAGACCTCGATCACGTCGCCAACCTTGATGTCGTTGAAGCGCTCGAGGCCGATACCGCATTCGAACCCGGACTTCACCTCGCTGACATCGTCTTTGAAGCGGCGCAGCGAGGCAATCTTGCCCTCGAAGACCACCACGTTGTCACGCAGCAGCCGTGCCTGCGTCTCGCCCGCACGGGTCACGCGGCCGTCGGTGACCATGCAGCCGGCGACGGCGCCCACCTTCGGCACCTTGAAGACCTCGCGCACCTCGGCGGTCCCGAGCCGCACTTCCTTGAACGTCGGCTCGAGGAGGCCCTCCATGCCCTTCTTGATTTCGTCGGTCACGTTATAGATCACCGAGTGCAGGCGGATGTCGACCTGTTCGCGCTCCGCCGTGTCCGACGCGTTGCGGTCGGGCCGCACGTTGAAGCCGACGATGATCGCGTTCGACGCCGACGCCAGCAGCACGTCGGACTCGTTGATGGCGCCGACACCCGAACGGATGATGCGGATCTTGACCTTCTCGTCCGACAGCTTCGTGAGCGTGTCGGCCAGGACTTCGGCCGAGCCCTGCACGTCGGCCTTGACGATGATCGGCAGCTCCTTGACGCCGCCCTCGGCAATGTGTTCCTTGAGCGACTCGAGCGTGAGCCGGCCACCCTTGGCGCCGAGCGCACGTTCTTTGGCCTGCGCCTGGCGGAACGTTGCGATCTGCCGGGCCTTGGCCGGGTCCGCGACCGTCTGGAACGGATCGCCAGGCTGCGGCAGGCTCGTGAGCCCGAGCACCTCCACCGGCGTCGCGGGACCGGCCGTCTTCACCTGACGTCCGCGATCGTCGATGAGCGCGCGGACTCTCCCGACGACCGGGCCCGCGATGAAGTTGTCGCCGACGGTGAGCGTGCCGTCCTGGACGAGCACCGTCGCCACCGGGCCGCGGCCGCGATCGAGCTTGGCCTCGAGCACCGTGCCCGACGCGGGCCGCTTCGGATTCGCTTTGAGCTCCAGGATGTCGCTCGAGAGCAGGATCATCTCGAGGAGTTGATCCAGGTTCTGCCGCTTTTTGGCCGAGACCGGCACCATGACGGTCTGTCCGCCCCAGTCCTCCGGCACGAGGTTGAGCTCGGCGAGCTCCCGCTTGACGTTGTCGGGATTCGCGCCGGCCTTGTCGATCTTGTTGATCGCGACGACGATGGGCACGTTGGCCGCGCGGGCGTGGTCGATGGCTTCCCTCGTCTGCGGCATCACGCCGTCGTCGGCGGCGACGACGAGGACGACGACGTCGGTGACCTTCGCGCCGCGGGCGCGCATGAGCGTGAACGCCTCGTGGCCGGGCGTGTCGAGGAACACGACGCTGCGGCCGCCCACGTCGACGTTGTACGCGCCGATGTGCTGCGTGATGCCACCCGCTTCACGCTCGGCGACGTGCGTCTCGCGGATGCCGTCGAGGAGCGACGTCTTGCCATGGTCGACGTGGCCCATCACGGTCACGACCGGCGCGCGGTTCTTGACGTCCTCGGGCCTGGCGTCTTCGGCTTCGGCCTCGAGCAGCTCCTCCTCGAAGCTGCGCATCTCGATGTCGGCGCCGAATTCGCGCGCGATGTCGCGCGCCGTGTTCATGTCGAGCGTGCTGTTGATGGTCATCATCATGCGCTTCATCAACAGCTTCGCCAGGACGTCCTTGACGCGCACGTCGAGCTTGTCCGCGAGGTCCTTCACCGTCATGCCCTCGGCGAGCGTGATGGTGCGGGTGACGGGTGGTGGCGCCGCGGGCGACGCTGGAGCTCCTCCGTGAGCAGGACGGTCGCGGCGCATCTGGGCGGCCGGACGCCCCGCGCCCGGTCGCTGCCCGACAGCAGGTCGCGCGCCCGGGAAGCTCGGACGCGCCGCGGGCATCCCCGGACGCGCCTGCTGCGGCTGCTGCGTGCGCACGGGCTGCGAAGGCAACGGACGCGGACCGCCGATCATGCCGGGCGTCGTCGGACGCGGCGGCGGTGGATACGCCGGTCGTGGCGGAGCGCCTGGCGTTGCGGGCCGTGGCGGCGCGGCAGACGGCGCAGCCGGACGCGCTGCGGCCGGCTGCTGTGCGCCGGGACGCGGCGCGGCCGGCGACGGCACGGCCGGACGTGCCGCAGCCGGCGGTGCCGCGCCGGCACGCGCAGGTGCTGGCGGCGGTGTCGCTGGACGTGCCGCCGCCGGCGACGGAGAAGCTGGCTGTGCGGCCGCTGGGGTCGGCGGCGCTGGCGGTGGTTGCACCATGCGCGGCTGCGTGACCGGCGGACGCTTGGCCGGCGCCAGCGGCCGCGTTTGCTGCGGTGTCTGCCCCGGTTCCTCGATACGCAGGCGCAACGTCGGGGGCACGAAGCGGCCATGCGGAGGTGGCGGTAGGGGCTCGACGGGAACTTCCGCGACACCCGTGGGTGCGGCGGCGAACGGCGCTTCTACCTCCGGCGCCGGTTCAATTATTTCCTCGGGCGCTTCGACGACCTCCGCGATTGCCGGGGCAGCCGGTTCTTCAGGTGGCGCCTCGAGTGCCGGCGGGGCCGCGGCAACAGGAGATGGAACCTCGACGGGTGCCGGCATCACGACTTCCGGCTCCTGCCCTTCCACAATGGCAACGGGCGCGGGAGCGGGAGGCGGCGCCGCGACAGCAGGCGGCGGGGGTGCCGCCGGGGCGGGAGCAGGCGCAGGCGGCGTCAGCGGCTTGATCGTCTTTACGAGACGCGGCGGACCGAGAACCGGAGCGGTGGGCTTTGCCGGCTCGGGCTTCTTTGCCGCAGCGGGCTTCTTCCCGCTCTTGGCCGCCGCCGGGGTATCGGCGAACAGGTCGCCGCTAGGCAGGGCGATATTCCGCTGCCGCGCGAGCCGTTCGACGAACTGGCGCGCAACCACCTCTTCGATCGTGCTGGACGCGCTCTTCAACTCGATGCCGTGATCGCGCTTCAACAGCGCGAGCACTTCCTGGCTCGTCGTGCCCAGCAGTTCCGCGACCTTGTAAATCCGGACGGTTGCCAAATGGAAATTCCTCTAAAGCCCTCGTTACTGCTCTTCCGTCTCGGCGACCGCCTGTGGCTGCTCGTCCGCGGACGGTGCGGTTCCTCCCGCCTCGCCCTCAGCGCGCTCCGACTCTGCGATGTCGCCGGTTTCCGTCTCCGTTTTTTCTGCGCCTCCCATCTCGAGTATGCCGAACTGTGCTTCGACCTCGCGGCGCTTCTCTTCCTCGCTCTTGATGTCGATGCGCCAGCCGGTCAGCTTCGCGGCCAGCCGGACGTTCTGTCCCTTCTTGCCAATCGCCAGCGAGAGCTGCTTGTCCTCGACGACCACCTCCATGACGCGTTCCTTGTCGTCGACGATCGACACACGCTGCACCTTGGCGGGGCTCAGTCCGTTGGTCACGAAGAGAACCGGGTCCTCGGACCACTCGACGATGTCGATCTTTTCGCCACGGAGCTCGCGAATGATCGACTGGACGCGCGTCCCCTTCATGCCGACGCAGGCACCCACCGGGTCCACGTCGCGCTCGCGCGAGTAGACGGCAACCTTGGCCCGATCGCCGGCCTCGCGGACCGCGCCGCGAATCATCACGGTTCCGTCGTAGATCTCCGGCACTTCCTGCTCGAACAGCTTGATGAGCAGCGCTGGATCCGTGCGCGAGAGCACAATCTGCGGTCCCTTCGCGCTGCGATTCACGCCCTTGATCACGGCCCGGAGCCGTTCTCCCGGCGTGTAGCTCTCGGCGCGGGACTGCTCCTTGCGCGGCAGCACCGCCTCGATACGGCCCACTTCGACGATCAGGTCGCCGTTCTCGAACCGCTTGACGGTGCCGTTGACCACCTCACCGATCCGCTGATTGTACTCGGTGAAAATGTTCTCCCGCTCGGCTTCGCGGACCTTCTGGAAGATCACCTGCTTGGCGGTCTGGGCGGCGATGCGCCCCAGCACGTCGGTGCGCTTGGGGAATTCGATCTCCATGTCGACTTCCGCCTCGTCGCCATAAAGCTCCTGCGCTTCCTTCAACGAGATTTCCGTCGACGGGTTGGCAACCTCCTGGACGATGTGCTTGATCGCAAAGAGGTCGACCTGCCCGGTTTCCGGATTGAACCGCGTCTTCAGATTCTCGTTGGTCTTGTAGTATTTGCGCGACGCGGTCAGCACGGCGTCTTCGATGGCCGTGATGATGGTCTCGGCCTCGATACCCTTTTCCTTGGCCAGCGCTTCAATCGTCTGCAGCAACGGGTTATTCATAACTTTCGCTGTATTCATGATTCTTGATTCATGATTGCTGACGTTGATTCTGGTGTCCTTTCTGCAATCAAGAATCAAGAATCATGAATCATGAATCAAGAATCCTAGAATTCCACCTCGAGCCGGCCCCGCGTGATCCGACCGAGCGGCAGGCGGTGCATCCGGCCGTTGGATGCCTCCAGCAGCACGGTCCGGGTGGCGTCGTCGACGCCGCGCAGTCGTCCCTCGAACGCTTTCTGATTGTCGACCGGCTCGGCCACCACAATCTTCGCCAGACGGCCGGCGAACCGCCGATAGTCGTCCTCGCTGCGCAGCGGCCGGTCGAGCCCGGGCGAGGAAACCTCCAAGGTGTAGGTGAACGGCAGCGGGTCCTCGACGTCGAGGATGGTGCCCATCTCGCGACTGACGTGTTCGCAGTCCTCGATGCTCACACTCTCCTCGGCCGTGTTGGCAGGGCCGGGGCGATCGATGAAGACACGCACCACCTGCCCCGATGGCTCTCGCCGGCTCTGCACGTCCCAGATCTCCAGGCCGCGCGACCTCGCCACGCGCTCGGCAATGCCGCGAATCTGATCCAGCGGCTGCATGACCACAAACAAAAAAAGTGGGCATGAGCCCACTCTGGGGTCTTACTCCATCTAGGCGACTCTCAAATTTATCACACGCCAGCGGTTAGGACAATGGACGGGCCACGAGATCGTAGGCCCGGCTGCCCGTCACCTCCACCTCGACGAACTGCCCGGGCGAGAGGGACTCAGGGTCGCACTCGGTCAAGTACACCATCGGGTCGATGTCGGGAGCCTGACCCGACAGCCGGCCCCGGAGAACCAGCTCATGCTCGGCGGAGGGGCCGTCGACCAGGAGCCTGACCCGCTGGCCGATGCGGCGCCGTTGTGCCCGGGTGACGATGCGGCGCTGGGTGGCCATCAAACTCGACTGACGCCGGCGCTTGGTCTGCGGCGGGACGTCGTCTGGAAGCTCAAAGGCCGTGGTGCCGTCCTCGTGCGAATAGGTAAATACGCCGACATGGTCGAACTCGACCGCGCGGACGAAGGCCTCGAGCGCCGCGAAGTCGTCCCGGCTCTCTCCTGGAAACCCGACGATGAACGTGGTGCGGAGCGTGACGCCCGGCAGGCGCCTCCGGATACGGTCGAGGAGCCTCTCGTAGCTCGCGCGCGTCCCGGGCCGTTTCATCCGCTGAAGGACCCGGTCGGAGGCATGCTGCAGCGGCAGGTCGATGTACTTGCAGACCTTCTCACTGTCGGCCATGGCGTCGAGCAGGTCGTCGCCGATCGTCGTGGGATAGAGATAAAGGAGACGGATCCATTCGAGGCCATCGACGAGGTTCAACTCGCGGAGCAGGCGTGCCAGAGCGCCCCGTTCGTGACGATCGACCCCGTAAAAGCTCGTGTCCTGTGAAATCAGGAGCAGCTCCTTCACGCCGCGCTCCGCGAGCGTGCGCGCTTCGCGCAGGATGGAGTCGATCGGGCGGCTGCGGTAATGGCCGCGCAGCGTGGGAATGATGCAGAAGGCGCACTTGTAGTCGCAGCCTTCGGCAATCTTCACGTAGGCGTAATGCCGCGGCGTCGCGAGCAACCGGGGCGTCTCCGCGTCGTAGATGTAGGTCGGCAACGCTCGGGCTCCGACAGGCTCGCCATTCGATCGCAGCAGCGGTATCAATCTCGGCGACCCGCCGCCAAGCGCGTCCACGATCTGCTCGACCTCGCCGGTGCCGAGCACGGCGTCGATCTCCGGGATCTGCGCGCGCAGCTCGTCGCGGTAGCGCTCGGCCATGCAGCCGGTCACCACGAGCCTCCGGCACGCGCCGGTCTTCTTGTGCTCGGCCATCTCGAGGATGGTGTCGATCGACTCCTGCTTGGCCTTGTCGATGAACGCGCAGGTGTTGACGACGAGCACGTCGGCGTCGTCCGCGTCGCGCGTGAGCTCGTGCCCGGCCCGTTGCGCGAGGCCCAGCATCACCTCGGAGTCGACGAGATTCTTCGGGCAGCCGAGCGAGATGAGGCCTATTTTCATCTGCGATTCGTGATTGGTGATTTGTGATTGGATTGTGATTTGTGATTGGTGATTCGTGATTCCAATTCGTGATCGAACCTGAACAAAAATCGCAAATCGCCAATCGCAAAATCACAAATCCCGATCACGGATATACCCGATACAGCATCCTGGGGTACGGAATCGTCTCCCTCACGTGCTCCAGCTTGCAGATCCAGGCGACCAGCCGCTCGATGCCCATGCCGAAGCCGCCGTGCGGCACCGTGCCGTAGCGCCGCAGGTCGATGTACCATTCGAACGCTTCCTGCGGCAGGTCATGCTCCTTGATTCGCTCCAGGAGCAGATCGAGATCGTCCAGCCGCTGGCCGCCTCCGATGATCTCGCCGTAGCCTTCGGGTGCCAGCACGTCGACGCAGAGCGCGCGGTCGGGCTGCTGCGGATCCGGCTTCATGTAGAACGCCTTGATGCTCGCCGGGTAATGCGTCACGCAGACGGGCCGGTCGAACTGTTCGGAGAGCACGGTTTCATCCGTGCCGCCGAAATCGGTCCCATGCTCGAACGGAAGGCCTTTCTCCTTCAACAGCTTCGCCGCTTCGTCGTAGGTCATGCGAGGGAACGGCGCCTTCACGCTCTCCAGCTTCGACGTATCGCGTTCGAGAAGCTGCAGCTCGGTGCGCCGCTTGTCGAGCACTCGCGCGACGACATCGCTGACGAGACCCTCCGCCAGCTCGATGACATCGTTGAGATCGGCGTACGCCATTTCCGGCTCGACCATCCAGAACTCGGTCAGATGGCGTCGAGTCTTCGACTTCTCCGCACGGAACGTCGGCCCGAAGCAGTACACGCGTCCGAGCGCCATGGCGTCGGCTTCGTTGTAGAGCTGCCCGCTCTGCGTCAGAAACGCGGTTGCGTCCTCGAAGTACTGCACCGGGAACAAGGTCGTCGTGCCCTCGCACGCGGCGGGCGTGAAGATCGGCGTGTCGGCGAGGATGAACCCCCGGCCGTTCAGGAAATCGCGCACACCATCGATGACCTCATGGCGGATGCGGAGAATCGCCGTCTGGCGCTCGGAGCGGATCCAGAGGTGCCGCCGGTCGAGCAGGTAGTCGACGCCGTGCTCCTTCGGCGTGATCGGATAGTCGTGCGATGCGCCGTGCACCTCGATGCTCTGGACGTCGATCTCGTATCCACCCTTGGCGCGCTTGTCGGCACGGACCGTCCCGGTGACCGACAGCGACGTTTCCTGCGAGAGGTGATCGGCGCGCGTGAACGCCTCCTCGCCGACCGCGGCCTTCGACATCACCGCCTGGATGAACCCGGTGCCGTCGCGAACGATCAGGAAATGGATCTTGCCGCTCGATCGACGGTTGTGGAGCCAGCCATGGATCGTGACGGGCTGGGCCTCGTGTCGGGCGATGTCCTGGATGTACGTGCGCATAGCGGTCAGAAGGTCACGAACATTTTCTCGAGCCGTTCGCGGGCGGCCGCGGCCCGGCTCAGCACCTCGATCGGATTGCCGGTATCCGCCACCTCGAACATGAGCGGTCCGTCGTAGCCGATCTTCTGAGTTGCCATCATCGCGACATCCCAGTCGATCGATCCCGCGAACGGAACGAGGTGCTCGTCGCGCGCGCGCCGGTTGTCGTGCACGTGCGTGGAGAGCACATGTCCAGATATCGTTTCCACGGCCTCGGCGAGATCGCCGAGCAGGTGCGCGTGGCCGTAGTCGAGGCACACGCCGGCGTCCACCCCTTCCAACTCGTCCTCGATCAGCCTCGTGAGCGCGAGGGGGGTGCAAAGCGCGTTGGGAATCACCTCCAGCGCGACGCGGACGCCAACCGCTGCCGCAAGCGATGCGATCTCCTCGACGCTCCGCCGCGCCGCCGCAGGATGGTTATCGCTTGCCGGCGGCCGCTCCGCGTCCGGGATCCCGAGGTGCACGACCAGATAGCGATAGGGCACGATACGCGCCACCTCCAGCGCGGCGTGCGTTTCCTCGATCGCTGCCTTCCGACGCGTCTCATCACCCGAGGCGTTCGAGAAAGGCCCGACCCATTGGCCACGCTTCATTGCCTCGACGATTGGCGCGTGCATCGAATGGAACTCCAGCCGGGTGTCCGCCAGCCACTCGCCCAGCTCGCGGATGGCGGCAGCGTCGCGGTAGTCGAAATGTGAGCGTGTCGCGAAGACCTCCACCGCCTCGAACCCGTGCGCCGCGATGTCCACCAGGTGCTCGCGGACGAGCCGGTGGTCGTGGAAGAGATGCGTGGAAATGCCGAAGCGCCGATCGCTCAACTGGTCCTCTGGGAGCAGGCCAATTGAGCATTCTAGCAGGTCGAGCTCCGGGCTCCGGATCGCGGCCGGCACTGGGCCGCGTCGATGGGGCCTACGACCCAGGGGGTGTCCGCCTCCGGATCAGTTCAGCTCTTCGAGGTGCTCCCCCAGCAGAGCGCGTAACGCCGAGAAGCGAGGGTACTTCGCGAGATTGGCCCGCACGTAGCTGAGCGTTCGGGGAATGTACTGGATGTAGACGGGGTTGCCTCGCGACGTGGTCTGGAAGCCGAATGTGCCGAGGGCCTTGAGGTTGCGCTGCAGGGCCATCATGTCGAAGCGGCGCCGGAATTCCTGGTGGTCGGCCGCGCTGTCCGACCTGCCGGTGTAGGCGCCGCGCATCGCCAGGAAGAACGCGATGAGCTCCTCGACCTGCGCCTCGGTGAAGTCCGCGTAAGAATCGCGGAGCAGCGAGACGAGATCGTAGGTGTCGGGTCCAAGCCGCGCGTCCTGGAAGTCGATGATGTACAGGCTTCCATCGTGCAGCATCAGGTTGCGGCTGTGGTAGTCGCGATGACAGAGCACCCGCGGCTCGGCTGCGAGCTCCTCGACGATGCTGGAGTATTCGCGCGCCAGCGCCTCGCGCTCGGCGTCCGACAGCGTGACGCCGCGATAGGCTTCGAGAAAGTGCTTGGTGAAGAACTGGAGCTCCCAGCTGAGTTTCTCGACGTCGAACGCGACGCCATACGGGACGTATTCATGCGAAGCGAGCTCCGCACCGCGGCGCTGCAGCACCTCGATGAAGCTGACCGCCTGCCGGTAGAGCGCAGCATGCTCGGCGGGTGAGGCCGTGCCGAGATGTGCTTGAAGCGTGACGTCCCCGAGGTCCTGGAGCGCGATGATGCCGAGCGCGTCCGAGTGCGCCAGAACCCGCGGCACCGGCACCGGCATCTGCTGCAGCAGACGTCCGACGTTGACGAAGGGGAGCTTGTCGAACTCGATGGCGGTCGTGTGCAGCGCGAGCACCTGCGACGGTCCGTTGCGCACCAGCACGCGGAAGTAGCGGCGGTCCGAAGCGTCGCCGGTGAGCGGCAGGATTTTCGCCCGCTCGAGGAGACCCGTCTCGCCTAGAAACTGATTGAGCCGCTTGCGCGCGTCGTCAGGGTGGCGACGGTCTGAGATCATGGTTTTCGGAGGTCGCATCTTTAGATGCGGCGCGCGCCGGGTCTAAACCCGGATTCATCACGAATCAAGGAATTGAGGGTCTACGAGACCCGGCCTACGTACTCATCGGCGCGACCGCCAGCCCGTGGCGGATGCTTTCTTTCGGTTCGAGATCGCCCGTTGGAACGCGAATCGTGAGATCGGACCAGTCGGTGCCCGATGGAATCCGCACCCCATCCGCCACGACGCAGCGCTCCACGCGGGCGCCTGCGCCAACAGCTACATCGTCCCACAGAACCGTATCGGTGAGCCGCGCCGATGACTCGACGCGCGTGCCTCGGCCCGCCGAAACTGACGGCCGTCCTTCGCGCGCGGCGAGCCGCAGCGACGTCTGCAGGTAGTCAGCCGGCGTGCCGATGTCGAGGAACTCAGCCGTCTCCGAGATGAACGCGCGAATGGAGCCCGGCCGACTACGAATCAACTCGGGATACAACGTGCGGACCGACTCGTGCGGCGTGTGATCCGGCAGCGATTCGAACGCGGTGCTCTGTGCCACCTGAACACCGATGAAGTGATACGACCGCTCGCCGGCCCCGCGGCGCGTAAAGGCGGTTACCGCGCCATTGCCGTCGACGAGCGCCCCGCCGTACTTGTCCGGTTCCGTATTCGGCACGAGCGCCATGGTGACGAGAGCGCCCGACGCCCGATGCGCTTCGAGCACCTCGGCGACGTTGACATCGGTGAGCGTGTCCCCGTTCACGATGAGGAACTCGCCGGACCCCAGCAGCGGCAGCGCGTGCCGCGGACCACCGGCCGATCCGAGCACCGGTGTCTCCCATGAGTATCGGACGCGGACACCAAGTCCGGCGCCGTCGCCGATGAGTCCGGTGATCGTTTCGGGAAGATGGTGCAGATTGAGCACGAACTCTTCGACGCCTGCCGCGGCAAGCCAGCGCAGGATCCGCTCGACGAGCGGCTCGCCGGCAACCGGCAGGGCAGCTTTGGCGCGAACGCGTGAAAGCGGTCGGAGCCGCGTGGCAAGACCGGCGGTCAGCACGAGCGCGGGGATCATTCAGCGTCGAAGAGCATGTCGTTTGCGGTGAGGCCGTTCCGTTCCCGGTGCGCGATGAAGAGCCCGCGGTAGGAATCGAGGATGAAATCTGCGGGCAACCGTCCGAGCGCCTGCGTCATGCTGAGAATGCCGCGCTCGCCCCCTTCGATCTCGACATAGGTGCCAAGCGGTGTCTCGTCGAGCGCGATCGTCACCTCCTCGGCCGCGTATTCCTCTCGATATTTCTCGTATCGGAACCACACGTGCAGCCCGAGCTCCTGCAGGACGCGGAGCAGCACGGTGCCATCGGCCACGATCGTTTCGTACTCCTCGCGCAGCTTCATGCTCGACGGCTGGACCGGCCCCTTGAACGTGAGCAGGCTCTTCCCCGATTCGATCCGCACGCGCAGCACGCAGCGGCGGCGGCGCAGCAGCTCGTCCTCGGTATCGAGCAGCGCGTCCTCCTGCAGACGACGGCTGCGGAGCGGCGTGGCGCCCGCGGCCAGAATCGCCCGCCGGGCCTCGTCGGGACTGTCGAACCGGAGCTTGACTTCGCGCTCGAGCATCAGCGCCATTTCGGCCTCCGCGGCCTTGTGATTCATGATTCTTGATTCATGATTCACGATTTCGCGGTGACGGCGAGGCAGCCCAATCCAGAATCATGAATCCTGAATCATGAATGAATTGCGGGGGCATGGCAATCACGTTAACCGGGATGGTCCCGACAACCCTCGAAGCGGGGCGCCCTGGACCTGCTTGCCGAACACCAGAACCTTGTGCGTGCTGCCAAGGCCGCCGGGCAGGATCAGCGTCTTGAGCGCCAACCTGCGGCGAGTGGCGGCAACCGACGACCCGACCGTCGCCAGCTCGTCGGCCAGACCGAGCGCCAGCAGAAAGTAGCCCTGGTCGAGCACGCCGAGCGTCGTGCACCCGAATTGCTCTGCAGCGCGTTGCACCGATGTGAGGTCCACGTGCGACGTGATGTCGCGCGTGCCAGGCTCTTCGAGCCATGCTGGTCCCTCCGCGGATGGATTGGCCACATGGCGCGCGAACGTCGTCAACGTGCCGCCTGCGTGCGTGGCGGAGTAGATCTCCTCGGCAGCGTGACCGTAGTCGACGAGCAGCAGAAAGCCTCGATGAAGAGCGCGGCACGCGCGAGCCGTCCATGCGAGAGCCGCCAGGTTGATCTCCGCGCGCCATCCAGGCCGCAGGGCCACGTTCGCTGCGCGAAGGTATTCCTCGAGCGCCTGCGTCGACGGCTGACCGACGCGTTCGACGAGTCGATCGCCGTCCAGATCGACGTAGTGCTCGCGCAGACCGTGCCCGGTCATCACGACGCTGTGGACCGGCAGCGCGTCGAGCAACTCGTTGGCGTAGATGACGCCGTGGACGGCATCGGGAAGTGTCACGCCGGAGCTTGCGACCTTCGCCGCGTGCGGTGCGAGCATCTCCTGCTGTGCGGCGCGCGCAACCGGACTGGCATCCACCAGATGAAGGCGAATGGCCGAGTAGAACTCCGGATCCGTCGCGCGAGCCGCGTCGAGCACGTCGCGCGCCAGCTGGCCGTTGGAGGCACCCGCCTCGACGAGATCGATGCCCTCTCCGCTCAGGACAGCCGTCCCGTCGGGCTCGAGCCGCCGCCACATTTCCGCGAACTGTCTCGCGAGCATCGCGCCGAAGGCGGGCCCGACGTCGACGCTGGTGAAGAAATCGCCGTTGCGCCCGGTGCGCCGCGCGGCGCGCGCGTAGTAGCCGTGCTCGGGATGATAGAGCGCGATCGACATGAACTCGGCCACCGTGAGGGGACCGCGTTCACGGATGCGCTGGACGATCAGATCTCGGGCGGTCACGAAAGAAAGAGGTGCGGCGGGAGGCTCCATTTGATCATCGGGCTATATCAGATTTGATCATCGATTGGTTCATCGCCACAGTTGATCAGCGGCGATTTGATCAGCGATCGATGACTCAATCGTCAGATGATCAGATTCAATGATCAAATCTGCTATAGCCGATGTTCAAATGTACCCGTCTACTCCTTCCTGACGGTGAGGAAGGTCTCCTGGCCGCCGCGCTGCACCAGCAGGAACGCGGTGCTTCCCGACGCCACCTTGGAGAGTTCCCGGCTCGCTTCGGCGGCCGAGCTCACCGGGTGGCGATTGACCTGGACGATCACGTCGCCCGGCGTGATACCCGCGCGGGCAGCGGTGCTTTGCGGCTCGACTTCCACGACCACCGCGCCTCGCGTGCTCGGATCGAGACGCAGGCGGCGAGCTACGTCCGGGGTCACGTTGCTGAGCGTGATGCCGAAGCCGCTGCTGGTGTCCTGATCCTGATCGCCGGGCTGGTTCCGCGACGACCGATTGGCCTCCTGCTCGAGATCGAGCTCGTCCACGGTGACGTTCAGCGTGCGCTCCTGCTTGTCACGAAGCACCCGGATGGGCACCGTCGTGCCGGGCCTGGTCGCGACCACCATCTGCACCAGCTGATCGCGGTTCGCCACGGGCTTGCCGTTGAACGCCAGGATCACATCGCCAGGCTGGACGCCAGCTCTCGCCGCCGCACTGCCCGAAACCACCGTGGCGACGAGAGCGCCTTTACGCTCCTTGAGGCCGAACTCGTCGAGCGCGTCCGCCGGGATGATACCGACCGACACGCCAATCTTGCCGCGCGTGATCTTGCCCGAGCGAAGCTGGGGGAGCAGCTCGCGGACGGTGTTGATTGGAATGGCGAACCCGATGCCGATGTTGCCCGATTGACGCGCGTCGCTGTAGATAGCGGTATTGATCCCAATCACCTCGCCGCGTACGTTCAGCAGCGGCCCGCCTGAGTTGCCCGGGTTGATCGCGGCGTCGGTCTGCAGCACCTGCGCGCTGCGTCCTTCGGACACGGGGAACGGACGCTCCAGCGCGCTGATGACCCCGACGCTCACGGTGTGCGCGAGGCCGAACGGGTTGCCGATCGCCATCACCCAGTCGCCGGGCTGCATCACGCTCGAGTCGCCGAACTTTGCCTCGGGCAGCGTGTGCTTCGGCTTCTCCGTCAACTGAATGAGGGCGCTGTCGGTGAGCGGGTCGCGGCCGACGACCTTTGCGTCATAGGTCTGGTCGGGGTCCTCGCCGTACAGCGACACCTGGATCTTGGTCGCGCCCTCGACGACGTGGTTGTTGGTCAGGATGAAGCCGGCCTTGTCGATGATGAAGCCGGTGCCGGCCGCCACCGCCACCTGCTCGCGCGGGCGGCCGCGGCGCTGCTGCCCCTGCCCTTGCCCCTGCCCCTGCCCCTGTCCCTGCCCCTGCGGGTCACCGAAGAAGCGATGGAACAGATCGTCGCCGCCTCCGAAGAACTCGGTGAGATCCTGCATCCGCTGGCGGGACTCGGTGCGGATGTTCACAACAGCCGGAGACGCGGCTTTCGCGATATCGCGGAACGTCGTCGCGGACAGCGGGCCGGTAATGGGCGCGCTGTTCATCGGCGGCGCGTTGACCGACTGGGCCGCTGTCGGCGGCGACAGATCGAGTCTCGACGCGATTACCATCCCGACGGCCAGCGATGCGATGGCAATCAGCAGCGCATAGAACAGCGTGGTCTTGCGATTGTGCATGGTGCCTCCAACTCGACCTGAGGACCGCGGTACCCGCGGCTACATCAGCCAACGTACGTAGGCCGGGTCTTCAGACCCGGCACCGCGCCGCATCTGAAGATGCGGCCTACGACCCAAAGATGTGGGCGCGAATCTCTGACCCGCGCCGTTCGTGTTCATGACAGCGTGACGACCTCGCGCTGGCGGGGGCCGGTCACCGTCGCGTCCCGCTCACCGCGAAACATATTGATCTCCGACCTGACGCCGAACGTGTCGAAATACAGCCCCGGTTCAATCGTGAAACCAGTACCCGGCAGAATGCGCCTGTCGTCGTGGGTCTCGTAATCGTCGAGATGTACGCCGTCACCGTGGACCGACTCGCCAAGGCTGTGTCCGGTGCGGTGAAGGATGTGGTCTCCGAAGCCGGCCTCGTGAAGCACGGCTCGCGCTGCGCGGTCGACTTCCCATCCGCGCACATCCCGGCCGCTGCGGGCCGCCTCTTCAACGAGCGTCACCGCGGTGTCCCGGGCCCGCGCAACCGCCGCAAACGCGCGCGCACACAGGTCCGGTACCTGCGATCCGGTATAGCCGACCCACGTGATGTCAGCAAACACCGCGCCCGGCTCGGTACGCTTGCCCCAGAGGTCCAGCAGGACGATTTGATCGCTGGCGATCGGCTGTGACTGCCGGGCTGCAGGGAGGTAGTGAGGGTTGCCCGCGTTTGCGCCCACCGAGACCTGCGGTGCGGAGTCGCTGACGAGCCCCTCGTCCTCGAACCATCCGACCATCCGTTGCTGGACGTCGTACTCCGTCGTTTGCGTACCGTCGCGAAGACACCGTGCTACCGTATCGAACGCGCGATCCTTGATCCGATAGAGCGCGTCCGACGCGGCCTGGTGCGAGGCAAGCTGAGTCGGCGTCCACGTGGCTTCGAACTGCTGCACGAGGTCGCCTGACGATCGGATCTCGACGCCGCGCGAGCGAACGGCCTCGGCGGTTCCGGCGTCGACGCGCGACAGGTACGGTATCGCGCACGACGGCGAGTACTCCATGGCCACTTGACGGGTGCCCCGCAACAGCGCGGTCAGGCCGGCGTCGAGCTGCTCGCGACCGGCGTACACGATCTTCTCGCCCGGAAGCCGGTCCAGATTATGCCGCTCGATGGCGTGGACGAGCGCACGCGGTTCGCCCTGGGCGGGAATCAGATAGTACCAGCGCCGCGTGGCCATGTGCGCGCCGTTGGTCTGTCCCGCGAGCCGTGCAGCGATAGGGTTGGAGCCGTGGAAATCGTAAAGCAGCCAGCCGTCGAGGCCATCGACCCGGAGCGCCTTCTGGATGGCGGCCACGTCAAGCGCCATAAGTAATCAGTATATAGACGGCATGCTGGTCCTTACGAGATTTTATGGTGTGCTGCCACGGATGACTCGCGGCCGGACGTCACGCCCTGGTACAGCCCTTGAGTGGTTGGACGGGCCGCGCCGGCGAAGTCGGCCACCACCCATAATGCATGAATTCTTCGATCATACCGGGGACATCGGCGTCCGGATCCGGGCGGCGGACCCGCCGGCCCTGTTCGAAGCTGCCGCCGTGGCGATGACCGATGCCATGACCTCGGCCACGGTCGAGCCGCGACAGACCGACCAGATCGCATTGGAGGCGACCGATCTCGATCTCCTGCTGGTCGACTGGCTGAGCGAGCTGCTGTATCGGTTCGAGACCCGCGCCTTCCTCGTGGCGCGGGCGCATGTCGACCTCGCGCTCGCAGATGGATCGCACCAGCTTCGCGCCCGTATCGAAGGCGAGCCGTTCGACGCCCGGCGTCACCCGCTGAAGGTGCTCTTGAAGGCGGTTACGTATCACGCGCTCGATATCAGGCAGCACGCCGAGGGATGGACGGCGACAGTGATTTTCGACATCTGAGCAACGACCATGGAGCTCCAGCAGATTGACGACTACCGATGGCGCATCCCGCGACACGGCGGCATGCTCGTGGACGGGATCGTGTATGCCGATGCGCTGCTGATGGAAGAGATCCGCAGCGACCCGTGCCTGCAGCAGGTCGCCAATGTGGCCCATCTTCCCGGCATCGTGTCCGCTGCTCTCGCCATGCCGGACATTCACTGGGGATACGGGTTTCCGATCGGCGGCGTCGCCGCCACCGACGCCGAGGACGGCGTCATCTCGCCGGGCGGTGTCGGGTACGACATCAATTGCGGCGTCCGGTTGTTGCGCTCGGATCTGACGCGCGCGGAGGTCACGCCCCGCCTCAAACAGATCGTCGCGCAGATGTACAACCGCGTCCCGACCGGTGTCGGCGCGCATCGCAGCGATCTGAGGCTCACGCACCAGGACCTCCGCGGCGTCCTCGAGGATGGTGCCGGCTGGGCAATCCGGAAGGGCTTCGGCCGACAGGACGATCTCGAACGCATCGAGGAGCGGGGACGGCTGCCCGGCGCGGACCCCGGCCTCGTGTCCGAGCGCGCGTTCGAGCGTGGGCACGCTCAGCTTGGAACGCTCGGATCCGGGAACCATTTCGCCGAGCTGCAGTACGTCGCCGAGATCTATGACGAGCGGGCGGCCGCTGCCTTCGGGCTGTTCCAGGATCACGTCACGGTGATGATCCACAGCGGTTCGCGGGGCCTCGGTCACCAGGTGTGCGAGGATCATCTGCGCGTCATGATCGGCGCCTCGCGGAAGTATGGGATCGAGCTGCCCGATCGACAATTGTGCTGCGCGCCGATTGCATCTCCCGAAGGGCGTGCGTACCTGGCCGCGATGGCCGCTGCCGCGAACTTCGCCTTCGCGAACCGGCAGGTGATGAGCCACTGGGTGCGCGAGAGCGTCGCCACGGCGCTCCAGATGTCTCCCGATCGCACCGGAATCGATATCGTCTACGATGTCTGCCACAACATCGCGAAGTTCGAGGAGTTTCCCATCGATGGCAAGGCCGGTTCGCGCCGGGCCGGCACGCGGCGCGTGTGCGTGCATCGCAAGGGATCAACGCGCGCGTATCCGCCGGGGCATCTTCACACGCCGCCGGTGTATCGGGAGGTCGGGCAACCCGTGCTCATCCCCGGCGACATGGGGCGGTACTCGTACGTCCTCGTCGGCACTCAGCGCGCGTACGAGGAGACGTTCGGATCGGCGTGCCACGGCGCGGGCCGCCGGATGAGCCGGTCGCAGGCGAAGCGGGCGGTGAAAGCCCGATCGGTGTTCGAGGATTTGGAGGCGCGCGGCGTCTACATCATGGCCGCCGGCGCAGCGACGGTTGCCGAGGAGATGCCCGAGGCGTATAAGGACGTAGCCGACGTGGTTCGGGTAGTCCACGAAGCCGGGCTGAGCCGTCGAGTCGCCCAGCTCAGGCCAATTGGCGTCATAAAGGGGTAGGCATCAGGTATCAGGCATCAGCCATCAGGGCTGTCTCAGGCATCAGCGTGCCTGGTACCTGAGACAGCCCTGATCCCTGATGCCTGATGCCTGATGCCTTCTATAATCACCATGATGAAACACAGCCTTCATGTCTCAGCCGTCGTCGCGATGCTTTGTGCCGCCGCGCTGTCCGCGCAGCAGCCGGCGTCTCAGCCTCAGCAGCCCCCTTCGCAGCTGGCCGCCGAGCAGCCGCCAATTGTCCCCACTCCGCCGGTTACCTTCCGCGTCGAGGTGAACTACGTGGAGGTTGATGCCCTCGTCACCGACGCCAACGGGAATCCGGTCGGGGACCTGACGGCGAACGATTTCGAGGTGTTCGAGGACGGAAAGCCGCAGAAGATCAGCGCCTTCGCGCTCATCAACATTCCCGTGGAGAAGCAGGAGAGGCCGCTCTTCGCGTCCACGCCCATCGAGCGTGATGTGGAATCGAACACGCACGGCGACGGCCGTGTCTACCTCCTCGTGCTCGACGATCTCCACACGCACCCGCTGCGGACGCAGCTCGTACGGGCCGCGGCGCGCCGGTTCATCGAGCGGAACTTCGGCGCCAACGACATCGCCGCCGTCGTGCACACGAGCGGCCGATCCGATGCCGGTCAGGACTTCACGAGCAACCGCCGGATGCTGCTCGCGGCGGTCGACCGGTTCATGGGCAACAGCCTGCAGTCGACGACGCTCGAGCGGCTGGGTGAGTACAACCGGCAGGCGTTCGGAGGCCTGACCCCGGACAAGGTAAACGACCCGACCGACATGGAACGCGGGTTCCACGCCCGCAACACGGTCGACACGCTCAGGAAGCTCGCCGACTTCATGGCGGGCATCCGCGGCCGTCGCAAGGCGATGCTGTTTGTCAGTGAGGGCATCGACTACGACATCCACGACGTCTTCAACAACCGCAGCGCGAGCATGATCATCGATTCGGTGCGTGACGCCATTGGTGCCGCCACCCGCGCCAACGTCAGCATCTACGGCATCGACCCGCGCGGCCTGACCGCCCTCGGCGACGATCTCATCGAGGTTGAAAGCTTCCCGGACGATCAGAAGCTCGGAATCAACCTGAGCGGGATGCAGAACGCGCTGCGCCTGTCGCAGGACAGCCTGCGCTGGCTGTCGGATGAAACCGGAGGGTTTGCGGTTGTCAACCGGAACGATTACGGAACGGCGTTCGATCGCATCGTGCGCGAGAACAGCGCGTATTACGTGCTGGGCTTCTATCCGACGAACGACAAGCGCGATGGCCGCTTCCGCAAGCTCGAAGTGCGGGTCAAGCGGCCGGGGTTGCGGGTCCGTTCACGCAGGGGATACCTCGCGCCGCGTGGCCGTGCCCCCGAGACGAAAACACCGCCGAACACGTCGGTCGTGATGCGGGACGCGCTGGCCAGCCCGCTGCCGACGCGCGGCGTCCCGATGAGCGTGTTCGCCGCGCCGTTCAAAGGCACGGCGCCGAACGCCAGCGTGGCGCTCGCGCTCGAGCTCGAAGCAGGGATCTTTCAGTACGCGGAAAAAGACGGCGCCTTTACGAACAAGCTTGAAACAGGCGTCACCGCGGTCGATGCGAAGGGCAAGGTCTTTCCGGGCGAGCGTCAGACCGTCACGCTCGCGCTCAAGCCCGATACGTTGTCCCGCGTGAAGGCGCGCGGTTTCCGCGTCCTGTCGCAGGTCGACCTCCCGCCCGGACGCTACCAGTTGCGCGTCGCCGCCGCAGAAAGCGGAGGCAAGTCGGGCAGCGTCCTGTACGACCTCGAGGTGCCGGACTTCTACAAGCCGCCAATTGCGATGAGCGGCCTCGTGCTCACGTCTGCGTCGGCGGGGCAGGCGCCGACGGTGGCGAAGAACCAGGATCCGGTGCTCGCGGCCCTGCCCGGTCCGCCAACGACCGCGCGTGAGTTCACGCGCAATGACGAGCTGGCCTTGTTCACGGAAATTTACGAGAACGCGCCGGGCGCCGCCGCGCACAAGCTCGACATCACCACCACGATGCGCGCCGAGGACGGCCGTGTGGTGCTGCAGAACCGCGAGGAGCGGGCCTCGACCGAGCTGCAGGGAGGCCGCGGGGGGTACGGCTATATGACCCGCATCCCGTTGAAGGATTACGCACCTGGACTATACGTGATTCACGTCGAAGGGCGTTCGCGAACCTCCAGCGACGAACACGGGGTAGGACGGGACGTCCAGATCCGCATCCGGTAACGAAGCTTCGCTTCGTTCCTCAACGCGGCCGCTTTGCGGCCGCGTTAGGACGGCTTCTAAAGCCGCACATGTGCTTTGATGCGGCTTCAGAAGACGTCCCGGGCCGGTAACTTGCACGGGCTCTGAAGTATGCGTGAGCCGACGGCGAGCACGACCGGTTTGTCCACACACACCGCCTGCACGCTGGCATATGTCGGGTGGTGGGTAACAGGTTTGATTTTCTGGGCGATCGAGCGTCGCGACGAGCTCGTGCGCTTCCACGCGGCGCAGGCCACCATCGCCTTCGGCGGCCTCGCGCTGCTCATCGTCGCCTGCGCCACGCTCGGCCTGCTGATGCTGACCTTCGCGCCGGCCGCCTTCTCGATCTTCCTCGGCGCCGCCATCGTCGCCTGGACGCTGAGCGTGCTGTTGTGGGTTCTTGCTCTGTGGAAGGCGAGCCACACTGAACGATGGCGAATCCCGATCGCCGGCGGGATTGCCGATCGGCTGCTCGGTCGCGCGCGGGTCTGAGTAGGCCGCATCTTTAGGTGCGGCGCAGCCGCCGGGTCTAAAGACCCGGCCTACGTGCGTCGATGCGGCCCCGCGGTCACCCGTTACAGCTTCGGGAGCAGTGTCGTCTTGATCGTCCCGTTGGCGTGGGAGAAGTTGTAACTGTTCCGGTCCATTTTCGGGTTCACCGGCGTCCGCAGCGTCACCTCGATGACCTCACCCGGCATCATGAGTTTCTTGTACCGGAACGTGTCGCCCGTAACCGGGTCGCCCGCCTTGTCGTACCAGAACTCGTCGACTTTGAGCCCGGCGATAGGGCCGTTGGCGAGATTCTTCACCTTGATGACGGTCACGATCTCGCTCCCAGCCCGTTTGGTCACCGGCTTCAGGTAACCAAGTTCCGCCTGCCCTCGTACGGGCGGGATGAACTTCGCGGGTGCGGCAGGCTCCGTGGCCGGCGGCGGCGTTGCGGGCTTGGACTGGCCTGCTGGCGCCGGTTTCTTCTGTCCGGCGGTGGCCGCGGCGGCCACCAGCAATCCCACTCCGGCAAAAGCCAGCATCGCGGATATCTGACGGTTCATTTTGAGACCTCCCCGACGGAACGCAATCTTACCGTCCGTGCGGATTATAGGTGCTTACATCTCGCCGTTCCAGTCCTCTGGCTCCGGGGTGGCCGATCGAAAGATCTCCAGGTGCCACTTTCCGCCGCCCCAGGGCTCGATCACCTCGGTGGCGACCACGTCGACGAGGATCTCTGCAAACGTGCGACCTTCCGGATCCCCTTCGAGATGGTAGGCGGGCTCGTCCCAGCCGAAATTCGGGTAGAGCACCATCGACAGAAACAGATCGTATCCATCGTCGACGACGATGATCTGACCGCAGGGCCGCTTGATCGTCGAGTGATAGATCAGGTACTTCTCGGCGCTGTGCGCGCGGATATAGCGCTTGAGCGCGAACTCACGTGCGACGATCTCCTCGACCGCGATCTTCTTTTCCCAGCAGTCGCGACAGTACCGCTCCTCGCCGCGCGGCTCGGACACCTCCTTGGCGCCGCACAGCGCACACTTGGACTTCGCCATCGATTTCCGAGGCATCCCAGAATTATATTCGCAGCCGCGGAGGTCGGTGGGGAACGCAGAGACGACTTGAACGCGGAGCACAAGGGGAAGGACTTCAACGCGGAGCACACGGGGAAGGACTTCAACGCGGAGCACGCTGAGACGGATTCACACGCCGAGCACTCTGAGAACGCAGAGAATTTTCAAAAAACTCCGCGACCTCGGCGAGCTCTGCGTTTGAATCCGTCTCGGCGTGCTCCTGAACGTCCGCGTCCTCGACTGGACGGGACGTCACCCCTTCACGATGCCAAGGGTTCGCGTCCCCTGATACCCGGGAAAAATGCGCGTATTCAAGGAGAATCTTGTGCTCGTTATCGACCGCATAACCGTCTAGGCGCGCGAAGCGCGCAAAAAGATACTGCGCTAACCAGCCGAGAGACTCTGCCACGGTTATCATGGGCCGAGTCTCTCGGCGGGTTGGAGGGTACGTCGATGATGCTACACGGCGGCGGCAAGCGTTGTGAAAAACGTGTCAGCGCGCGACCGGCTGCTGGCGGACGGCCGGCACGTACATATTCGCCACGTACTCCTTCACCATCCGGCGCGCGCTGAAGCGCGGCAGAACGGTGCTGATCGACTGCTTGACCACCTGCAGCCACCGGCGCGGGATCCCCTGCGCATCGCGGTCGTAGAACATCGGGACCAGCTGCTGTTCGAGCAGCGAGTACAGGGCCTGCGCGTCGGCCCAGTCCTGCGCGCCCTGGTCGTTCGGATCGGCATGCCCCTCGATGAGCCAGCCGTTCTGGCCCGTG
>DASYQV010000021.1:0-27671 GCA_036005125.1 Vicinamibacterales bacterium
CGCGGCCAGATCTCGAACATCCCGTCGATTGCCACCGGCACGATGGGCGCGCGGTGCTGTCTCGAGAGGATCGCCGCTCCCTTCCTGAACTTCTTCACGCCGCCGTCAATGGATCGCTCCCCCTCCGGGAAGAGCAGGAGCACCTTGCCATGCCGAAGCCCGAACGCGCCGGCCCGCATGGCCGGGACCAGGTAGGCGTCGGGATCGAGGGGAACCACGTTCAGCCAGGCCCCCAGCCGCCGCATCAGCGGGCTCTGGAAATACTCGGCCGCGCCAACGAAGAACAGTTCACGGTACACGCGCAACGGCAGCACCGTCGCGACCACAATCGGATCAATGTAGCTCTGGTGGTTCGGGCTGATGATGAACGGGCCCTTGGGCGGCAGCCGCTCCAACCCTTCGACACGCGGGCGGACGAGCACGCGAACGATGATGCGGGCGATCGCGAAGAACGCGAGAGCGCTCAGGGGACGCCGCGCGACCAGCGCGCGAAGGGCCGGCGTAGGCTCGACGTGTTCGAGGAGCGTCGACCAGGATGCGTCGCACCCGTCCGCGCCGTGCTCGCGCGCCTCGCGGAAAGCCTCGGCGAGATCGCGGACGAAGAACGCGGAAAGAGCAACGTCTTCGGAAAGCTCTACTCCGAACCGCCGCTCCAGCGTGGCGAGCAGCCCGACGCGATCCATCGAGTCCAGCCCGAGATCGAGCTCCAGGCTCGAGTCTGGTCGGACGAGCACGCCGGGCCCCATGACTGATTGAACCGTCGCAACGAGGCGCGCCAGGTGCGGCTCGACCTCCGTCAGCGGTGGCGCGGGCCGCGATGTCGACTGGTACCGGCTCAGGATCTCTTGCCGGTTCAAGCTCCCCGTGGACGTGCGAGGCAGTGGCTCGAACGTGACGTCGAATCCGGCCACTCGCGCGTGGGAGGGAAGCGACTGGCTGAGATTCTCCCACTCGAACCGGATCAGCTCCGTTACGTTGACGATGCGCCGCTGGCGAAGCACAGCGACGTCGGGCACCACGATGGCGTGCAGGCGTTCGGGAGCGTGCCCGCCCGGGGCGGTCAGGCCGAGCACGCATACCTCCCGGATGAACGGTGATTGCTGGTAGTGCGCTTCGACGTCCTGCGCGTTGAACACTACAGCTTGGACGCGCCGAACCCGTCCACGTGAACCTCGAGCTGATGATTGACACGGATGCCGTAGATGCCATCCGTACGTGGCGCCGACCCGGACTTCGCCATCGTGTGGACGACGGTCCCATTGACGAGATAGGCGATCTTGTCACCCGTGACGCGCACCTCGAGCGCGTTGGTCGACTTGCCGGTCGCGTCCGGCTTCTTGACCGCATCGCTCGCCTTCTGCGAGACTTCCTGAGTCGCGTCGCCCTCGCGCGTCTTGACGAGCCACGTCCCGTCCTGCGCCACCATGAAGTAGGTGTACTGCTGCTTGGCGCCGTCAAGGCCGCTCCCGCCGAAGATCAGGCCGTAATAGTTCGTGTGGCCGCTGGGCTTCATCAGCGTGAACGTTCCCTTGAGCGAGTAGTTCCCCTTTATCGTGTTGGCGGGATTCCAGTAGACGCCCGCCTGGGGATTGGTCGCATGGAAGCCGGTCCCCATCGTGACGAACTTGATGTTGCCCGCCGCGTCCGGATCCAGCGCGCTCGTGCTGCGATCGGGACGCACCATCCAGCCTTTCGGTGCCTGCGCGACCAGCGGAACGACTGCCAAGAGCGCGAGCACTCCAATGACAATGTGGCGCTTCATCTGAACCTCCTCGAGCAATCGCCATGGGATCATACTCTCGGCTGCGTCGCGTTTGGGAGCCCTTCTCGCGGCGTACCGCAATTTTCCGATGGGCGATTTGTGTTTGGCGATCGGTTGGCGATTGGTGATTTGCGATGTTCAGAGTTATCGGTGATTCACAAATTCAAGATGGATCCGTCAATCGCCAATCAAGGTTCGCAAACCAATCACCAATCACCAATCGTAAAATGATTTTGTGTGGATCCTGCGAACGGTGGGCGATTCGGCCGATATACAGACGTTTCGCGTCGTTCCGGGCGGCGTCCGCACGATTGGACGAGCCACCGGCGCCGACTTCATCGTCGACGCCGCGCTCGTGTCCCGCATCCACTGCCGCGTCACAGCGCTGCCGAGCGGCGAGCTCGAGGTCACCGACCTCGATAGCACCAACGGTACGTTCGTCAACGGCACGCGCGTCAAGACCGCCCGGCTCACGACCGGCGATCGACTGAAGGTCGGGCGAGTGGAGCTCGTCGCCATGAGAGACGCTGGATGACCGCGGGTCTGAAGACCCGCGGTTACCCTGCAGCCGCAGGCCGCGCGACGCATCTACCGCGCACGCTGCGATGCGAGGTACTCCAGCACAAACGGGTTGGTGGATTTCTCCCGGCCGATTGTCGTGTCCGGCCCATGACCCGGATGCACCACGCAGGCGTCGCCGAGCGGGAAGAGCACCTGGGTAATCGATCGCATCAGCGTGTCGTAATCGCCGCCTGGAAGGTCGGTTCTCCCGATCGATCCGGCGAACAGCGTGTCTCCGACGAACAGCTCGCGGCCAGGCTCGCCTGCCTTTCCCAGCTGCAGACACACGCCGCCCGGGCAGTGGCCCGGTGTGTGGTGGACATGGACGATGTAGTCGCCGAACGCGATCGGCGATCCGTCGTAGAAGACGTCGATGGGTGGCAGCGTCTCCACGCGCAGGCCGAACATCGCACCCTGCTGCACCGCGCGCTCGTACAGGAAGAGATCGTCTTTGTGCAGGTAGACCGGCACGCCAAGCTCCCGCTTGGCGGACGCGACGCCCGTCACGTGATCGACGTGCGCATGCGTCAGCAGGATGAAGCGCACGGCGAGCCGATGCTCACCAACCGCCGCGAGGAGCGCCGCAACCTCGTCGCCCGGATCGATCACGACCGCCTCGCGCGTCCGCTCGCAGCCGACGACGAAGCCGTTCTTGTAGAAGGGCGGCGCGGCCCTGACCTCGAGAATCATCAGATACAATCTTACGCTGGAAGGCATCAGGGATCAGGCATCAGGCATCAGGGCTGTCTCAGGGATCAGGGCTGACTGATGCCTGCCTGATGCCTCCTGATGCCTGATGCCTCCTGATGCCTGATGCCTGCTGATGCCTGATGCCTGATCCCTGATGCCTACGATGATCCTTTGTGCCGTCGACGATCTCATGTTCGCGACCAAGATCTCGACCGCGGCGAAGTCGCTGCAGCGGGAGATCGCGTTCGAGCGCAATCCCGAGCGCGTGGTGTCGCGCGTGCGCCAGGAACGGCCGTCGCTCGTCATCTTCGACCTGAACAGCTCAAAGCTCCGGCCGCTCGACGCCATCCGGGCCATCAAAACCGACCCCGACCTGACCGCCACGCGGACGCTGGGCTACGTCTCGCACGTGCAGGCCGACGTCATCGCCGCCGCGCGCCGCGCGGGCTGCGATGAGGTCCTCGCGCGCTCCGCCTTCTCGTCGCGCCTCGGCGAGATCCTCGCAGACGGCTGACCAGACGGGGGCTCTGCGCTGATAGGCCAGCAGAGCGCATACCTGGTCAGCCGCCAGCGTTTTTTTGGCGCGCTCCGCGCGCCTAGTCCGTTATGCGGTCCACCAAAGGGGCAAAATTCTCGTTGGGAGCCGCATAACGGACTATGATTCCCACGCTCGACGTCCTCGCGGCCCGTCGGCGTCTCCAGGATCACCTTCCGCCCGCTCCACTCCACGCATCCGCGTGGCTGTCGCACCATGCAGGGGCACGTGTCTCGCTCAAGCTGGAGTCGATGCAGGTCACCGGCTCGTTCAAGATCCGCGGCGCGCTGAATGCGCTGTTGAAGCTGGGAGCGAATTACGACAGGGAGATCGTCACATCCTCGGCAGGTAATCACGGCCGGGCGATTGCCTACGCGGCCGAGATGCTCGGTATGCGCGCCGTCGTGTTCACGCCCCGCGACGCGGCCGAGACCAAGGTGGCTGCGATTCGCCGGCACGGCGCGACGCTGAAGCAGGTGCCGGGACGCTACGACGAGGCCGAGTTGGCCGCCAAACGTTACGCCGAGGAAACCGGCGCGACGTTCATTTCTCCGTACAACCATCCGGACGTCGTGGCCGGCGGCGGGACGATTGCCTTCGAGATTCTCGACGTCGCGCCCGATGTCGACACGCTGGTCGTCCCGATTGGCGGCGGCGGCTTGATCAGCGGGATTGCCATTGCCGCCAGGGCCGTCGTGCCGTCGATCCGAATCGTGGGCGTCGAAGCGGAGGCCTCGCCGGCCATGACGGCCAGCCTCCGCAACGGCCGTATCACGGTGATCGACCCGCAGCCCACGATTGCCGATGGTCTCGGCGGCAACGTCGATCCGGAGACGATCACGTTTCCGATCATCCAACGCCACGTGGACGAGGTGGTGACGGTCAGCGACGCGGAGTTGCTCGCCGCGATTCGTGGTCTGGTGCGCGAGGAGCATCTGATTGCCGAGGGTGCGGGCGCCGCTGCGACCGCGGCCGTGGTGGCCGGAAGGGCTGGTCCGGGACAAAGGATCGTCGCGCTCGTCTCGGGCGCGAACATCGACGCCGCGCGGCTGGTGGAGATTCTCGGTGCCAGACGTACGTAGGGCGGAACTTTAGTTCGCCGCCACTTGCGCCGGGTCTAACCAGTCAAGGGCTCTGCCGCATAACGGGCTAAAGACCCGGCCTACGTCTTACCCGCGCGACATCCACCAGACGACGAGCGCCGCCGCCACGAGGATGACGATCGTCAGCAGCAGCACTCGACCGACGTTCGCGGAGCGTGCCGGAGCAATCTCGTCCTCCTCTGCCCCGATGCCACGCACGTCGAGGATGGCTGCAACGCTTCGCAGCTCCGCGGCAAGCGTTGCCGCGCTCTGAATGCGCCGGTCGGGGTTTGGCGCCACGGCGCGCAGCACGAGCTCGTCGACCTCCGTGGGCACGGCGGGGTTCGACGCGCTCGGCGCCGCGGCCCCCTTGTGCATCGGACGCCTCGTCGTGAGCATCTCGTACAGCACCGCGCCGACCGAGTAGATGTCGGATCGATCGTCAGGTGTCTCGCCCCTCGCTTCCTCGGGCGAGTCGTAATCGCGAAGCCGCATGCCGTCCGGCCCCTGTTCGAATCCGCCGGAGGAGGCAAGCTCGAATGCAGGAATCTTGGTGCGACCTTTGGCCGTGATGACGATGGTGTCGGGGCTGAGGCCGCCGTGATTGAAGCCGGCCGCATGCGCCTCCGCCACCCCGTCGGCAATCTGAATAGCGAGCTCGACCGCGCGGCGCACGTTCATCGGCCGGCCCGCGGCCTCCCGCCGCAGCGACTGTCCCGTCAGGAACTCGAAGACGAGAAACAGCCGCCCCTCGTGCTCGCCGGCATCGAAGAGCGCGGTGACGTTGGGATGTGAGATGACCGTGAGGGCGCGGACGCTCTCGAGAATCCGTTCTCGTGACGCCCGGTCCGGTGGGTAATCGGCCGGCAGCAGCCGCACGGTCACCGTGCGGCCCAGCCGCGTATCGCGTGCGCGGTACAGGTCACCAGGGCCCGACGGTTCGAGCCGCTCCAGCAGGTTGTAGTGCTTGACCGCGCCCAGCGGGGCTGGGACGCTCGCGTTCATCACTCACCTGAAGTATGTCTCCCATGACGGTCGAGCTCGATGACACTTTGCACGAGTTCCTTCGCATCGCCGATCTGCTCGAGCACGAGCGCGATGTCCATCTTCGGGCGACCGGGCATGCGTGCGCTCTGACAGTAGACGCCGTGCTGACCGACGAGCGCGAGCGCGTCGGTCAGAAGGTCGAGCGCCACCGCGAGCCGCCCGTTCGAGCGGCCCATCATCGTCTCGTGGGTCTCGAGCGCGTCGTGATGCTTGCTGAAGACCGACATTTACTGGACCGTATCAACAGAAGGTGATGGCACAACAAGAGGCCCTTTGACCGCGCTCTCCGGGCCGTTCCAACGGAACGGCCCGCTTAGACTTTCGAGGCAGACTCCACTATTTCCTGGGCGGACGAGCCGGTCGGATTTCCACCAGGCTCGGCAGACTGCGCGCAGGGTGTCCGAGCAGATCGACGACGACCTGCGCCACATCTTCAGGCGTCAGCGCCCAGTCACCTTTCTGCGCGGCCCGATCGCCGAACTCGGTCTGGACCGAGCCGGGCATGACGTACGCCACCCGGATCCCGTCGTAGCGCACCTCCTGCATCAGCGCTTCGCTGAACGCGTTGAGCCCGGACTTCGACGCGCAGTATGCGGACCCGCCAACGAAGGCATTCTTGCCCGCGAGGCTGCTGATATTGATGATCCATCCACCGCCGCGCGCCCGAAGCCGCGGTAATGCCGCGTGGCAGCAGTAGAAGACCCCCGTCAGGTTCGTGTCGATGATGCTGTGCCACTCCTCGACGGTCATGTCCGCGGCCGCGCGGAAGAGCCCGATCCCGGCGTTGTTGACGAGGATGTCGAGGCCGCCGAACCGTTCCTCGACGTGGTTCATGAGCCGATCGACGTCGTGGTAGTTTCGTACGTCGGCGCACAGGCCGGTCACCGTTGCGCCGTCCCTCGCGGCCGCCTGCAGCTCCTTGACCGAGGCGTTGATTCTCTCTTCGGTCCGGCCCGTGATGGCGACATGCGCGCCCTGACCGGCGAGCGCGCGCGCGATCGCCAGGCCGATGCCGCGCGACCCGCCCGTGACGATCGCCGCTTTCCCTGACAAGTGTCCCATCGCCATTACAATATCTCACGCATTGATGACGAGCGTGGCCATCATCGGCGCCGGCGATCTGGGCGGCGCCGTCGCGCAGGCGCTTGCGGCGCGCGATCGCGTCGCGCGCGTGATGCTGATCGATCCCGCGGCAGCGGTGGCGGCCGGCAAAGCGCTCGACATCCAGCAGTCCGGCGCGGTCCACGGCTTCCACGCGCGCCTCACCGCAACCGACGATCTCTCTCGAGCCGCTGGCGCCGCGGTGTGCGTGCTTGCCGATCGGGTGGGCTCGCCGCCGTCGGAGTGGCGTGACGAGGAAGGGCTGGCACTGGTGACACGCGTCCTGACGTACATCGGCGATGCGCCGCTGGTCTTCGCCGGCACGCAGCAGACCGGGCTCATGCTGGGGGTCGCGCGCGAACGCGGCGTGCCGCGACACCGGCTGATCGGCTCGGCACCCGAAGCGCTCGCGTCCGCTATCCGGTCGATAGTAGGCCTCGAAACGCGGTGTGCCCCGGATGAGGTATCGCTCTCGGTGCTCGGCACGCCGCCGGCCGGCTTCGTGGTGCCGTGGAGCGAAGCGTCGGTCGCCGGCTACACGCTCGAGGGTCTTCTGACACAGGTGCAGCTTGCACGGCTCGAAGCGCGTTCGGCCAGGCTCTGGCCCCCCGGCCCATTTACGTTAGGTCTGGCCGCGGCGCGTGTGGTAGAAGCGATCATCCGATCCAGCCGGCGGTCGTTCGCCGCGCTGACGCTCCTCGGCGGCGAATTCGGCGTTCGAAACCGTGTGGGTGCCCTTCCGGTCTTCCTTGGGGCCAGAGGCATCGTCGACGTCCGCGTCCCTGCGCTGAACACGCGCGAGCGGGTACAGCTCGAAACCGCGCTGGCTATTCATGATTCATGATTCGTGTTTGACGGCCCGATCACGGCTTGTAATCAAGAATCAAGAATCAAGAATCCGCGCTCATGTAAGATTCGCGTATGAAGATCCGCCACCTGCCGCTCCTGCTGCTCCTGGTCATCGCGCCACAGGCAGCCACCACGAAACCGATCTCGCCCGAGGCGCTGATGAAACACATCAGATTCCTCGCATCGGACGACCTTGCCGGACGCGGCAACGGGACGAAGGGGCTCGAGACGGCCGCCGACTACATTGCCGAGCAGTTCAAGGCGGCGGGACTCCGGCCGGGCGGCGCCAACGGCAGCTGGTTCCAGCCGCTCGAGATCGTCACGGGTCTCACGGTCGGTGATGTGAACCGGCTGTCGATCCGCAGCGGCGATCGGACCGTCTTGTTCGAGCTTGGCGCCACGTACTATCCGCTGTCCGCCACGGCCAACAACTCGATGCGCGTCGCCTCCGCCGAGGTCTCGCGGACACCGCTCGTCTTTGCCGGCTACGGCATCTCCGCGCCCGCTCTGAACTACGATGACTATGCGGGCGTGGACGTCCGCGACAAGGCGGTTATCGTGTTCACGCACGAGCCGCAGGAGAACAACGGGAAGAGCACCCGCGACGAAAAGTCTCTCACTCAGTTCACCACGCTCATGAACAAGGCGATGACCGCGCGCAACAACGGCGCGCGCATGCTCATCGCGGTGTCCGATCCCACGCACAGCGCCGACACCGGAGCGTATCAGGGTTTCAAGCGCGATCCCCAGGCAGACGACTACGGCATCCCCGTGCTGCGCGTCCAGCGCGCGCGGATCGCACCGCTCCTCGAGATGTGGCAGCTCGACGCGGTGGCACGCGAAATCGACACCGATTTGAAGCCTCGCTCGCGGCCGCTCGAGGGAGCGTCGGTGGATTACGTCGAGCACCTTGCCAAGACGCGGCGTACCGTCCGCAATGTAATCGGCATCCTGCCGGGCACCGATCCGGCAAGGGCCGGCGAGGCGGTCATCATCGGCGCGCACTACGATCACCTCGGTCTTGGAGGCCGGCATTCGCTGAGCCCGGATCTGGCGGGGCAGATTCACAATGGGGCGGACGACAACGCGTCGGGCACGGCCGCGATCATCGAGATCGCTCGGGCGGCGGTTGCCGATCGGACACGTTTCCCCCGGACGACCGTGTTCGTGACCTTTGCAGGCGAGGAGCTCGGTCTGCTTGGGTCGACGTATTACGTGAACCACCCGACGGTGCCCCTGGATCGGACGGTCGCCATGGTCAACCTCGACATGGTAGGGCGGCCGCGCGGCAAGATCATGGTCAGCGGGCTCGACGCGGCGCCCACACTGCGCGCCGCGCTCAACGCGGCGGCGGCGGCGGTCCCGGTACTCGAGGTGAAACAGTTCCAGGAAGGGGCCGGCGTGGGCTCGAGTGACGACACCTCGTTTGCGCTCAAACGGATTCCGTCCATCGGCTTCTTCTCGGGTTTTCACAGCGATTACCACCGCCCCACCGACGACTGGCAGCTCATCGAGCCCACCGGCGCGGCCAGCGTCGCGACGCTCGCCCTGGAGCTGGCATCGCAGGTCTCTGGTGCCGAGCGGGCGGAGTACGTCGCGCCGGAGCGGGCTGCACACGGACCGGCGGGGAACGACCCGGGCTCGGTCGGCGGATACGGTCCCTACTTCGGGTCCGTTCCCGACTTCGGCGAGCAGGAGTCGGGCGTGAAGTTCGCTGAGGTGCGCGAGAACAGCCCCGCAGCCAAGGCGGGGCTGCGGGGCGGCGACGTGATGGTGAGCTTCGGCGGAAAGCCGGTGAAGACCCTCGTCGACTTCACCTTCCTGCTGCGCGAGAAGAAGCCGGGGGACGAGGTCGACGTCACCGTCATGCGCGACGGAAAGCCGCTTACCGTCAAGGTGCTGCTGACGACGCGTCCGTAAGCTGAAAGACCCGCGCCTGGATGCGATTCAACCGCGCCCGGTCTGAAGACCGGGCCTGCACGCGATTCAACTGGGCCGCATCTAAAGATCCGGGGCCGCATCTAAAGATGCGGCCTACGTACGAAGGATGCGGCCTATGTAGGCGTTAGGAATACGCGGGCGTCGGGCGGTGCAGCGACAACCCGCTTGTGAACGCCAGGAGCCGCTCGCGCAGCATCAGACGCCCGCGGTGAAGGCGCGACTTGAGCGTCTGGTCTTTGAGCTTCAGCCGGCTGCTCGCCTCTTCCGTGCTCAATCCCTCGATGTCCCTGAGCATCACCGGCACCCGGTAAATCTCGGGCAGCTCGCGAATGGCCTCCGCGACGGCGCGCCGCAACTGGCTGCGGAGCATCAGTTCGTCCGGCATCTGTGACCAGTCAGCGGTCTGCCTTGGCGTCCTCGGCTGATCCAGAGAAGCCTCCGCCGCCATCGCGCGGTCACGCTCCTGTCCAGCCGCCCGGGCCAGTCGGGTATTCCGCAGCCGCGACATGGCCGTATTGAACGTGATCCGATAAATCCACGAGGAAAGCGCCGCGTCGCCCCGGAACGCGCCGACCTTCCGGTAAACCTTCATGAGGACGTCCTGGGTGACTTCCTCCGCGTCCTCGCGATTCTTCATATGCCGCATGGCCAGCTGAAAAATCCTCGACCCGTACCGCTCGGCCAGCTCGTGCACCGCCGCCTCGTCCCGGGCCTGCAGGCGGGCAATGAGCTGACGGTCCTCTCTCCTGTCCATAGGAACCTCGATATGGAGGAGAACACCGACCGATCTGGTCTTATTCCCGGAAATGGGCAGGCTCTATCCCATTCAATCTGCGAGGTTTATGACTTGGCAAGCGAAAGATGCTAAGTACTGATGCTTCGCAATGGTCCTCGCGGCCATCCTCGTTGTCGCGTTGATTCTGGTCAACGCCATCTACGTTGCGGCCGAATTCGCGGCCGTCAGCGTCCGCCGCAGCCGGGTCCGCCAGCTTGCCGCCGACGGTAACCCCCTGGCCCAGTGGTTGGTGCCCGTCCTCGACTCCCCGGGTGGGCTGGATCGCTACATCGCCGCCTGTCAGATCGGGATCACGCTCTCCAGCCTCGTCCTCGGCGCCTACGCGCAAGCGACGATTGCCGTGTGGCTGACGCCCCTGTTCGAGTCGCTCGGCGGATTACAGGCCGTCGCCGCCCAATCCACCTCTGCCGCTGTTGTTCTGCTTACGCTGACGGTTGCGCAGGTGATTTTCGCCGAGCTGGTGCCGAAATCGCTGGCACTGCAGTACCCGACCAGCACGGCCCTGTACACCGTCCTGGCCATGATCCCGTCGAGGTGGATTTACCGCCCGTTCATCAAGTGGCTGAACGGCAGCGGCCTCCTGCTGCTGCGCCTGGTCGGCGCGCCGCAACAGGGACATCGGCATATCCATTCGCCCGAAGAGATCGAGCTTCTCATTGCGGAGAGCCGCGACGGCGGCCTTCTCGAGCCCGACGAGCACCGTCGTCTGCGCCGGGCGCTGCGATTGAACCTTCGTCAAGCGAGGCAGCTGATGGTTCCACGGCCGAAGATCTCGGCCCTGGACATCAATACTCCCCTCAACGAGATCATCGGCATCGTCGCCATGAGCCCGTTCTCGCGTCTGCCGATCTATCGCGACTCGATCGACAACATTGTCGGCATGCTGCACACGAAGGACCTGGCGCGATGGCTCGTGGGCGACCACCCGTCGAACGTCACGCTGGCGGACCTCATCAGGCCGATCACGAGCGTGCATGAAAGCGTCACGGCGGACCGCGTGCTCAAGCACCTTCGCGAGCGGCGCTCGCACCAGGTGCTCGTGGTCGATGAGTTCGGCGGTACAGCGGGACTGCTGTCCCTCGACGATGTCTTGTCGGAACTTCTCGGTGACGTCGGCGACGAGTTCAAACCGGGCGAGCCCGTTCCCGAGACCCTGCCCGACGGCCGCATGCGCCTGCCTGGCGCGATGGGCGTCGACGATGCGGCGGTATTGCTGAGAGCGGACTGGAACGCGACGGACGCGAACACGGTTGGCGGTCTGGTGACCGCCGAGCTCGGCCACCTTCCCGCACCGGGCGAGCAGGCCACCGTCGGCGACGTCGAGCTGACCGTCGAACGGGTCGCCGGTCATGCAATTGAAACGGTGCTCGCGCGCCGCCGCGAGCATGAACGGCCGGTCGAGGGCGAGGCCTGATGGACATCATCGTCCCGCTTGCCATCGTGATGGCGCTCGTCCTGCTGAACGGACTGTTCGTCGCGGCGGAGTTCGCCATCGTCGGAGCTCCGCGGGCCAGCATCGAGCATCAGGCGGCGCAGGGGAGCCGGCTCGCGATGCGGGTGCATGCAATCCTCGAGGATCCGAGACTGCAGGATCGTTATATCGCGACGACGCAGATCGGCATTTCGGTGGCGAGCCTCGGACTTGGAATGTACGGAGAGCACGTTCTGGCCGAATGGATCGCGCACCAGTTGCAGCCGTGGTGGGAGAATCCGTGGATTGCCGCTCACGCGATGGCGAGCGTGCTGGCAATCGGCTTGCTGACCTACCTGCATATCGTGATAGGGGAAATGGTTCCGAAAGCGCTGGCGTTACAACGGGCGGATCGAACGGTCCTCTACGTCACGCCCGTCATCAATGCCGTCCAGGCGGCGATCCTGCCGCTGGTCGTGGCGCTGAACGGCATTGGCAACGCCATCCTGCGCCTCATTGGCGTGCGCAGGCAGGAAGTTGAAACCGAGCGCTATCACACGACCGAGGAGCTTCAGTACATCATCGAGGAGAGCCGCGAAGGCGGGCTGCTTCGCGGAGAGTCGGGCAAGATCCTGCGTGAGCTGTTCGAGTTCGGCGACCTGACCGCCGGTGAGGTCATGGTGCCTCGTGTACGGCTCGTCGGCATTCCGGCAGGCACCGAGCCCGACGAGCTGCGTGCGATCGTGCGCGCCAGCGCGCATACGCGGTATCCCGTGTACATCGGGGATCTGGACAACATCATCGGCAGTCTGCACATCAAGGACGTGCTGCGACATCTGGTCTCGAACCAGCCGGTCACCGCCCGGGACGCGCGGCTGCTGCCGTATGTTCCGGAAGCGGCGCCTCTCGATCAGGTGCTGGCGGCGATGCGGCGCTTCCGGGCGCAGATAGCCGTGGTGATGGACGAGCACGGGGGGACGGCGGGACTCGTGACCATCGAAGATCTCTTCGAAGAGGTCGTCGGGGAGATCGAGGAGGGGCGCGGCCGCATGCAGATCGTCCGGCTCGCCGACAACCGGCTGCAGGCGCGCGGAACCGTGAGACTGAAGGAAGTCGGCGATGCGTTCGGTCTCGAGCTGGAGCACCCCTCGGTATCGACCGTGAGCGGCCTCGTCCTGACGTTGCTCGGCCGGCCGCCGGTGGTCGGTGACACGGTGACCTACAACTGCGTACGCATCACAGTGACGGCCGTCGCCGGCCGCGGCGTCGGCGAGGCGACGATCGTCCGCATCCCGCCAACCGCGCCATCCGAGGCGCCGCCGGCTCCCGAGGGTCCGCGGGTCTGAAGACCGTCGTAGGCCGCATCTTTAGCCCGTTATGCGGCGACAGACGCGAATTTTGTACTCGTTGTGCGACCGCATAACGGGCTAGGCGCGCGAAGCGCGCCAAAGGGTGCTGGTCTAACCAGCCGAGGGGCTCTGACCGGTCCGGGGTCCCCAACGCGCGTTTTTGGCGCGTTGGGGTGGAAGATATCAAGGGCGGAGCCCCTTGGCTGGCTAGAGCTGGCCACGGCTACTGTCGGTGGGTACGAGCGCGACCCACCGGCAGCATGGCTGCGGCTCTCCGTGCGCCTCGGCCTCTCGGCCTGCTTCGCGCGCTCGGCGTTTAGATCGTTCTCTGCGCTCTCGTCTTGCGCGGCGCAAGGAAGCCGACGCTCACGGATCTGGTCCCTGCCTAATTCAGCACGCAGCGCCACGCTCGGGTCGATCTTTGTCGCACGCCGCGCGGGGAGGTAGATCGCGATCAGTGTATCAGCACGCCCAACATGGTGACCTTCGCAGACGACGTGCCGTTGACGTGCGCTGACGTGATTGTAGCCGTGATTGCAGCACTCCGATACGTGAGCATGTGATGGATCTGGTGTCGCATTTCATCGAAGCGAGTGTCTGGCACGGCACGCTCGAAGCGTCCACCGCCATTCTCGCCGCCCATCCCGAAGTGGCGGACGCGAACATCCATGTCGCCGCGGTCCTTGGCGACAACGAGGGCGTCCGGCGGTTCATCGCGGCCGATCCGTCGAGCGCCGCCGCGAAAGGCGGACCGCGGGGCTGGGATCCGCTGACCCATCTCTGTTTCTCCAAGTACCTGCGGCTTGACCCGTCGCGATCGGCAGCATTTCTCGACGCCGCGACGGCACTCCTCGACGCGGGCGCGAGCGCGTCGACCGGATTCTTCGACATGGACCACAGGCCGTCGCCCGTATGGGAGAGCGCGCTGTATGGCGCCGCCGGCGTGGCGCATCACGCGGATCTGACGCGGCTGCTGCTCGCGCGCGGCGCGAATCCGAACGACGAAGAGGCGGTCTATCACTCGCCGGAGACGCACGACAACGGTGCGATGCGGTTGCTTGTCGAGACCGGTGCGCTCACGGATGACAATCTCGCGCTGATGCTGCTTCGCAAACACGACTGGCATGATTACGACGGCGTGGAATGGCTGCTCGACCATGGCATCGACGTCAATCGAAAAAGCGACCGCTGGCGGCGGCCGCTCCACCACGCGATCTCCCGCGACAACGCGTTGCCACTCATCGAGCTGCTGCTCGACCGCGGTGCCGATCCGATGCTCCCGGAGGACGGGGAGACTGCGGCCGCAATGGCGGCGCGCCGCGGGCGCGGCGATCTGCTCGAGGCCTTCGACCGCCGCGGGTTGCGCGTCGAGCTGCGCGGTGTCGAGCGACTGATCGCGGCATGTGCGCGAAACGACACCGCCGCGGTCTACACGATCGCGTCTGCGGAACCGGAGCTGCTCGCCGAGCTCCTCGCGGAAGGCGCGGATCGTCTCGCGCAGTTCGCAGGCATCGGGAACACCGAAGGCGTCGGGCACCTGCTGGATCTCGGCGTGCCGATCACATCCCTCTACGACAACGGCGGGCTGTACTTCGGCATCCCGCGCGCGAGCACTGCGTTGCATGTCGCCGCATGGTTCCTGCGGCACGCGACCGTCAGACTGCTTCTCGAGCGAGGAGCACCGGTCAATGTCAAGGACGGCGCCGGTCGTACGCCGCTCACGCTCGCGGTGCAGGCGAGCGTGCAGTCGTACTGGACGGATCGACGATCGCCGGAATCGATTGCCGCGCTGCTCGATGCCGGCGCGTCAGTCGACGGCGTCCTCTTTCCGTCGGGCTACGTCGAGGCCGACGAGCTCGTCGCCCGCCACCGCAACGGCGCCTGAGGCGTTCGAGCCATTTTTCTCGTTCTGGCGTCTAACACTCTCGATACGGACCGGGTGTCACGTCGGCCGAGGCCCCTATGGGGAGGGCCAGATGCTCATGTCCCGAATGCTCGCGGCTTTCGCACTGGGGGGCCTGACCATAGCGGCTTCCGCCAGCGTGAAGGCGGCTTCCCCATCGGACACCATCCGCCTCAACGGTCTCGTTGAGCCTATCCGCTCCCGCCTCGTCACCGCGCCGCGCATCGCCGGCGGCGGAGTTCCCGGCGGCGTGCCGCCGCCTCAGCTTGTCATCGTCCGCCTCGCCAGGGCGGGGACGATCGTGCGAAAGGGCGATCTGCTGGTGGAGTTCGACCGCACCTCACAGCTGAAAAACGCCCACGACCGCGAAGCGGAATATCGAGACATCCTCGCGCAGATCGACAAGAAGCACGCGGAGCAGATCATCGCGCGGGCGGCAAGGCAGACCGCGCTCAAGATCACCGAGAACGCGGTCCGTCGCGCCGAGCTGAACCTAGTGGGCGTCGAGATGCTTGCGAAGATCACCGCGGAGAAGAACCAGCAGTTGCTCGAAGAAGCCCGAGCGAAACTGGCGCAGCTCCGAAAGACCAACGAGCTTCACGAACGCGCCGAGACAGCCGAGCATCGAATTCTCGAGATTCAACGCGACCGTACGAAGAACGCGTGGGACCACGCCGCCAGCAACGCGACACGCATGCGCATCGTCTCGCCCCTCGATGGCCTCGTTGTCCTCCGCTCCGTCTTCAAGGGCGGGACGATGGCCGAGATGCAGGAAGGCGAAGAAGTGCGACCCGGCATTCCGATACTCGAGGTGGTGGACCCCACCGCCATGCGCGTGCGCGCGGCGGTGAACCAGGCGGATGTCGCGTCGCTCGTGCCCGGCATGAAAGTGCGTATCACGCTGGACTCCTACCCGTCGCGTACCTTCGACGGCCGGCTCCAAAACCTGTCCCCGGTCGCCACCACGAGCTCGATGTCCCTGCGCGTCCGCACCTTTGTTGCGATTTTCAGTGTCGAGGGGACCGACGAACACCTGCTGCCTGACCTGGCTGCCGCCATTGAAGTGCAACCCGCCGCCGGGGGGCAGTCACCATGAGACGCGCCGCCGCGGCAATACTTGTCGTCGCCGTTCTTGCTGTCGGGAGCCTCGCCGTCTCGCGATGGTGGCGTGGAGATCACGCCTCGCTCCCCACGCAGGTTGCCGAGCAGACGACGTTCGTGGACTTCCTGGAAGTACGTGGGGAGCTGCGTGCGGTCGTCTCGCGCGTCATCACCGCGCCGTCCTCCGGCGCCGATCTGCTGATCGTCGATCTCGCGACCAACGGCTCGCCTGTCAAGGCCGACGACATCGTCGTTCAGTTCGACTCGACCACGCAGCAGCGGACGCTGGAACAGCGTCAGTCGGAGCTCAAGCAAGCCGAATCCGAAGTCGAGAAGGCCGAAGCAGAAGGCCGGCGCCGCGTACAGGTTGCCGAAGCGGAGCTGGAGCAACTGAGATCCGCGCAGGATCGGGCGAGGTTGGACCTGCAGGCCTCCGACCTGCAGGGCGCGCAGCTGGTGTCGCGCGTCGAGGTCGAAAAACTGCGGCTGGCGCTCTCTGACGCCGAACAGCACGTCATCCAACTCAAACAGAAGATCGAAGGCGAGCGTCGAGCTGCGGCGGCAGACGTCGTGATCGCCCGACAGAAGCGTGACAAGGCCAGCTACGACGTGGCCGAAACCAGACGCATCATCGCGTCGCTCACGGTGAAAGCCCCAACGGCCGGGCAGCTCTCGTTGTTGCCCAACTTCCGCGCGGGCGGACCCATGAACCGCAATCCGCCCGAATTCAAGCGCGGCGACCGCGCGTGGTTCGGCGCCGCGATCGCCGAAGTGCCGGACCTCTCCTCCGTTCGTCTGAGCTGCCGCGTGGACGAAGCGGATCGTGCGCGTGTGTCGCGCGACTCGGCGGTCCGCGTCAGCGTCGATGCGATCCCGGATCGCGAGTTCGAAGGGCGCATCGCGGACATCTCGCTCGTGGCGCGTCCCGACTTCACGTCGTTCCCGCCCGTGCGGAACTTCGACGTCGTCGTCTCGCTGACCAGCACGGACCCGCGCGTCAAGTCTGGCATGAGCGGCTCGGCCCGAATCGAGCTCGGTCGCCTCCCGGGCGTGGTGGTCGTGCCCACGTCTGCGGTGTTCCTCCGCGACGGCGCGACCATCGTCTACACGGTTTCCCGCGGGGCGGTGCAGCCTCGTCCGGTGAGGGTGGCGCGCCGCAGCAAGGATCGGGTGGCCATCGCCTCGGGGCTGACGGCCGGCGAACGCATTGTTCTGAGGGATCCCACGCTCGAGGGCGGTCAATGAAAACACGCGCCCTGGTCTCCATCCTCGCAATCCTTGTCGTAGCGGGTGCGGCCGTCGCCGGCTGGTCGCTGCTCGCGGCGGTGGAGCGTCCGATCCCCACCGCCCACGTGCAGCGCGGCCGCGTGGAAACCCGCGTCCACGCCATCGGGGACCTCCGGCCCGCGCGTGCCATGCAGGTGGCCGTGCCGGCGATGGGCGGTCAGCAGGCGATCGTCGCGCTCGCCGAATCGGGTACGTCGGTCGCAGCCGGCGATGCTGTCGTGGAGTTCGATGCCACGGAACAGGAGTTCGCCCTCGAACAGGCGAACTTCGACCTGAAGCTGGCGGAACAGGAAATCGTGAAGGCCCAGGCGGAAGCCGCGGTGCAGGCAGCAGACGATGAGGTGGCGCTGCTCGAGGCGCGCTTTGCGGTGCGCCGTGCCGAGCTCGATGCCAGCGCCAACGAGCTGGTGGGCGCGATCACGGCCAAGCAGAACCTTCTGCTCCTGGACGAGGCGCGCGGTCGCCTGGCATCACTCGAGCAGGAGGTGAAGACCCGGCGCCAGACCACAACGGCGTCCACAGACGTGCTCCGCGAGAAGCGCAACAAGGCGCAGGTGGCTGTCATGGTGGCACAGCGCAACATCGACACCCTGCGCGTTCGCGCACCGTTCGACGGGTTCGTGTCGGTGCGCCAGAACATGATGGCGCTCGGCGGCGTGCTCTTTCCGGGCGTGGTACTGCCGGAGTTCCGCCCGGGTGACATGGCCTTCCCCGGCACGGTCATCGCGGAGCTGGTCGACACCTCGCGCGTGGAGGTCACCGCCAAGCTTCCCGAGCATGATCGCGCGAATGTATCGCCGGGGCAGAAGGTGGACATTCAAGTCGATGCCGCTCCTGACTTTCATCTCCAGGGCACGGTCCGATCGATCAGCAGCGTCGCATCGCGGCAGCTTTTCGAGGGGGCGGGCGTACGCCGTTTCGACATCGCCTTCGACATCCTGGGGAATATTGCGCGGGTGCGTCCCGGCGTCACCGCCGCGCTGACGATTGCGGGTCCCGTGTTCGAGGACGCGAAGCACGTCCCACGGGCAGCCATCTTCGACGTGTCAGGACAGCCAACGGTCTACGTGCGTACGGCGTCGGGCTTCGAGCCGAAGGCGGTGAAGGTGCGGATGCGCACGGACACCGTGGCTGTCATCGACGGTCTCGATCAGACGGCGGAAGTGGCTCTCGTCAATCCTTCGGCCGGAGCGGGCGGGGCGAAGAGCTCCGCGCCCGTCGCGCCTGTCATGCAGCGGGCCGCACGATGAGCCAGGATCACGCGCGCCTTGCCGGTCGGCTCACACCGGACGTGCTGCTCCCGGATCTGGGACGCAGCATGGAAAACCTGCTGCTCCACAAGCTGCGGACGCTGCTGACGATGCTGGGGATGATCTTCGGCGTGGCCGCCGTGCTGTCGACGCTCTCGATCGGCGCGGGCGCGCAGGCGCAGGTGATGGCCTTCATCGAAGGCCTCGGCGTAAGGAACCTCATTGTCGAAGCGCGCGAGACGACGGAGTTCCAGCAGTTCCAGAGGATACGGCAGCAATCGCCGGGGCTCACGTTTCAGGATCTGCGCGCCATCCAGGCATCGGTGCCGGGCATCGACCTGGCCACGCCGCGCAAGCGCTTCACGCCGAGCCAGGTGATGCCGAAGCCGACCGGCGCCATGCCGGTGGTGTACGGCGTGGAACGCGTCTACCCGTCGATGGCAGGACTTCGGATGACGGCGGGCCGCTTCTTCACGGACGAGGAATCCGCGCGTGCGGCCGCGGTGTGCGTCCTCGGCGAGGCCGCGCGCCAGAGTCTCTTCGGTGGAGCGGACCCGATCGACCGCTTCGTGAAGGTCGGCGCGCACTGGTTCCGGGTCATCGGCATCGCCGCGCCGCAGGCGGTGACGCAGGGTGAAGTGGGCGGCCTGCCCGCCCAGGATCGCAACAATCTCATCTACGTCCCCACCAGTGGCGCGATCCTGCGGCTCGAGGACACCTACTCCGCATTCCGCGACGAGATCGACGGCGTGTATGTGCACGTGAAACCCGACGCCGACATCTCCGCGTCCGCGTCCGTTGTCAGGGGCATCCTCGAAAGCAGCCATCGTGGCGCCGGTGACTATTCGGTGATCGTCCCCGCGGAGCTGCTCGCCGAGCAGCAGCGCACCAAACGCATCTTCGACGTCGTGATGGTGGCGCTGGCGTCCATCTCGCTGCTCGTGGGCGGGATCGGAATCATGAACATCATGCTGGCGAGCGTCCTCGAGCGGACGCCCGAGATCGGACTGCGCCGCGCCCTGGGCGCCACGCGGATCGACGTCATCCGTCAGTTCGTGCTGGAGACAATGCTGCTTGCCGTTGGCGGTGGAATGCTCGGATTGATTCTGGGCGTCGCGCTGTCGCGCATCATCGCCAGCTTTGCCGGCTGGTCCACGATCGTGACGGGCGGCTCGCTGGCGCTGGCCTTTCTCGTCTCCGTCATCGTCGGGCTGGTGTCGGGCGTCTATCCTGCCGTGAAGGCCTCGAAGCTAGACCCGGTCCAGGCGCTCCATTACGAATAGGCGAGTCGTTCAGACCGTCGCCCATGGCGAAACACAGGCGCAAGGAAGTGGGGCGCAAGGGGCGTCTGCCTGCTTACTGTTCGTAACGACATTCGAGGACGTTATTACCAAGGGCCGCTCCATGTGGGAGACCAGCGTCCAGACAGCGAGTTCGCGCCCGAGAGTCCAGCACACTGGCAGCATCAGCGGTACTCGTCCCCGCAGTCGCCGATCAGGCTGAACAGATCCCGCGATTTCGCGAGCACCGCCTCGATGCGGGCGTGATCCTCGGCGTCGAGCGCGAAAGCGAAGACGCGGGCGTCGTCTTCGCGGTGATCGCTCAGACCCAGGCGGCACCCGAGGATCGCGCCCGCCACCGCCGGGCGGTCGAGCACCCAGCGAATCGCCACCGTCGTTATGCCCACGGTGTGCCGCGTCGCCACCTCGTTCAGCGCCGCGAGGAGCTCCTGGACCAAGCTCCAGCCTCCCCAGGCGTCCACCATGCGCTTGTACTTCTGGAGGCTGACGGTATTGAGCGCGGAGCCGCGCGGCTCGGGCTGCCCGAGGTATCGCTCGGACAAGAGCCCGCCGCACGCCGTACCGTACGCAAGCAGGTGAACGCTGCGCTCGCGACAGAAGGGCGCCATCCGCACCTCGGGCCTGCGGTCGATCAGCGAAAACTGGACCTGGTTGGAGACGACACGAATGCCGTGGTCGAGGATGCCACCGAGCCGCTCGGTGTCGAAGTTGGTGAGCGCGAGATGCCGGATCGCGCCAGCGTCGCGCAGATCGGAAAGGTGCGCCAGCGCATCGAGGTAACGCCGGTCGGCGTAATCCCACCAGTGGAACTGAAGCAGGTCGAGGGTGCTGGTGGCCATCCGCCGCCGCGAGGTGGCGATGGCGGCATCGACAACCGAGCGCGGCATCGGGCCCGGGCCCGGTACCCACTTGGTGCAGAACTGGAGGTCCCGCAGCCCCTGCTCGCCGTGCTCGTCGGCGTACCGGCCGCGAAACTCACCGACGAAGTCCTCGGCGGGTCCGTAGTGGTCGGCAAGGTCCCACGTGGTGAAGCCGGCATCGACGTACGCGGCCATGCTCGCGAGCGCCTTCTCGCGGTCGATGCGGCCGTGGCCGCCGGAGACCTGCCACATGCCGTTCAATATGCGGCAGATCGTGAGATCGGGCGCGAGTGCGAACCGCTCGAGCGAGGCCATTGCTCTCATCATGTCTATCCAAGCGAAAAGGCCGCCGCGGACTTGTACACCACATTCTCAGGCGTTGTGAATCCAATTGTCGTCGTGTCGATGTCGGCGGTATGCAGGCGCGACGTCGAGCAATCGCGTCGAGAGTCGAGAACGCAGCGGAAACGGAGATCGCGGAGAAAACCACACGCAGGGATCGCGGGGGAGCAGAGCTAACAATGCGTCGCCTAGGACGCCGTTCGACTGCCGCCGCAGGCCCCCACGTGGGTCGGCCCACACGCGGGCCGACCGTCGAACGGCCTGACAGGCGGTAATTCGCCGGCGAGTTGCCTCGGCTCCCCAGCGATCTCTGCGTGAGACCGTCTCGGCGTCCCCCGCCCCCGGACGACGCGGGCTCGTCAATCGTGTAAGCTTTGACCGATTGAGGCATCGTTGCGAGATCGACTGCGAAGATGACCGCGGTGCCGCGGCAGAGCGGATGGAGAACTGCGCATGAAACGCTTGGTCTGTCTTGCGATCGTGGGTTCGACGGCCTTGCTCGCCGCCCAGGGTGACCGGCCGCCATCAATCGATTGGCCGTACTGGGGAGCCAGCCAGGCCCAGGAGAAGTACTCGGCCGCCACGCAAATCACGCGGGGGAACGTCAGCAACCTCGCCATCGCGTGGCGATATGAGATCGGCGAAAAGCCGCTGCCCGAGTTCAACATGCGGCCGGCCGGGTTCGAGGGCACGCCGATCATGATCGACGACATCGTATACATCAGCACGGGCTATCACCGGATGATTGCCTTGAACGCGGAGACAGGTCAGCAGATCTGGGTGTTCGATCCCCGCACGTATGCCGAAGGCCAACCGATCGGCGGCACCGGCCCTCACCGCGGCGTGATGTGGTGGCGTGACGGCAACGACATGCGCATGCTCATTGCCGCGCGCAACCGTCTGTACGCCGTCGACGCCAAGACCGGCCAGCCCGTCAAGCAGTTCGGGGGCGAAGGCAACGTCCGGCTCGATGTCGGACACTCGCGGGAGATCCCGCAGGGGCAGTTCCAGTCGACCTCACCGGGCGTCGTGTACGGGAACCTGGTGATTGTCGGGAGCCGGATCCCCGATCGCCTTCAGTACACCAACGACCCGCCGGGATCGGTGCAGGCGTTCGACGTCCGCACCGGGAAGCGCGCCTGGATCTTCCACACGATTCCGCAGTCGGCCAACGAGTTCGGCGCCGACACCTGGGGCAACAACTCGTGGAAGACCGTTGGCCATGCCAACGTCTGGGGCGCGTTGGCGCTCGACGAGCGGCGCGGCCTCGTGTTCGCCGCCTCGAGCACGATGAGCGGCGACTACTGGGGCGGTCAGCGTCCCGGCGCCAACTTGTTCTCCGAGACGCTGCTCTGTCTCGACGCGAAGACCGGCAAGCGCGTCTGGCATTTCCAGGCCGTGCACCATGGCATCTGGGACTACGACTTCGCGTCGCCGCCGAACCTCGTGACAATCAACGTCGACGGCAGGCAGATCGACGCCGTCGCGCAGTTGTCGAAGCAGGGCTTCCTGTACGTCTTCGACCGCGTCACCGGGCAGCCGGTGTGGCCGATCGAGGAACGTCCGGTCGATACCAAGTCCGAAATTCCCGGCGAGCGGCCATACCCGACGCAGCCGTTCCCCACGAAGCCGCCGCCGATGGGCCCTCAGGGCGTCTCGCTCGATGATGCCAACGATCTGACGCCCGAGATCAAAAAGCTCGCGCAGGAGCAGATGAAGCGGTACAAGCTCGGACCGATCTTCACGCCTCCGACGTTCGCGGGAATGCTGCAACGGCCGTCGAACAACGGCGTCTCGAACTGGGGCGGCGGAGCGGTCGACCCGGAAACCGGGGTGCTCTATCTGCGGGCATCCGACACGTACTACATCAGCGAAATCTGCAAGAACGACAACTCCGATCCGTACGTCGACGTTGCGTACGGCAACTTCTGCGGCTCGACCGGTTTGTTTACGCTGCCGATGCCGGCGGGCAGCAAGCCGGCCGGCAACAAGCCCGCGGCGCCCGCGCAGCCGAGAGGCAGCCCGGGCCTCGTCGAGCCCGAGCTCGAGCTGGGACGTGGCGGCGGCTCGGCCCGGACGACAGCCGTGGCGAATCCGCTGGGACCTATTCCGCTGACAAAGCCGCCGTACGCGTATCTCCAGGCGGTCGATCTCAACAGAGGCGAGTTCAAGTGGCGGACGGTGTTCGGCGAGGGCAGCCCCGCGATGCGCAACCATCGCCTCTTGAAGGGCGTCGAGCTGCCCGACCGGCTCGGAACACCTGGTAACACCGGCGTCGCCGTGACGAAGGGCGGGCTCGTCTTCATCGGCGGCGGAGAGCCGTACTTGTACGCGTTCGACAAGATGACCGGCCGCGAGCTCTGGCGCGGGCCGACGCAAGGTCGGACGGCAGGCAATCCGATCACGTATCAGACGCGCTCGGGTCGTCAGTTCGTGGTCATCTCGGTCGGCAGTGGGACAGATGCGGCGCTCGTCGCATTCGCCCTCAAGCCCGGTGGTGCGTCATCGACAGCAGCGAGCGCGGCCCAGCAAACCAGCGGACCGGCGACCAGCGCGGCTCCGACGATGACGGGACTGGAGGCTTACGCGAGCGTGTGCGCGGGGTGTCACGGCCCCACGGCTGCAGGCGCCATCGGACCACGCCTCGCCGGCATGAATCGTGACCCCAGCGAAGTCCTCGGGATTGTCCGTGAAGGAAAGGGCCAGATGCCGCCGATGTCCGAGAAGGAGATCAGCGACGCGAATCTCGCTCGCGTCATCGAGTACCTTCGAACGCTCGGCGGCGGCCGATAGACACCGTACGACCGAACGGAATTCACTTGAGTTGCCGTAGGCCGCATCCTTAGATGCGGCCCACCTCACGTGAATCTCTCGTCAGAATTCGAATCGCGCTCCCAGTTGAACGAGGAACGGGTACGTCCCGTACCCACCCGCGAGGAAGCCGACGGGCTGGTTGAACAGGACGCTTCGGGCGTTTCCGTTGTACTGCTCACCGAAGTTCACGGTGTTGAAGATGTTGAAGAACTCGGCGAACAGACCGAGACGCCGGCGGTCTGCACCGAGGTTCACGAACTTGGTCACCCGCATATCCAGCAGTTGCGTGGAATCGCCACGGGCCGAATTCGCGGACACGGTCTGCCCCGTTGCCGGATCCACGTAGCGCTGGACGAGACCTGCTCCCACAGAGCCTCCAACCGGGTCGAAACCTGACAACAAGTTATACGGGCGCGCTGTGGCGAACCTGAACACGGGCGACGCCTGCAGGCCAAACGGCAAATCGAACACGCCAAACAGGACTATCCGATGTCGTTCGTCGGTATTCGTCGGCCCCCACTCACCCGGCCCGAATGGCTGGTCCCACACCGATGGCGGCGGGGTGAAATACGCAGACCCGGCAATCAGTCCGCCATACGCGTACGCGCCCGAGAGCACATATGTTGCTCGGAAGGTGGCGCGCGTCATGCGCCGCTCGAACAGCAGTGCCAGCTCGTCATAGCGGTTCTTGTTGATTGACGATTGAATCTGCAGCGGCCCGATCCGGTTGGGATCGCCGTAGACCTCCTGCAGTCGCGGGGCCAGCAGCCGCACCCCGTCGATGAGAGGATTGGCCTCGAGCGCGCGGAAGTCGTTCCGTCCCTCGATGTGCGTGTAGTCGGCAGAAATCACGGTGTTCGCCGCGAGCTCCTGCGTGTAGCCGATGTGAGCCTGGTGGGTGCGGGGATCCGTGATGTTCGGATCGAACCAGTATCCGCCTGAGCGCTTCCCCGGCGGAAAGCGATCGTTGATCGTCGGTTTTTCAGGCAGCGGATCGATCCCGAAGCGATAGTCGGCCAGCTGTCCGACGCCAATAGCCGTATTGACCAGAGTTGCGTCGAACGTGATCGGCCGATGGCTGAGAATGAAGATGTTGTAGTGGGTGTTGATCCCGGTCCCGTCGAAGTAGAGTCCGTACCCCCCTCGCAGCACCTTCTTCCCGTTGCCGCCAACATCGTACGCAAATCCCACGCGCGGCGAGATGTCTTTTGCCGGCGTGTTCGGTAATTGGGCGTACGGGCTGCCGATGTCCTTCAGCAGCTGATAGGTGAGGTTGCTTTCGTTGACGTTCTGGCCGTAGAAGTTGATGTCACGGTCGTAACGCACGCCCAGGTTGAGGGTCAGCCGCGGCCCCAACCGCCAGTCGTCCTGAATATAGCCGGCAACCTTCTTGGCACCTTTGAGCTGATATTCGTTGGTCCTGATGTCGGCGCCCTCGGCCCAGCTCCGCACGATGCCAGGCGTCTGGAACCCCTGCGGGTATCTGCCGTTGGTGTTGTTCGCGATCGTGAGCGGGTCGTCGAAGAACGTGAACCGGCCCCAGTACAGACAGCAGTCGCCGCCGAACTTCGGCATCCAGTTGTAGTCGCCGCCGATTTTGATCGAGTGGTTGGCGAGCTGCAGCGTGAACGCGTCCTTGACCTGCCACAAGTCCTGCGCGTAATCGTATTCCGTGCTCGGGTTGCCGACCGAGAAGGTCGGGAACGTCATCGTGCTCAGCGGCGAGAAGCGCTGAATGTTCGGATAGTTCTGAAGGAAGAACAGGCTCCTGTCCTCGCCGGGCCCTTTCGAGCCGGTCTGGTCGCTCACACCAAACATGTGGTTTCGATGAACGGTCAACTGGTTGAGGGCGCGGGAACCGTGGACCCAGTTGTGCTGGCCGACGGCAGACCAGTAGCTCGTCTCCTCGAGCACCGTGGACGACAGGTCGGACATGTATCGCTGCGTCTTGATGCCCTCGAACGCCGTATGCTTCTGACCCGCAAAGCGCGCGGTCAGCGAATGGCTCGCGTTGACCTGCTCGTTCGCCTTCAGTGTGTACATCCGATCGTCGTATGGCTGCTTGATGGTATGCGTGGGAACCACACCGTAGGGGCTGAGCATCTGCACCTGGTTGTAGATGCTATCCGGAATCGTAATGCTCTTCCGTTCTCGAACGAGCTCGACCGCGCCGAAGTAGAACGCCTTGTTTTCGACTATCGGCCCCCCGAACGAGCCGCCAAACTGCCTGCGCGAATACGGGTCCTTGGGAATGTTGTCGCGGACGGCGAAGTAGTCCCTCATCGTCAGCGCCTTGTCACGGTCGTACAGGAAGGCGGAGCCGTGCGGATCGTTTGTGCCCGACTTGGTGACGAGCGCAACCGTCGCGCCGCCAGACCGCCCGTCGGACGCGGTGAACTGGTGCGTGTTGACGCGGAATTCCTCCGTGCCTTCCATCGTAAAGCTCATCATCGGCCCGCCGACCAGATTGTCGCGGTTGTCGGCGCCGTCGACGAGCGGGGCGAGATTGCGTCCCTGTGCTCCGCCGACCGAGACGCTCCCCAGTTGCCGTTTTATCGGATGCAACGGCGCCACCTCTTTCGCGCCGGGCAGCATCGTCATCAACTGCGTGAAGCGCCGCGTGAGCATCGGCAGAGACTGCACTTCCTGCGTGCGAATGGTGGAGCTGACCTTCGATTGCGACACCTCGATCATGGGCGCCGCGCCGGCAACGGTCACATTCTCGGCGATAGCCGCCAGCCCCAGCTTCAGATCGACGGTGATGGTTGCCGTAACCGGCAACGACACGCTGTCCTGAGTCAGCGTCGCGAATCCGGACATTGCCGCAGACACTCTATAGACGCCCGGCTCGAGACCCGAAACGTTGTACAAGCCCTCCCCGTTGGTGACCGCCTCACGTGCGATGCCGGTGTTGACGTTTGTGACCGTGATGGTCACGCCCGGCAGCACCGCGTCACCTTGATCGACAATCCGCCCGTTGATCGTCCCGGTCGCCTGTGCGAACACCAATGCTGAAAAAAAGCACAAGATGCCAACCGAACCACCCAGGACCCGTGACACTTTCCCGCACACGAATACCATATTCACCTCCTCACGAACCGACCCAGAGAAAGCGAAGCGCCGCGTCTACGACGTCACTGCAGTTTCTCGAACGTCCCGGCGAATGCGCGAGCGCCGACCACCCGTCCCCCATACGGCCGGAGACCAACCAAATCCGCTAAGGCTGGTATTTCGAATCTGGCTGGATCAGCGGCTGAAAGAACCGATCGAAACGCGATCCCATGGCAGCGCTCCGATTCCCTTGGCGAGGAGTCCCTTCCGAGGCCGAGGCTCAGTACTTGCGGGTCAGGCTGACTCGCTAGCGGGGCGCAGGGTAGCGTTCCGGGAGGGAGGTGTCAAGCGTCATTATGGACCGAGTTCTCGGGTTTGCTCGCTTGCGCGAACGGAATTTTGGATGCTCGGCCGCAACGCGATCACATTGGCTTAGTCATTCGAGAGGAAGAAAACGGGCGGGCTGTCCGGACTACGAACTTCAGGCTACGGGGAAAGATTTTCCTGTAGCCATTTCATCGTTCTGCGTGCGCCCTGGGAAGCGCGACGTAAGCGGTCGATGGGTGACAGGGCATCCTATCGACCGCTATTCGGTTACTGGCGCGCGTATCGTCGTGGCGACACCGTTCCTGCGAGGA
>DASYQV010000022.1:0-6431 GCA_036005125.1 Vicinamibacterales bacterium
GTGAGGATGAGGTTCCCACCGGAGGCGACCGTCAGGTACTGGACGCCGTTCACCTGATACGTGATCTGCGCGGCTCGAATGCCGGCGCCGGTATAGAAGTTCCACAGGAGCTTGCCGTTCTTTGCGTCGAGCGCATAGAAGGTGCCCTGGCGGTCGGCCACGAACACGAGATTACCCGCCGTCGCGAACGTCCCCGCGGAGGGCCCGCCATCAATCGGTGTACGCCACACCAGTTCCGCAGTGGCCGGATTGTACGCCGAGACGTTTCCCTTTTCAGGGGCAGCGGATTCGCGCCTGCCGGCCGTGCTGAACTGTCCGTTCTTCAACGTCGCGCCGACCGGGATCGCGGTGAGAAAGATCGGAAGCTCTTTCCCGGCAACGTAGAGCAATCCTTCGGTCGGATTGAACGAGCTCGATCCGTAATGCACCGCCTCGCGGGGCGCGTGCACCGCGCCGGTCAGCGTCGGCGGCGTATAGAACGGCACTTTCGGATAGGACGTGTATCTCGGGTATACGTCCTGCGGGGTCTGCGAAGCCGTCGGGGTCATCACCTTGCCTGACGCCGTGTGCGGAATCGGCTGCGTCGGCCAGACCTCCTCACCAGGCGTTGTCGTCTGTGTCGGCATGGGTGTTTCCACGATCGGGTTGATTGGTTTTCCCGTCTCGCGATTCAGGATGTAGACGAATCCGTTCTTGTTCGCGGCGGCCACGGCCTTGACCGTGCGACCGCCGACCCGGATATCGAAGAGGGTCGGCTGCTGGCCCGCGTCGTAATCCCACAGGTCGTGATGAACCTGCTGGTAATACCACTTGAGCTTGCCGGTCTTCACATCGAGCGCGACGAAGGCGTTCGTGAAAAGGTTGATGCCCTTGCGCGCTGACCCGTCCTGATCGGGCGAGGGGTTCGCGATGGTCATGTAGAGCATGCCCGATTCGGCATCGACCGCGGGCGTCGCCCAGATGCCGCCGCCATGACGCACGCCGCCGATCCACGTATCCTTCGCGATGTCCCAACCTTCGTCCTCGGGCCCCTGCGGCACCCCCCAGAACTTCCATAACAGCTTGCCCGTCCGCCCATCGATCGCCAGAATGACCCCGCCGGGGATATGGTTCTCGCTGAGCGCGGTCCCGACGATCACGATGCCCGCGTAGTACTGCGGCGCCATGTTGAAGGAGTAGCCCCAATCGGCGGGCTTCTTGAGCGGGGGGTACTTGGCGGCCAGAACCTCCGTGAGAGCGTGTGAAATGCCTTTGTCCCCGAAGCTGTCAACGGCCTTGCCGGTCCTGGCATCCAACGCCCACAGCCGCGCATCTCTGGCGACGTAGATCCTGCCGTCTCCATACGTCGCGCCCCGGTTGCTGCTGACGCTGGTGTTGCTCCACACCGGCCGGCCGGTTGAGGCGTCCAGCGCGACAACGCCGTCGCTCGTTGTCACGTACATCATCCCATCCACGACGATCGGCGTGGCGCCGCTGTTCCTCGTGTGGTAGAGCCATCGAGCCGCAACCGATTTGATGTTCGAGGTGTTGATCTGGTTGAGCGGCGAATATCGGGAATTCATCAAATCGAGGTTGTGCAGCGGCCATCCTCGCGACGAGGCCTGATCGACCTGCGGGACCGGCACAAAGGGAATCGTCGTGTCCCGCGTCGTCTGCTTGCGCAATTCTTCCGGCGTCAGAAAGGTTGCACCCCCCTGCTGACCCGTTCCCTCGCGAGGGCGACCGTCCGCAGCGGCGGTTGCGCCGCTCGGGAGCGTGCGACCCGTCAGATACTCGGCAATCGTGCGTCGTTCTGCATCGCTCAGCGCCGCGGCCTGCGTGGTCATGATGCCGCCGTCGAGCGCCTCGAGAATCGATTCCGGCGACCGCTCGGCGAGCGCGCTTCGGCTCGGCGCCCGTCCATCGCCGGCTCCCTCGTGACACGTCGCACAGTGTCTGGCGAAGAGGGCTGCTCCGTCCGCTGACTGCGCGCGCGGCTGCACGAATGCGACGAGTACCAACGAAGCAAACACGAGCACAGGCCACGGTCTCGCCATAGGAGCTCCTCTCATCTCGACGGCGCCTCACAGCGGAAGTTCTCGGCATCGTCGATGCTTCCGCTGCCCACATAGCGTGCGACCTGCGGGTGCGGACAGAGAGGACGCGTCCGGTCGACGCGCCCCGCGGTGCTATGGGTGGCAATGACGCGCGTCGGCGCGGTGCCGCGTTCCACCCATTCCTCCAGGACCGGCAGCATGTCGAACGAGTTCGGTCCGGGTCCTCCGCTGCAGTGATGCATGCCGGGCGCGAGAAACAGGCGTACGAACTGGTCGGCCCGGTCCTTCCCGCCGACCGCTCGTATGACCTTGTCGTTGTAATGGATCGTTCCGTACGCGCTGATGGCCGGATCGGCCCAGCCGTGGTACATGAGCAGCTTTCCGCCGCGCGCCATGTACGGCCGCAGATCCGGATCGAGCGGGCTGAGGATTTCCGTCATCACACGGAACCGCGGGAGATCGTCTGGAAACTTCACACGCCGCCAGCTGTAGTTCGGGTCGTCCTCTGCGAGCGCCAGAAACCGGAAGTTCTGCTCGGAGAGTCGAAACCCGCTCGGTGGATTGCTCGTGAACTCGAGCGTGCCATCCGCACGCCGCGTCGGCGGCGTCGGCCCGCTGATCCACTGAATCCACCCGGTCGATCCGCCTTCGTGGCCGACAGGAAACGGTGCAGCGAGCTGTTCGCCGGCGGGTGATTTCACGCCGGTGTAGACGCGCCTCACCGTTTCCAGCTGCCCCTCCGTCAGACAGTCGGCACCACCCTCGGAGCCGCTGCACTTCAACGTCTCGGCCTTGAATTGACAGAGGCGGGGATCGGTGATCAAGCCGTCCTTGAGTCCGTCGGCCGCGTCACATGCCGCGAGCGTCGCTTTGTCCAGCAGCGCCACCGCGTCCGACGTCAGGTAATTGTCCTGCGACGTGAGCATGTGCTGGTAGACGAGCACGCGCCCGAGCTGCATCGGTGTGCCGAAGGCGGGATCGCCCGCAATGATGCCGTCGAAGTCCTCGGGATAGCGCTGCACTTCCATGAGCGCCTGGCGGCCGCCATTCGAACAGCCATTGAAGTACGCATGCGCCGGCTGGCGCTTGTAGTACGCGGCGGTCACTGCCTTGGCCGCCACCGCGGTCACGTGCGTGCCGCGATGGCCGTAGTCGATCTCCTTGGCCCGGTTGTGTCCCCAGTTCGGATCGTTGGCGTCATGACCGGTGTCGGTCGAGGCCGACGCATAACCCCGCGACAGGCCGTTGTTCAATGAACCCATGGTGCCGCCCAGCCCGCCGATTCCCTGGAAGTAGAACTTGCTGTTCCAGGTCACCGGCAGGCCGAGGCGGAAGTTCACATTGTTGTCCGGCACCGCGACGTGCCCGTCGACCTGGCAGTAGCGCGGCAGGCCTGCCGAAGGCTCGACGATTTTCGCGGAAGTGATCGTGGTGTCCTGAGGTGCCTGCTTCTGCAAGGCCTCCACCGAGCAGGCGGTCGTTCCCGGCGCTTCCTGTCCCGCGGTGTGGACGTGGTACGGCACAAGCGTGATGATTCCGGCAATCGTCAAGGCGCGGCCGACATGCATAGTGGGACTCCTCGCGCGCAACGCACGCCGGCCGATAGGGTAGCGCAATTCGCCTCTGTACGCAGGCCGCATCTTTAGAACAGGCTGCTGAAATTCGCGGATGGTTGAGATTCCTCTGACTCAACTGCCACGGCTCACGCAGAGACCGCCGAGGCGCCAAGGAATCGGGTGATTCGAAGTTGTTCAGCGCCGTTCGAGTGGTCGGCCTGCAGCGCAGGCCGACCGCGCAGGGGACGAGAGCACGACTACAAGCGGCGGTCGATTACTGCGCCGTTTGTAGTCGCGCTCTCGCCCCCCTGCGCGGCGCCTTCGGCGGCCACTCGAACGACGATCCTCCGCGTCTGCACCCCACCGCGCAAGCGTGCGCGGTGGGGACCTCGCGTCTCCGCGTTCTCTGCGTGTACCCGTGACAGGAGAATCAGTTGAGTCACGATGCAAGCGAGCTGCGGGATTAGACCCTGGCGCACGTGCCGGGCCGCATCTCTCTCTTTCTAGATGCGGCCCATCGAGCTCCGATCCCCGTGGAACTTGACTCCATCCATCGCCCGGCGTATACAGGGCGCGCTGAGATACGCATCAGGAGAATCGGATCTTATGTCGATGACATCCTCGAAAACCTTCCGCGGCCGAATCCTTCTCGGCGCGCTCGTTGTCGTGATGGTCGGCGCGGTCACGGGAAGAGCCGCCCGGGAAGTGACCAATGACCGCCTGCGCAACGCCGACAACGAGCCGCAGAACTGGCTCGTCTACGGCGGCACGTATCGGTCGCTCCGGTATAGCGGCCTCGACCAGATCAACGTCAAGAACGTGCGCTCGCTTCAGACCGCGTGGGCGTTCCAACTGGGTGTCGTCGACACTGGGCTTCAGAGCACGCCGGTCGTCGCCGACGGCGTGATGTACGTCACCGGGGCGGACCAGCATGTGTGGGCGGTCGATGCGGCCACCGGGCGCGAGCTCTGGCACTACAAGTACGAGCAGAGCGCGGCGAGCAAAGGCTCGTCCAAAGCCCCGCCGCCCGTGGAGACCAACCGCGGCGTCGGCCTGGGGCACGGCCACGTGTATCTTGGAACCGACGACAACTTCATGGTCGCGCTCGACGCCAACACCGGAAAAGAGGTGTGGCGGACCAATGTCGAGGATCGCGAGAAGTTCGGATGTTTCATACGCGCTGCGCCGCTCGTCGTCAACGACCTCGTCGTTGTCGGATCGCGCGGCGGCGACAACGCGCACCGGGGCCACATCTCGGCCTACGACGGCAAAACCGGCAAGCAGCGCTGGTGGTTCAACGTCATCCCAGGCCCCGGCGAGAAAGGCAACGAGACCTGGGAAGGCGACAGCTGGATGTACGGTGGCGGCGCGCCATGGATGACGGGCTCCTACGATCCGGAGCTCGACCTGATCTACTGGGGCACGAGCAATGCGTCCTCGGATTTCTACGGTGAGCACCGCAAGGGCGACAATCTCTACACGGCCAGCATCGTCGCGTTGAAGGCGGCCACCGGCGAGATCGTGTGGCATTTCCAGCCCGTGCCGCACGACGTCTGGGATTACGACGCGGTGTACGAGCAGATCCTCGTGGATCTTCCCGTGAACGGTCGCCCGCGCAAGCTCCTCATCCACCCCAGCAAGAACGGGTTTGTCTACGTGCTCGACCGCACGAACGGTGAGTTCATCAACGGCTTCAAGTACGCCGACATGGTCACGTGGACCACCGGGCTGGATCGCAGAGGCGTGCCGCAGGGCCGGCGCGAGCCCAGGATCGATGAGGCGACGCTCATCTGTCCGAATTTCTTCGGCAGCCGGAGCTGGAACCAGGCCTCATTCAGTCCCACGACCGGTCTGCTCTACAACATCGGCATCGAGTGGTGCGGCGAGTTCACGGCACGCAAGCAGGAGATGATTCCCGGCAAGCCGTGGCTCGGAGGAACGATGAAGCTCGTGCCGCCGCCCTCCGGCAAGGTCACGTCGCATCTGGATGCATATGAACCGCTCACTGGCAGGAGAGTCTGGCGCCGGGACACCAAGCACCCGCTGCTCGCGGCGCTGGTCTCCACCGCCGGCAACCTGCTCTTCTTCGGTGATCCGGAAGGAAATTTCTCCGCGCTCAACGCGCGAACCGGCGAAACGCTGTGGACGTTTCAAACCGGGTCGGGCCATCGAGGCGGACCGATCTCGTATTCCGTGAACGGAAAGCAGTACGTGGCGACCCCGTCCGGTTGGGGCTCGACGGCGGGTGCACGGCTTGGAGAGTTCTTCCCGGAGCTCGTGGGCAACCGCCGCGGCGCGACGATTTTCGCGTTCAAGCTGCCCGATTGACCCGGCGACCTGTCGCGGAGGTGAGTGCATGTCTGAGAACAGACCTCGTATTGACCGCAGGCCGCTGCCTGTCGTCCGGCACGACATGAGAAGGGCCATTGTTCTGGGCGCGCTCGTGACAATCGGCGCGTTCTCACTGACCGTCGGTGCGTACCAGCAGGGAGGGCAGTCGACACCCAAGGTGGTGACGGTCGACAAGATCAAGGACAACCTGTTCGTGCTGAAGGGTGGAGGCGGAAACACGGCGGTCTTCGTGACGGCCAACGGCGTGGTCGTCGTCGACACGAAGCTCGCCGGATGGGGGCAGCCGATACTGAGCAAGATTGGCGAGCTGACTCCCAAGCCGGTGACGACGGTCATCAACACGCACAGCCACGGCGACCACGTGAGCGGCAACGTGGAATTTCCGGCCAGCGTCGAGATCGTCGCGCACGAGAAGACGAAGACCACCATGGAAGCCTGGCCGCCGGTCTACGGCTTCCCGACCGCCTTCCCGAACGTCGTCAAGGAA
>DASYQV010000023.1:0-15669 GCA_036005125.1 Vicinamibacterales bacterium
GGCTCGCAGAAGTACGCGGTCCGCGTGCAGGTGGATCCGAACAAGCTGCGCGCCCAGAAGATCGGTCTCAACGAGATCGACCAGACGCTGCAGAACTGGAACGTCAACACGCCGACAGGCGTGCTGTTCGGCCGCAGCACCCACACGATCAATACGAATGGGCTGCTTCAGGGTCCCGACGGGCTCCTCCACACCGCGGAGGCATTCCGGCCTCTCGTCATCGCGTATCGGGGAGGCCGGCCGGTGCGGCTGGAGCAGGTCGCCAATGTCATCGACAGCGTCGAGAACATCACGCAGCGCGCGTGGCTGTACACGAAGCAGAACCGGCAGCGCTCGGTGACGCTCGAAATCCGCAAACAGCCCGGCACCAACGTGATCGCGGTCACCGACGCGGTTCGCGCGCTGCTGCCGTCGCTCGAGGCGCAGTTGCCGCCCTCGGTGCACCTGATCACCCGACAGGACCGTTCGCGGAACATTCGGGAGTCGTTCAAGGACGTGCAGATCACGATGCTCGTCACGCTCGTCCTCGTGGTCGCCGTCATCTACCTGTTCCTCCACAACGCGTCGGCGACGCTGATTCCGGCGCTGGCGCTGCCGTTCTCGATTCTCGGCACGTTCGCCGTGATGCAGCTGCTCGGGTACAGCCTCAACAACCTCTCGATGATGGCGCTGATCCTCTGCATCGGGTTCGTCGTCGACGACGCGATCGTGATGCTCGAGAACATCGTGCGCCACCTCGAGGCGGGAGAAGCGGCGTTCGAGGCCGCGCTGAAAGGGTCGAGGGAGATCGCCTTCACGATTCTCACGATGACCACGTCGCTCGCGGCGGTATTCATTCCGCTCCTGTTCATGTCGGGGATACTCGGCCGGTTGTTCCGGGAGTTCGCGGTCACGATCACGACCGCCATTCTGATCTCGGGCGTGGTGTCGGTGACGCTGACGCCGATGTTGTGCAGCCGGTTTCTGCGCGTCGTTCACACGAAGAAGGGATTCGCCGGCCTGATGGATCGCGCGTTCGACGCTCTGCTGAGGGTCTACGAGCGGAGCCTCACGCTCGTGCTGCGCCATCGAATCGTCATGCTGGTGACGTTCGTCGCCGTGCTCTGGGCGACGGTGCAGATGTTCGGCATCGTGCCCAAGGGCTTCATCCCCGAACAGGACATGAACTTCCTGAACATCAACCTGAGGGCCGCGCAGGGCACGTCGTTCTACGAGATGGTGAACCACGTCGAGCGGGTCGCCGACGTCGTGATCCAGAATCCGTACATCGACGCGATGATGGTGAATACCGGAGGCGGGGGTCCCGGTGGTCCCCAGGGGATGAACAACGCACGCCTCAACATCCAGCTGACGCCGCGCGCGAGCCGGCCGGTCTCCGCCTCACAGCTCGCAGCGCAGTTCCGGCGGCTCCTTCGAGGCTATCCAGGCTTCCGTGCGTTCGTGAACGTGCCGCCGGCGCTCCAGATCGGCGGCTTCATGGGGAACAGCAGCTACAACCTCATGGTCGAGAGCCTGAACAACGACGATCTGTACAAGTGGGCGCCGCGCCTCGAGGATGCGATTGCGGCCCTGCCGGAGGTGGTGGACGTCTCGGACAACATGGAGCTGAAGAGCCCGCGCATCGACCTCCTGATCGACCGCGACAAGGCGGCGGCGGTCGGCTTGAACGCCACGCAGATCGAGAACGCGCTGAATGCGGGGCTCGGACCCCGGTGGTCGACGACGCTGTACGGCCAGCGGGCCCAGTATCGGGTGCTGCTCGAGCTCGATCCGAAATTCAGCCAGCAGGCTGACAGCCTCCAGCACATCGCGTTCAAGGCCCCGAACGGCAATCTGATACCGCTCGAGTCGGTCATGCGCTCCAGGGAGACAGTCGGCCCGCAGTCGGTGAACCACGTGGGCCAGCTCCCCGCCGTCTCGATCTCGTTCGGCCTGCGTCCCGGCGTGTCGCTCGGCGCCGCCGTCGATCACATCAAGACGGTGGCGCGTCAGATGCTGCCGCCCACGGTGACCACGAGCTTCCAGGGCTCGGCGAAGATCTTCGCGGCCTCGACGCAGAACCTGGGGTTGCTGCTCTTCGTGGCGCTCGGCGTCGTCTACATCGTGCTCGGCATGCTCTACGAGAGCTACATCCATCCGCTCACCATCATGTCCGGCCTGCCGTCGGCCGGTCTCGGCGCGCTCGTCACGCTCTGGCTCTTCGGCAACGAGCTGAACATCTATTCCTTCGTCGGCCTCATCCTGCTCGTCGGCCTGGTAAAGAAGAACGCGATCATGCAGATCGATTTCGCGCTCGAAGCGGAACGGCAGCACGGCAAGTCGCCGACCGAGGCCATCTACGAAGGCTGCATCATCCGCTTCAGGCCGATCATGATGACCACGATGGCGGCGCTCCTCGGCTCCCTGCCGATCGCGCTCGGCTGGGGGGCGGGCGGCGAGGCGCGACGCCCGCTCGGGCTCGCGGTGGTCGGCGGGCTCCTCGTGTCACAGCTCATCACGTTGTATCTGACACCGGTCGTCTACACGTACATGGCGGCCATCGTGAAAACCCGGCGGATTCCGGCAACCCGGCCGGCAACAGCCTGAGCGCCATGAACGTCTCGGAAGGATTCATCAAGCGACCGATCGCGACCAGCCTGCTCATGGCCGCGATTGCACTCTTCGGTTTCGTGGCGTATCGCCTCCTGCCGGTGAGCGACCTGCCGAACGTCGACTTCCCGACGCTGCTCGTCACGGCGACGCTTCCGGGGGCGAGCCCGGAGACCATGGCCGCGTCGGTGGCGACGCCCCTCGAGAACCAGTTCTCGACGATCGCCGGCCTCGAATCGATGACGTCGGTCAACTCGCTCGGCTCGACGCAGGTCACCCTCGAGTTCGACCTCAATCGCAGCCTGGACGGCGCGGCGATCGACGTGCAGAGCGCGATTACGCAGGCGAGCCGCGTGCTTCCGCAGGGCATGCCGACGCCGCCGACCTTCACGAAGGTCAACCCGGCCGATCAGCCGATTCTCTACCTCGTCATCACGTCCACGACGATCCCCGCCTGGACGCTCGACGAGTACGCCGAAACGCGCATCGCACAGCGCATCTCGCAGGTGAGCGGGGTGGCGCAGGTGCAGGTCCTGGGCAGCCAGAAGTACGCGGTGCACGCGCAGCTCGATCCGCACGCGCTGGCATCCCGGCAGATCGGCATCAACGAGGTGGAGCAGGCCCTGCGCGCCTGGAACGTGAACGTGCCGGCCGGGTCGCTCATCGGCCCGCACCGGGCGTTCGCGCTGCAGGCCACCGGCCAGCTGATGAACGCCGACGAGTACAAGAGCATGGTCGTCGCCTTCCGCAACGGGTCGCCGGTCCGGCTCGAGCAGCTTGGTGCCGTCGTGGATGGCGTCGAGGACCCGCATACCGCGTCGTGGTTCTACACCCGCGATGTCAAGCAGCGGGCGATCACGCTCGGCATTCAACGCCAGCCCGGCACGAACACCATAGAGGTCGCCGACTCGGTGCGGGCGCTCCTGCCCCAGTTCCAGGCGGAGCTCCCGAGCAGCGTGCATATGGACGTCCTCTACGACCGCGCGGACACGATTCGCGAGTCGTACCGCGACGTGCAGTTCACGATGGTGCTGACGCTCGCGCTCGTGATCATGGTGATCTACGTCTTCCTTCGCAACGTCCGGGCCACGATCATTCCCAGCCTGGCGCTGCCGTTCTCGATCATCGGCACGTTCGCGATCATGTACCTGCTCGACTTTAGCCTCGACAACCTGTCGATGATGGCCCTCATCCTCTCGGTCGGGTTCGTGGTCGACGACGCGATCGTGATGCTGGAGAACATCTACCGCCACGTGGAGATGGGCGAGGACCCGCTCCAGGCGTCACTCGTCGGGTCGCGCGAGATCGGCTTCACGATCGTGTCGATGACGCTCTCGCTCGCGGCCGTCTTCATTCCGGTCCTCTTCATGGGCGGCGTCCTCGGCCGGTTGTTCCGCGAGTTCTCGGTCACCATCTGCGTCTCGATCCTGATCTCCGGACTGGTGTCGGTGACCTTGACGCCGATGCTGTGCAGCCGCTTTCTGAGGGCACGCAGGCACAACCGCGGTGGCGCGGACGCCTCGCATCAGACGGGGCGCGCCGAAGCCGGAACGTCGACGTTCGCCGCCGCTTCGGAGCGGTACTTCCAGGCGATGCTCACGCTCTACGATCGCTCGCTGCAGGTCGTCCTGCGGCACCGCGGCGCGACGATGGCGGCCTTCGCAATCGTGCTGGTGTTCACCGGCCTCCTGTTCATCGTCGTGCCGAAGGGGTTCATCCCCGACCAGGACACCGATCAGATCGCCGTGACGACGGAGGCGGCGCAGGGCACCTCATTCGACAAGCTCGTCCAGTATCAGGGCGAGATCGCGGATGTCATCCGTCGGGATCCCAATGTGGAGGGACTGGTCTCGACGATCGGAGGCACCGCCGCGAACAACCTGGGCGGTCCCAATCTCGGGCAGATCGTCGTCCACCTGAAGCCGCGGGGCGACCGCGACGAGCTCGTCAACGACATCATCGCGAGGCTGCGACCTCAGCTCGACCAGATAACGGGCATGGAGGTCTTCATGCAGAACCCGCCGACGATTCGCATCGGCGGGCAGGTGAGCAAGAGCCTCTATCAGTACACGATGCAGTCACCCGATAAACTGGAGCTCTACGCCGCGGCGCGGGCGCTCGAGAAGGCGGTGTCGAGGGTGCCTGGAATTCAGGATCTGACGACCGACCTCCAGGTGACGAGCCCGCAGATCAACGTGGAGATCGATCGCGACAAGGCCGCGGCGCTGGGCGTGACGGCGAGCCAGATCGAGAACGCGTTCTACGACGCGTACGGACCACGATGGGTCTCGACCATCTACGCGCCGGTCAACGAATACAAGGTGCTGCTGGAGCTGGCGCCCCAGTTTCAGGCGGATCCGTCCGCGCTGTCACTTCTGTACTTCAAGGGCAGCGGCGCGATCGTGCCGCTCGAAACGCTCGCCACGGCGAAGGAGCAGATCGGACCGCAGACGGTGAATCATTCGGGCCAGCTTCCAGCCGTCACACTTTCCTTCGGCCTGGCGCGGGGCGCGTCGCTCGGCGGTGTCCTCGCCGAGGTCGGCGAGATCGCGGCGCAGACGCTGCCCGCGGGTGTCAGCGGTCAGTTCCAGGGCGCGGCCAAGGCGTTCGAGGGTGCGCTCTCGAACCTGGCTCTGCTCCTCCTGATTGCGGTGATGGTCGTCTACATCGTGCTCGGCATCCTGTACGAAAGCTACATCCACCCGCTGACGATTCTTTCGGGGCTTCCGTCGGCGGCGTTCGGCGCGCTCGTCACGCTCCTCGCCTTCGGGATGGATCTGAACATCTACGCCTTCGTCGGGATGATCATGCTCATCGGAATCGTCGAGAAGAACGCGATCATGCAGATCGACTTCGCGCTCGAGGCCGAGCGCAGCGGGATGTCGTCGGAACAGGCCATCTATCAAGGGTGTCTGATCCGGTTCCGACCCATCATGATGACGACAATGGCCGCGATGCTGGGAGCGGTGCCGATCGCGGCCGGCTACGGCGCAGGCGGCGAGGCGCGGCAGCCGCTCGGCCTCGTCGTGGTCGGAGGGTTGCTCTTCTCGCAGCTCGTGACGCTCTATCTCACGCCAGTCGTCTTCGTCTACCTCGCGCAGTTCCAGGACTGGATCGGAGGCCACCGGCGGGTCCCGCAGGTGCGCCCGGCGGTCGCGGAGTGAATTCTGGATTCTGGATTCTCGATTCTTGATTCTTGATTCTTGATTCTTGATTTTGCAGCCCGCTGCTTTCATCCGTGTTGCAAACGAGGATTTTCGTCGCATCTCGCGAGACTGCGCGGCGGAACGCTCGAATGCGAAAACAGAAGAAATCAAGAATCAAGAATCATGAATGATTGGAGGCCGACGTCGAGGGCGCCTACAACAACATCTTCAGCACCGCGCTCGACGCGAAATACATCCGCACCAGACGCTCCTCGTTGATCGTGGATCCGTCCGACGGCAGGATACCGGCGCGGACGCCGGACGGGGAGAAGCGACGGGAGCTCCTGCGCCGTCGCTCGGGGCGCAGTCCCGAGGCGGCCGAAGAAGCGCTGGCCGCCTTCGAGGGTGTCACGAAGCTGCCGTACAACGTGGACGTCATCTGCAGCTCGATCAACTCGGACAAAGGCGCGGACGACTGTCGGCCCGTGGACAACCCGGAAGATCTGCCGGGTATCGAGCGATGCATGGGGGTCGCGGTTCCCTGCGTCAACGGCAACTGTCTGATGACCAGAATCGTGCAGGGGCCGGACTCGGTGATGATCTACTACGAGCAGGGACACGGCGGCGGCGCGTATCGCGTGATCCCGCTCAACGGCCAGCCGCATCCGCCCTCCAGCGTCCGCGAGTGGATGGGTCACTCCACGGGCCGCTGGGAAGGGGACACGCTGGTCGTCGAGACGACGAATTTCACCGGGCGTACGAGCTTTCAGGGCACGGGCGAAAACCTGAAATTGACCGAACGCTTCACGCGCGCGAGCGCCGACATGATCCTCTATCGTGTCACCGTCGACGACCCGGCGTCGTTCGTGCGCCCCTGGACGATCGAGGTCCCGCTGACGCTCGAGGACAACAGGAAGAACCTCATTTTCGAATCGGCATGCTACGAGGGGAATTATTCGCTGACGAGCATGCTCGCGGGCGCGCGCCTGCTGGAGAAAGAGGCAGGCGCTAGAAGTAGAAGGTAACGAAGTGGAAAGTGGAGAAGTAGTCGAAAGCTCCTACTTTCCACTTTCCACTTTCCACTTTCCACTTTCCACTTTCCACTTTTCAGAGTGCTCCCCTCGTCCCAGCCGGCAACGCAAAGACATAGAGCGCCGCGCCAAGCGACGTCCCTCTGTTGGATGCGGAAACGGCGATGTACTGCGTGCCGTCGATCGCGAACGTCACCGGGAACCCGGTGGGGTTCGTGACCAGCCGCGTCTGGAACAACGTCTTACCTGTCGTCACATCGTCGACGAACAGGTGACCTTCGGTGTCGGTGCCCACGACGAGTCCTCCGGCCGTCGTCAACGCGGCGGAGCCCGGAGCGCTCCGCATGGAGTGCCGCCACAGGATCCTGCCGCTCTTGATGTCCATCGCGATCAAGTGACCGCGATGGTTCGGGCTGGCCGGATGCGAAGAGCTTGCCCCCGACCTCCATCCGGTTTTCTTCGGATCCTGGTAGAACTGGAAGATTCCCTCCTGCTCCGCCGTCGATTCGCCGAACTCCCCCTCCACGCACGTCGGATGGATGGGGATATACAGCGCGCGCGTCTCGGGGTGATATGCCGTTGCCCGCCAGTTCCTGATGCCCAGCAGGTTCGGACAGAACTTGATCTTCGTGTCCAGCTTCGGAATCATGTCCCTGCGGTAGCGCACCTGGCCGCTCTGCGGATCGAACTCGACGAGCGTCTGGTAGCCGAGATCGTGCGCGGCGACGAACTTCCCGGTCTTCCGATCGAGCTCCCAGAGGATCCCGAGCTTTCCCATCTTGAACACGGAGCTGCGGCCGTCGTAGTCGATCAACGTGTTCTCGAACACGTCGTCCAGATCGTGCGTCTCCCCCGGGGTGAACTGGTAATACCAGACCATCTTGCCGGTGTCGGGATCGAGCGCCAGCGTGCAGTTGGTGTAGAGCGCGTCGCCGTCGGTCTTGCGGGTGACGCGGGCCCAGGGCTTCGCCTGGGCCGTCGAAAAGAACACCAGGTTCAGCTTCGGATCGTAGCTGCCGCTGATCCACACGTCGCTTCCCGCGCGCCGATTGAGCGGCAGGTCGCCCCAGGTCTCGCCTCCCGGGTCGCCCGGCCGCGCGACCGTCGATGTACGCCACAACTCTTTACCCGTCTGCGGGTCGTGCGCCGAGATGAAGCAGATGTCATCCTTGTAATGCTCGCACCCGGTGATCCCGGCGATGATCTTTCCCTTCGCGACGATTGGCCCGCTCGTATAGCGGTAGCCGAGCTTGGCATCGGCGACCCTCTGATCCCACATCACCTCACCGGTGCGCGCGTCAAGGGCGACAAGGTGCGCGTCGTTGGTGGCGATGACGATCTTGTCACCGTAGATGGCGAGGGTCCGCATGCGGCTGGGGAAGATCTCATCGGGATTGAAGTCGAACTTCTTCTGGTATTCCCAGAGGAGATCGCCGGTCAGCCCGTCGATCGCCTGAACGAGCCCGTACGGCTGCGGAACGTAGAGAACACCCCGATACACCAGCGGGCCCGGCATCTGATTGCCCGGGCCGAGCGGTCGCGCCCACACGAGCTGGAGCTGCTGGACGTTGGATCGATTGATCTGTTTCAGCGGGCTGTACCCCCACGCATCGAGCGTGCGCCGCCAGTTGATCCAGTCCGCAGGATCCGGATTCGTCAGCATGCCGTCGGTGACCGGCGTGAAGTTCTTGAACCGGGCCGAAGCCTGGTTCTCGACCGCTGCGCCACGGTCCGGAGCATTGGTGCCGCGTTGAGCGCCGGCTCCCGGCATCGTGAGAACGATGATCAGGCCCGTCAGAACCAGAACGTGCAAACCGATCCTGGGCATAGCAGACTCCTTCTTCGCGAAGAACTTCATAGGCATCAGGGATCAGGCCTCAGGGATCAGGGCCGTCTCAGGGTTCAGGCAAGGCTGAGGCCTGAGACAGCCCTGAGGCCTGAGGCCTGATCCCTGATGCCTGCATGATCACCGTGACGAACGACTCCGGCCGCCACCCGATCGGAAGAGATCGAGACCGATCGCCTTGCCGATCTCATAGTAGCCATGGATGCTCGGATGAATACCGTCGCAGTCCATCACCGGATTGATCAGATCTGGGGTCGAGGGATCGCGCGCGATCTTGTCGAAGTCGATCACGGCATCAAACGGCGCCTTCGTGCGGATCCACTCGTTCAGCTCGTTACGAGCCTTTGTCTTCGTCGCATCCCAGGGAACGTTGACGTTGTTGTGCCGCGGGATGGCGGTTCCACCGATGATTCTGATGCCGCGCGCCTTGACGCGCTTGATGATCTCCTCCATGCCCGCGCTCACCTGCGCGGCCGACGCGCTCCGACGCATGTCGTTCGTGCCCTCGAAAAGAATCACGTGCGTCACGCCCTTGTGCGAGAGGACGTCTCGATCGAGCCGATCGAGGGCGGGCATGCCCGCCGGCGGAATCTTCTCGGGATGCTCTCTGAGAATCGTATTGCCGGCAATCGCCTCGTTCACCACGGCCAGCCGCCGGCCGGCCAGGTCGAGCCGCAGCGCCAGAAAGTCGGTCCATCGATCGTAGCCGTCACGGGTGGAGCACGTGCCGTATGTGATCGAATCGCCAATCGCGACGATGGCCCCCGACGCCGTCGGCGACAGGACATCGATCGACTTCAGCCACATCACCGCCATCGTCGGCGAGCTGAACGGCTTTTGATCCTCCGCCGCCGTGAGATCGCCCGAACCATTCGGGGCGACGTAGGACGTGGTCAGGCCGGCCGTGTGCTGGCTGGGTTGTGCCTCCATTCCAGGAATGTAGAGACTGACCGCGAGGTCCTGCATCGCACGGACCTGCATCTGCACCGGATCGCTCTCAACACTTCCGCCGGCCGGGATACTCACGGTGCCCGACCCGTTGAAGAGCGCCGGACGATTCGAGCCTGGATAGATCGTCCCGCCGTTTCTCCGCCATCCGACCGACGCTTTCCCGATCGCGATCGGCGACGTTCCGTACGTGTTGTCGAGACGAATCCGAATCGACTCGCCGGGAATGGTCACGCGCGCGATCATCCGGATCGTCGTGTTCGAGACAGGCGTCATCCCGAGCCCGTATTGCGGCACACCCCACGCCGTGATCCAGCGTCCGCCCGGTGTCTGCTGAGCGAGCGCAATCGTCCCGAGCCCGAGGGCGAGCAGTCCCGTGACCGTAACCAGAAGCCGGCGCGTCATGATTGCTTACCTCCGTGTCACAGACGTACGTAGGCCGCATCTTTAGATGCGGCCCGGCGCCGGGTCTGAAGACCCGGCCCACGTACGGCTGTTACGGGCCTTCGTACATCACTGGTTCGCGTCCCGCCTGGTGAGCGGATCGGCTTCATCACCCGATTCGGCGAACCCTCCACCAAATCCGCCGCACTCGGCGGCCGCGCCGGCCGTGCACAGCCTGGCAGGATTCGGTCCCCGGCCTTCGGCGAACGCGCGGTCCGCCGTGCGTCCTCCCGCCAGAACCGCGGGCAACCCGTAGTTCCCTTCGTGACACCGGGGTTCCTTGTAGATGCGGTTCGCTTTGTCGTTCTGCCGGCTCAGTTCGAGCACCACGGTCCACGGCCGGGTCCATGTGGTCGGATCGTCCATCGTGGCGGTGTAGTCGATTGTGTCGGCGTCGCGGCGGGTCCATCGCTCGACCAGATGCAGGTTCTCGCGCGACCCGTTGAAATCGGTCTTCGGACTGAAGTTCGTGACGTCTACGACCAGCGTATTGCCTTCCCATCGACCCCGTGAATCGCCCCACCACTGGCGCACCTGCGAAGGCAGATGCGGGCGGTCGGTCACCGGGACGAGGCGCTGAAAGGCCTGTCCCTGTCCGGTGTCGTAGAAGATCGACACGGCACCACGCGACTGCACGATCTGCAGGAAGAAGCCGGTGCTGCCGCCGAAGTCAGGTATACGCCCCGACATGCATCGCTCGCTCATGCTGCGGTCTTCCGGGCCGTCAGAACGATTGAGATTCCGGGTGGAATAGTGCGGCGGAGCCTGCAGACGCAGCGGCGACGGCGGTCCATACGGCGGGCACCGTGGCCGCTTCGCCCTGTCCTTGCAGGTATCGGTGTTCTGAAGAAGCGCCATATGGAACGCGAGTGATTCGTCCCTCCACTGCTTCGCTTCGGGTGTCAGAGCCGGCAATCGCCCGTCGGGCGGATCCGAAATCATCGACGTGCGTCGACCCATGTGCCTGTGGGTCAGGAAAACCGTCTGGTCGTAAGCGCCGCCGACGTCCTGCTCGCTCCCTCGAGGGTCGCGTCGGCGGTTTCCGAGGCCGAGAATCCGCGTCCGCTCGTTGTCGATCGCGGCTCGTTCTTCCTCGGTGAAGAACTCCCGGTCCTTGTAGCGCGCCGGACGCTCGAGGGGCGTGTCGTAGTTGTTGGTCCAGATACCCTGGAGGTCAGGCTCGCCCCAGGGGGTTGCTGCCACGGCCTTCCCGGAAGCCGGCGGGTCGGAACTGGCGGCCGGCGCGGGCGCCTGCTGGTAGACAACCAGGACGATCACGAGCACCGCTGCGACACCGATCAGCGCATATAGCGATTTCATGGGACTCTTTTAGATGTCCTGCCGTGCGTTGTCAAGACGAGGACCACACGCAGGCCGGGTCTTCAGACCCGGCGCAGCGAACGGAGCCGCATCTAACCAGCCAAGGGGCTCCGCCCTTGATATCTTCCACCCCAACGCGCCAAAAACGCGCGTTGGGGACCCCGGACCGGGCAGAGCCCCTCAGCTGGTTAGGCCAGTATCTTTTGGCGCGCTTCGCGCGCCTAGCCCGTTATGCGGTCGAACAACGCGTACAAAATTCCCGTTTCGAGCCGCATAACGGGCTAAAGATGCGGCCTACGTCAACTCGGCTCGGATTTGCTGCGCCGCTTGATTGCCGCATACAAGCCGGGAATCGCGAGCAGCGTGACCGGCGTCGACAGCGCGAGGCCCCCAATCACCGCGAGCGCGAGCGGCTTCTGCAGCTCCGCCCCCGCGCCTATGCCGAGCGCGAGCGGCAGGAGCCCGAACAGCGTGCAGAACGTCGTCATCAGAATCGGCCGCAGACGGATGCGGCCGGCATGAGCGATGGCGGTGTCCAGGGGTTCGCCCTGCTGATGCAGGTGCTCCGAGAAGTCGAGCAGCATGATGCCGTTCTTGACGACCAGACCGATCAGCAGAATGATCCCCATCGCCGACGACACGTTCAGATCCGTGCCCGTCAGCAGGAGCAGCAGCAACGCCCCGCCGAGCGACAGCGGCGCCGCGAGCAGAATCAACAGAGCCGGTATCCAGGCGCGGAACTGGATCACGAGAATCGTGAACACGAGGACGGCCGCGATGCCGAAAACCATCAGGAGCTCGCGGAAGGCCTGTTGCTGCGTCGCGTACTGTCCGCCGAGCTCGTAGGTGTATCCGACCGGCAGCTTCAGCTCGCGCAGGCGCGAATCGATCTCCGCAACGGCGCTGCCCATGTCGCGCCCTTCGAGGCGGCCCGACACCATCCCCATCTGCCGCAGGTTTTCGCGAAGCAGCGCGGCCTGGCCGTTCGCCCGGTCGATCCGCGCGAGCGCGGAGACCGGCACGAGGTTTCCGTCCGCCGTTCGAATGAGCGTGTGCCCGAGCCGCGCCGGATCGAAGCGGGAGCGATCGTCGAGCCGCACGCGGATGGGCACGCGCCGGTCGAGCAGCCGCAGATCCGTCGGCTTTTCGCCGAGCCACGAGGCCGACATCTGGTTGGCCACCTGCTCGACGGTCAATCCGGCGCGTTCGGCGGCGAGCGGGTCGATGTTCCATGTGACTTCGGGATTCCCGCGCTGCATGCCGACAACGTCGACGACGCCGTTCACTTTCTCCAGCATTTCCGCGACGGGCCGGGCCAGACGCTCGAGTTGCCGGGGATCGTCTCCGAAGATCTTGACCTCGATCGGCGTCGGCGCGCCCTCGAGGTCGCCGAGCATGTCCTGAAGCAGCTGCACGAACTCGATCTCCGCCAGCGGCGCCGTCTTCTGCAGTTTCTGCCGGAGATCGGAGATGATGTCCTCGGACGAGCGGTCGCGGTCGCCGCGTGGCTTCAGCCGCACGAGGATGTCGCCCTTGTTCTGCGCGGTCGCGAAGAGACCGAGCTCCGACCCGGTCCGCCGCGAGTACGACGCGACCTCCGGCGTGCTCGAGATGACGCGTTCCATCGCACGAACCTGACGATCCGTCTCGTCGAGCGACGATCCGGCCGGCGTCAGATAATCGACGACGAAGCCGCCCTCGTCCGCCTTTGGAAGAAATCCTGTCCCGACCGCAAAGAAGAGGCCGATGCTCGCGGCCGCGAGGAGCACGGCGAAGAGGACGGCCACGACAGGCCGATGCACGATCGCGTTCAGTGCCCTGCCGTACCCCGACACCAGGCGTCCTTCGGATGAATCTGCCCGCGTGGGCTTGTGCTGGCGCCGGAACGCCCAGCGCGCCATCACCGGCACGACGGTGATCGACAGCGCCAGCGACATGAGCACCGCCACCGAGAGGGTCATCGACAACGCGCGGAAGAACTGGCCGATCACTCCCGACAGCAGTCCGAGGGGCGCGAAGACGACGACGGTCGTGAGGGTAGAGCTGACGAGCGGCGCCAGCAGCTGCTGCACGGCATCGATCGCGGCACTGCTGCCTTCTGACGCGCGACGGTGAATGTTCTCGACCACCACCACGGCGTCGTCGATGACCAGACCGATGGCGACCGCGAGGCCGCCCATCGACATCAGGTTGATGGACCCGTGGAACATCTGCATGAACACGAACGTCGGAATGACGGCCAGCGGGAGTGTCGTCGCGGCAATGAGCGTCAGGCGGGCGTCGCGAAGGAACACGATCAGGACCACGACCGCGAGAAAACCTCCAATGAGAATGGCGTCGCGTACGTTGGCGATGGCGGCGCTGACGAACTCCGCCAGGTCGTACACCTTAGTGAGGTGAATGCCCGATGGCAGCGAATCCGCAAGCGTCGCGACCGCCCGATCCACCCCTTGCTTGACCGCGAGGATGTTGGCGCCGATCTGCTGCGAGATGCTGATCGATACCGCGTCGCGCCCGTTTCCCGTCACCAGCAGGGTGCGATCCGGCGAACCCGCCGTGACCGTTCCGAGATCCGCGACTCGAATGGTCGCGCCGCCTTTGACGAGAACAGGAGCGGTGGCAATCTGGTCCGTCGACGAGAAGAGCGCCGACGCCAGCGACAGGTGCTGCTGTCCCGTCTGCGCGAAACGGCCGACGGGCACGAGCTGATTCTGCGCGCGGAGCGCGGCAGCGACCTCCGTGACCGTCAGTGACGATGCGGCAAGCTTTGCGGGATCGAGCACGACCTCGATCTCGCGTGTATCGCTGGCGAGCACTTCGATCCGCCCGGCACCCGGCACGCGCGCCAGCTCCGGCTTCACCACGTACAACGCGTAATCGTTGAGATCGGGCGTCGGCAGCGGCCCGGTCATGCTGAGGATCAGGATGGGGAAGACAGCCGGGGTCAGCCGCTCGACGGTGAGCTCCACGTCGGCAGGCAGCTCGCTGCGTGCCTCGGCGATCCGATTCTGGACCTGCTGTAGCGCCACGACCATGTCGGTGACCGGATCGAACTGCGCCGAGATCTCCGCTGCACCCCGGATACTGCGCGACCGGACGCGCCGGATCCCGGGGACCTCCATCACCGCCGTCTCGATGGGGCGGGTGACGGTGAGCATCACGGACTGCGGAGGAAGCGTTCCGCTGCGGGCAATGATGACAATGCGCGGGAACTCGAGCGGCGGGTAAATGCTGCTGGGCAGGTTGAACGCGGCGATCGCGCCGGCGACGACCAGTGTGATCGAGACGAGCGCGGCAGCCCGTGAATGCCGTGTGGCGAGCTCGCCGACGTTCATCGCTGACCCGCCTCCGGTGCGGCACCGGGCTTCCGCTCCTCATTCTTCTTCTCGTGCCTTTTCTCCTTCTCGTTCCCTTTCTCCTTCTCGTTCCCTTTCCCCTCGCCGTTTCCCGTCTCCTTCTCCTCCCCGTTCTCCTTCTCCTTCGCGAGCGTGATCTTTGCGCCGTCAGGCAGTCCGTTCTGGCCGCTGATGATGACGAGATCGGCGGCGTTGATCCCGCTCGCGATCTCCACATGTTCGTCGTCTTCGAGGCCGGTCTTGACGACGCGACGGTGAGCGATGTTGTTGGCCGCGACAAAAACGGCCGTCTCCTGTCCCTCGTGCATGACCGCGGAGGACGGGACCAGCACGACATCGCGATGCGACTCGGCGGCAATCTCGATTTGAACAGGTGTGCCGACCGGGTAGTTGACGGGACCGCTGAACGCCACGCGTACCGGCACCGTGGCGGTGGCGGTCTGGACGGCGGTCGGGCTCGACGCCACTTTCAGCGTCGCGGACGCCGCGCCCTCAGGAGCACCGACCAGCGTGGCCCGCGCGCCCAGCCGGATTCGGGGCGCATCGGTCACCGGAACGGAGGCAGCCACCTCGAGGCGACGCGGATCCACGACACGGAGCACGGCATCGGCCGCCGCCGCCTCGACATGATCGCCGGGGTTGTGCGACCGCTTGACGATGATTCCGTCAAAGGTCGCGCGCACGACGCTGCGCGCCACGACGGTGTCCGCCGCTGCCATCGCTGCACGCGCATTCTCCAGATCCGCCTCGGCATTGGCGACCTCACGATCGGCGTCCTCGACATCCTTCCTCGCCGCCACGCCGCGTTCGAACAGATCTCTCGCCCGTGTCTGGGCTGATTTCGCCGTCGCCAACCGCGCCTGCGCGCGTCCGATCTCCGCACGCTGCTTCAAGGCTTCTGCTGCAGAGGAGGGAATCTCGAACCGCACAAGAACGTCCCCGCGACGGACGTTGTCGCCTTCGGCCTTGGGTATGTCGAGAATGCGCGC
>DASYQV010000024.1:0-4403 GCA_036005125.1 Vicinamibacterales bacterium
AGCCACGGCGACCACGTGAGCGGCAACGTGGAATTTCCGGCCAGCGTCGAGATCGTCGCGCACGAGAAGACGAAGACCACCATGGAAGCCTGGCCGCCGGTCTACGGCTTCCCGACCGCCTTCCCGAACGTCGTCAAGGAAAGTGGCGGCAAAGGACTGCCGAAGAAGACCTTCAAAGACAAGCTGACGCTTGGCAGCGGGAACGACCGCGTCGATCTCTTCTACTTCGGCCGCGGACATACGGGCGGCGACGCGTGGGTGGTCTTTCCTTCGCTGCGCGCCCTTCACACGGGAGACATGTTCGCGAACAAGGGCATCCCGATCATGGACAAGAACGCCGGTGGCAGCGGCGTCGAATTTCCCGAGACGCTCAGGAAGGCCACCGCGTTGAAGAACATCGACATCGTGATTACCGGCCACGCCCCGACCACGATGACGATGAGCGATCTCAGCACGTACGCTGACTTCAACCGTGACTTCGTCAACGCGGCACGCGAAGCGAAGAAGGCGGGAAAGTCGGTGGACGACTTCGTTGCCGGCTGGAAGGTTCCCGAGAAGTACGCTGGCTACGGGACGCCGCCCGCTGCCTCGGTCAAGAACGCAGCGACGGTGATCTTCGAAGAGGTGAGATAGAGGAGAGCGCGGGCCCGTTCCCGCCGGTCCGCAGGAACGGGCTGCTCGCGGCGAGCGGTTTCACGCGTGTCGGTGAGAAAGCCGAGCGCGCCGCCACGATTTTCAATGCGGAGCGCGCCGAGCACGCTAGAGAATTTCTGAAAGACTCGGTGGCTTCGGCGCGCCCGGCGTTTGAATCCGTCTTGGCGTCCTCCGTCTCCTCGACGCCGCAGCGGGGACGAGAGATCGCGGAGACGATCCAAACGCCGAGATCGCCGAGCACGCGGAGAATTTTTTCAAGAACGTCGGAAAGAGCTCCGCGACCTCGGCGCGCTCGGCGTGTGAATCCGTCTCGGCGTCCTCTGCCGCCTCGGCGCCACAGGGGGGACGAGAGACCGCGGAGAACGATCCAAACGCCGAGACCGCCGAGCACGCGGAGAGTTTTTCAAGAACGTCGGAAAGAGCTCTGCGACCTCGGCGCACTCGGCGTTTGAATCCGTCTCCGCATCCTCTGCCGGCTCGGCGGCACAGGGGGGACGAGAGACCGCGGGGACGATCCAAACGCCGAGATCGCCGAGCACGCGGAGAGTTTTTCAAGAACATCGGAAAGAGCTTCTGCGACCTCGGCGCGCTCGGCGTTTGAATCCGTCTCGGCGTCCTCCGCCTTCTTCGGCGCCGCAGGGGGACGAGAGATCGCGGGGACGATCCAAACGCCGAGATCGCCGAGCACGCGGCGAGTTTTGTCAAGAACATCGGAAAGAGGTCTGCGACCTCAGCGTTCTCGGCGTTTCATTCGTCTCCGCGGGCTCGGGCGTGTCGGTAGGGCACTGGCTGAGCGCAGAGACGCTATTTCTTCTTCTCGATCGGGTCGGCCCCGTCAAGCGGTGCGCCCGTGCCGGAGGACCCCAGGAAAAGTTTCCGCCCGTCCGGGAACGTGACGTTTCGTCCGTTGGCCCGGAGCAGGGTATGGTCTCTCGCCTGATAGCCGTCGACAACGATTTCCATTCCCGGCTTGAGTGAGTCCTTCGTGACCCCTCGCCGGAACAGAGTGTTGGGGGTTCCGCCTTCCACCATCCATTCCTCGGTCGTTCCGTCTGGCTTTACGTGCGCCAGATGGATCCAGGCATGCGGATTGACCCACTCCACCTTGGTGACCTTGCCCTTCAACAGAACCGGCTTGTTCGGATCGAACTCGCCGCCAAACGCGTGATGCGCCATCAGCCTGGGACCTGCCATCAGCACTACGGAAAGGCCGGCAACCGCTACGACCCGCTTCGTTCCCATACTGCACCTCTCCGAGATGACAACGCGCATTACTGCTTATTGCGTTTCGCCTGTTCCGCGTCGCGTTGCCGCGCTCCGCGCAGGATGTTCTCGAGCGCGTAGTTGGCTTCGTGACAGGCGTACTCGTAAATGGCCGTCTTTGTCGCGGGCCAGGGGTACTCCGCGGTCCATGGCCTCACCCAGGTCTCCGGATCCTCGACGGTGAACCTGTAGAGGAGCGTGTTCGCATCAATACGTGTGAACCGCTCGACCACGTGCAGGTTCTCGGTTGATCCTCTGAACCGGGTCTTGTCGGTGAAGTTGGTCGTGTCGACGACCAGCGTGTCGCCTTCCCAACGTCCGACCGAATCGCCCATCCACCTGCGAACCTCCTTCGGCAGGTGCTGGCTGTTCATCCGGACAATCCGGGCGTCGTGGACCATCTCGTTGAAGATCAGGATCTGCTGCGGCGTCTGCACAATCTGGTGAAGATTGTTGTAGAGCACCGGAAGAGCCGGCGGGCCCGAGGTGGACCCGAATCCCATCAGACACCGCTCGCCGAGCGGACGCCTCTCCGGGTTGTCGTACGCTCCGGGCGCCGTTTCCAGTCCTGGATCGGTGCGTTCGCCTTCATCCGACGTCGGCCGCTGAACCTTGGCCGTTCTTGCCTGCGCGGAAGGTGTCAGCGCGGGAATGCGCCCATCCGGTGGGTCGATGATGAGCGACGAACGCTTATGGCCCTCGATCCTCACATATCGCGTGCCCGGATCAATCCAGAACGTGTTGTACCCACCGACGCCCCCGGCCGCCCCGGTCGATCCATCGCCGCCGACCGGCGGAGCGGCCCTGTCGCCGCGGATCGGCGCATCGCCCCTGACCCGGCGCTCGTTCGCCGTGCCCTCGAGCTTCGTTGCCTCGTCATCGCTCAGCACCAGCGGCGTGTTGGCCGGACGCTCCAGGGGCGTGAGCCACGCGATGTCGTAGACACCCTGCAAATCGGGGTGACCATCGGGCATGCGAGGAAGCGCCGACCCTTTCGCCGTACCGGCCGCCCGCGCAGGGGCCTGACCGGCGGTGGGCGCCGTCAGCAGAGCGGCGAGGGCCAGCACGACTGCCAGGGTCCATGCTGCCGTGAGGATTCGACCGCGCATATGAACCTCCATCCCGGCTTTGCTACCGGAGCGGATTCTTACGCCATTGACCGTAAAGCAATTCTTCCACGAACTCGACGCACTTGAAGTCCATCAACTGAACATTCTTTTCCTGCCGGCGATAGAGCGGCATGCTGATCTTCCACGGCCGTGTGAAGACCTGCGGATCCTCGATTGTGGCTTCATAGCTGATGATCTCAGGGCTGGTCCGCGTGTACCGCTCGACGACGTGCAGTTGATCGCTGTGGAAGTTTCCGGATCGATCGAACCAGGTCCGATCGTTGAATGCCGTCGCGTCGACCACCAGCGTTTCGCCTTCCCAACGTCCCACGGACTGGCCCATCCACGAGTCCCCCGGCGCGGCCCCGGGATCCTGCAGGTAAAAGTTGCGCGTGGCGCCTGCGTACTCGTACGCAATGAAGATCGCCCTCGAGCTCTGAAGGATCTGGAAGGGGTATGGCATATAAGTCGCGCGCGGCACACCAGGCAAGTAGCACTTGATTTCCGGATCCAGCGTCAGCCAACCGTCCAGATTCTTCTTTTTCTGCTCGGCTGCCGCCGGTCGATACGGGATCACGTTGCCCTCGACGATGCCCATACCCGGTGGCACCGCGCCGACGGCGCCGAGCGCGAGCACTTCACGCGCGGGAACCGGACCGAACGGGCCCGGTCTGGTGGCCATCGCCGGGCGGGCCACGTGCATTTGAATGTCGTAGTTCGCGGTGTTGAGCGCCTGCCAGACGCCGTTGAGATCGGGATGGCCATCGGGCGCGCGCGGCGCCCGGTACGCAGGCGCCTGCCCGGCGATCGGTGCGATCGCGAAAGCGAAGAGCGCCATCGCGGCGGCGCCAGCAGCAGCGGCGAGCGCGAGGTGAATCCGCTGTCGCATCAGAGCGGTCCTTTCCCTGGGAGCCGGCGTCGCGCCAGTACGTCCGCGACCGATAAGAGTAGCGCGAGAGAAGCCCGCCCGCAACGTCCACTAACCAGTCAAGGGCTCTGATTCGACGTTGTTCAGCGCCGTTCGCCCGTTATGCGGCGCCATAGCGAGTACAAGACTCGCTTTGTAGCCGCTAACGGGCTGAGTGCACGCCGACGCGCGGGGGCTGCGTGCTACACTCACGCGCGCCCGTCGGGCGCGAGCCGGCTGGTCGTTCAGCACACGCAGGAGTCTCAGCAATGCGGAAATCCTCAGCGTCCCGTCTGATTGCAGTGGCCGCCGTTACGGTCGTCATGCTCACGATCGTGTCGGCAAGCGACAACTGGCCCAAGTTCAGAGGCCCGGATTCCGGCGCCGTCGGCGACGATCCCGCGCTGCCGGATCGGTGGAGCCCCACCGAAAACGTTGCCTGGAAGATCGACCTGCCGGGATTCTCCTGG
>DASYQV010000025.1:0-12010 GCA_036005125.1 Vicinamibacterales bacterium
GCGCCCGACATCCATCACCCTGAAAACGGCAACGCGCTGTACGTCTTTACGCTGCCAGACAGATAACCTGTCCGGCCTCCCGAGATCATCCGGACGGCCGAAGCACACGATCCGTCTACGCGGAGAGAGCGGAGATCGCTCGGAAATCACACGCAGAACGCAGAGAGGCACACGTCAGGAGGCACGAGATGCGATCGGCACGAGCGTGGGCAGTGCTCTTCGTATTGGCGAACATCAACACATCCGCTGCTCAGGAACAGGAGGCTCCCAGCATTTTTCTCGATGGGGCCGGGTTTGTGAGCTTCGAGCGAACGGCGCAGCTGAGATATCAGACACCCGTGGTGACGCCCCTCTTGACTGGCCGATATGAGACGCCCGTGATGACGCCCCTCTTGACCGGCCGCGATGCGAGCGGGAACGTTGCGGGCGGAGGCTTCGCGATCGGCACGTTCCTGGGTCCTCGCGTGAGCGTGCGACTCGAGGCCGCGTTTCCCGCGAGCCTGACCTCGAGTTATGCGACGAGGTCGGGCATCATCTACTCTTCCCCATTCGGACGCATACCGGAGGTGATCCCGAGTCGCGTAGAGGATCAGTTCCGGCAGCGAAGCGCAGCCGTATTGCTTGGTTACCACACCGGAAGGCGGCATCGCGTTCGGCTCGGCTTTCTGGCCGGAGTGGCCATCCGGTGGGAACAACAGCGCAGCCGCACCGAGCAGACCGTCCCGGCGTTCGTGCCGGTCGTCCCGTTAATCATCCAACGGAGCGATGTGACCGCCACGACGTACCGCCCCGCGCCAGCGGTCGGCATCGATGCCGACATCGCGATGGTGCGTCATGTAAGTCTGGTGCCGCAGATGCGGGTCCAGGCGATTGCCGGCCTGCTCAGCCTGCGGCCGGGGATTGCCGTGCGCTGGATTCCGTAGGTCGTAGCCGGGTCTTCAGACCCGGTGCGCCGCATCTGAAGATGCGGCCTACGTCAACTCAAGGCGTGCAGATGCTGCCGGCGCCGCGCGGTCCGCGCGTTATACTGGCCGGCTATGCCGTTGGCGTCGTGGTTGTTCGTCAAGGATGGGGAGAGTATCTGGATTGAGCGCCCACACGGTTACGCGATGATCGTTGCGGGGCCAGGTACGGCGCGCGAGGAGCACGACTTTCCGAACGAAGAGGCCATGGAGGCGTTTCAGGTCGCGCTCGTGGAGCGGCTCGCAGAGGCGGGATGGTTCCTCTGGGGTGTCGACCGGGAACGTCGAAGCGGCCGGGATCGACGGGGTACGGGCCGCAACACGCCGGACAGACGCCGGCCGATTACTCGCACCCGCTAGCGGGATCGCCCGATCCCTTTGTGGCTACGAAGGGGAGCCGCCGGCGTCCGCGGCCGGGAGGCTGTAGCGGGTCATCAGATGCAGGACCAGCGAAAGCAGGCCCTTTCCGCTGGCGACCGCCACTGCAGACGAGGTGAGGAGTATCGCGCCGAGAGCAATCTGGTCCATTGACCACACTATCGGCCGATGCTCGAAAAACTGCAGGCCCCCGGAAAGCCCCCACAGGAGTTGTACGTAGGCCGAGTCTTCAGACCCGGCGCAGCGAATGGGCCGCATCTAAAGATGCGGCCTACGTACAAAAGATGCGGCCTACGTACACAGCCGTAGGCAGCGCAGTGTCGTCAAACCCGGACACCGGCGTGCTCCACCGATGACAATGTTCACGAGCGCAGTTGTCACAGAAGTATGGCAACGTCGGTGACGTGCCGCATCTCGGCTATTTAGCACGACGTGCGGTACGTGCCCGGCGCGGGCACATACGTTGCCTTCAGACCCGCGGCCTGCCTGGGAGGTTGTCTCGTGACTCGCATCAAGGTGACGACCGGCATCGCGTGCGTCCTGGCAGCCGGTCTACTCCTCTCGCCGATCGACGCTCAGGCCCAGTGGCGCCGCGGCCGGGGTCCCGTTCGATCAGTCGTGGTCGTGGGCGGCTATTACAGCCCATGGTTCTATGACCCGTGGTACGGCTACCCGTACTGGGGGTATCCGCCGTACTACTACGGCGCGTCATACGGCCAGTTTGCTTCTCTCCGGATTCAGGTCGAGCCGCGCCAGACGGAGGTGTTCATCGACGGCTATTACGCCGGCATCGTCGATGACTTCGACGGTCTGTTCCAGCGCCTGCGGGCCGAGCCCGGCGATCACGAGCTCGTGTTGTATCTCGACGGATACCGCAGCGTGCATCAGAGGATTTATCTGCAGCCCGGCGCGACGTTCCGGGTCCGGCACACGATGGTACCGCTCCAGCCCGGGGACACACCGGATACGCGTCCCGTGGCGCCCGCGGGTCCACCGCGACCCGGCGCGCCGTATCCCTACCCACCTCCGCGTGCACCCCAGCCCGGCCCGCCCCAATCCGGCCCGGCTCGCACCTCGGAGTTCGGCACCCTCGCCGTTCGCGTGCAGCCTGGCGACACAGAAGTGTTCGTCGACGGCGAGCGCTGGGAGGTTTCCGGATCCGACCAGCGCCTGATCATTCAGTTGCCGGCCGGTGAGCACCGGGTCGAGATCCGCAAGAGCGGGTTCGACCCGTTCACCTCGACGGTCGTGGTTCGTGCTGGCGAGACCGTGCCGGTCAACGTCAGCCTGTCACGGAAGTGAGGACGCGCATGAAGACGTTCGTGCTTCTCGTGATGTTGTTCTCTGTGCCATCTGCGGCGCTCGCGCAGCCGTCGGCGCCGCCTCGAACGCAGGGACCGCTGGTCCTCGAACGAATCGAGAACGACGTCGTCCTTGCTCTCGACTATAAGGTCACCGACGTCGACCATCGTACTGGCCAACTGGTCGGTGGTTACGGGGGGTGGCTGGCGCAGGACACGCTGCTTATTGGCGGCGGCGTGTATACGCTCGCCAACCCCTCGAGAGATTTTGAGCTCACGTACGGCGGTGTCCTGATCGGGTGGACGATGCCGGCGGAGCACCGGATCCAGTTCGGCGCGCGGGGCCTCGTTGGAATCGGAACGACCACGCTCGGCACCGATATCGAGCAGGTGAGGTTCGGCGGCCGCGCGGGCAACGTGGACCCGCGGGGTCGATTCGACGCGCGCATCCAGGCGGCCGCTCCGACAACGGTCCGCGTGCGGCTGCGGGACGATTTCTTCGTCTTCGAGCCGCAGCTCACGCTGGTCACGAAGCTCACGCGCGCGATCACCGTGCACTGGAATGGAGGCTATCGCGTGACCGGTTACAGCAGCCTGGACGACAGGCTGAATGGTCCGTCCGGCAGCGTCGCGCTGCAATTCGGATTCTGACCGCGGTGACGCAGGCCGCATCTTCAGATGCGGCCACTGGGCCGGGTCTAAAGCCCCGGCCTACGTACGTCGCTGTACGTAGGCCGCATCTTTAGATGCGGCCCAGCCTGGATGCGGCTGGCGCCGGGTCTGAAGACCCGGCCTGCGTAACCTCGCAACTCACCGATTCAACCTCACATTCAGCCGCGCGAAATAGGAACCGCCGTTGATGCCGAACGGCAGCGTCTCCCACCCATACCGGAATCCGAGCTGCGGAAATGGAAACGCCCGGACGGGATCCCAGAGATCCGGATACACGTTGAAGACGTTGAGCGCTCCGACCGTCAGCGTCAGACGGTTCCTCTGCAGCGGCACGGTCACCAGAAAGTCGGTCAGCCATTTGCCGCCCCACGTCTGCGCGAATCCGGGTGTGAACCCTTCCCCTGAAACCTCACCGAAGTAGTTGGCGCGGACGTTGGCCCTCCAGAATCCGCGATTGTACGTGCCGCTCAGCACGAAGTGCCGGCCCGGCTGACCCTTCTCGATCAACGTCACCTGGGCCTCGTCGAAGAGGACCTCCGGCGGCAGAATAGGCGACGACGATCTCCGCGCCTGCACCCCGGTGTCGTTGAAGTTGAACGCGCCTTCCAGCGTGAGCGACGAGTTCCGCGGGAGCGCCCAGTCGTACAACGCGACGATGTCCACGCCGTTGGTTCGTGTGTCGATCGCGTTGGTGAAGAACTGCACCTGGCCGCCACCGGGGACATACCGATCCAGGATGGCCGTAATCGGGCAGCGGCTGGCGCTGAACGGGACGCCGCAGGTGGCGGGATTCTCCGGCTGGACGTTGCTGGAAAAGACGATGCGGTCGTCGATGTCGATTCGATAGAGGTCCACGGTGAGCCGGAACGTCGCTGTCGGCGTGAAGACGACTCCGCCGGAGAAGTTCGTCGACGTTTCTTCCTTGAGCGGCGGAATGCCGAAGTCGGCGGTGACGGGGCTGGCCTGACGCGCCGTCAGCGTGTCGGTGAGAACGCCCGCGGCGTTCAGATTGGTCGATCGCAGGCTGAAGAACTTCTGCTGGACGCTCGGCGCGCGGAAGCCGGTCGAGGCGGTCCCGCGCACGGAAAACCGATCGGTGAAGATGACCCGTCCCGAGACCTTGCCGGTCACGGTGTTGCCGAAGTCGGAATAGTGCTCGTAGCGAACGGCGGCTCCGCCGAGGAACATCCTGGCGAACTGGGACTCGACATCGAGGTACAGCGCTGCGTTGTTGCGGCTCTCGTCGACCGCCGTGCTGGGATCGAATCCAGGAAAGCCTTGCGTGCCGGGCAGCGCGATGCCGCCGTTCTGATCGAGAATGCGAATGCTGCGGTCGTTCGTGCGGCCGTATTCGTAGGAGACTTCCGCGCCCGGCTCAATCGAGTAGCCTTCCCGCCGCCATTCGGCGCCGGTCGCGACGTTCAACGGCCCTGCCCCGATCCCCCAGTTCACGATGCCGGCGAAGTCCAGGTTCAAGCCGGCCTGATCGTACTTGAGCGTCCCGGTGTCGGCCGCGGTGGGCGATTCGCGGAAGCGCGGTCCCGTCGGAGTGTTCCGATCGAGCGGCTCCTGGTAGTAACTGACGTTCACCGTGTTCTCCTCGCGGAACTTGAAGCGGCTCAGACCGAAGTTCGCGCTCGCGTCGTACCGCCATTGGCTGGCAAAGACGCCTCGATACCCGGCGGTTGCGGACGCGTCGGTTGGCTGCGTGACAATCGTCGGCAGGAAGCCGCTCGGGTAGACGTCCGGCACTGTCCGGCCGTCGCCGCGGCTTCGAAAGAATCCCGAGGAATTGCCCTTCCGGTACGAATACCCGCCGAAGGCGTACGCCGCGCCGCCGCGCGTTCCGACGGGAAACTCCGCGTTCACAAATGTGGCGACGTCCTTGGCGATCGGATCGCCGATGCGTTGAACGACGCTCGGCGGGCTCACGCGGAGCGAATCGAGAGTGGCACGGTTGGTCTCGCCGCGATCGCGATACTCGGCCGTGACGTTCACGAATCCGCCGGCGCCGACCCTGAAGCCCTGGTTGATGGCGCCCAGGAATCTCCGGCCGTGCCCGGTCTGCGCATCGGGGCTGATTCCAGCCAGCAACTGCGGATTCTCGTCGTACTGCTGGCCCGCCTCGAATGTGATCTCCGTACCGGTCTGTCGCTTCAGGATGAAGTTGATCACGCCGGCAATGGCGTCGGAGCCATATTGCGCGGTGGCGCCGTCGCGCAGCACCTCGACGCGATCGATCGCGGAAGCCGGAATCGTGTTGATGTCGTAGCCCGCAGTCCCACGCCCGACGGTCTGCTGGATGTGGATGAGCGCTGTCTGGTGACGACGCTTGCCGTTGAGGAGGAGCAGTGTCTGGTCGGGGCCGAGCGAGCGCAAGGTGGCCGGTCGAATGATATCGGTGCCGTCGCTGATCGTCGTCGTCGTGAAGTTCACCGACGGCGCCAGGAGCTGCAGGATCTTGCCCATCTCGGTGGCACCGGTGCTCTGCAGGATTTCGGAGTCGAGGACGTCGACCGGTGCGGGCGTCTCGATCGCGGTGCGGCCCATCACGCGCGTGCCGGTCACCGTGATCGATTCCTCGAGCCGCGCCTGGAGGGTGAGATCGACCGTGGCGCTGGCGCCCGAGGCGACGCGCACATCTTTCTGCGCGGCTCTTCCGAAGCCCGGGAAATCGGCGGACACCGTGTAGAGGCCCGGTCGCAGATTGGCGACCGTGTAGGTGCCGTCGGATCCGGAGCTCACCCCACGTGCGGCGCCGGTCTCCTGGCGGGTAATCGTCACCGCGGCGCCGGGCACGACGGCGCCAAGCACGTCGCGGACGACGCCGGTGATCGTGCCGGTCTGAGGCTGGGCGAGGACCGCCGTCGCCAGCAGGTTGACGAGGATTCCACACGCGAGCGGGACGGCAGGTCGTGGCACGAGCATGAGAGCCTCCGGTGCTGAGAGGGCCCGGGCAATCGGGCGATTCTGAGTCCCGGCGTCGGCGACTTCAAGCTGATTTGCGCGACCTCGCCGAATCGTGATGCAGATGGAGTAATCTTCCGCACGGATGCGAGGTGTGCTTATGGCAAAGAGGCTCTGTGTGCTTGCTGTGGCAGTGTTCGCGCTCTCGGTCGGGACATCGGCCCAGGATGCGCGGGCAGTCCTCCAGGCAGCGTCGACGGCGATGGGCGCGGCCAACCTGAAAACCATCCAGTACACGGGCACCGGATGGAACGCGGGAATCGGCCAGAGCTACAGCGCCAACGATGACTGGCCGAAGTTCGAGATCACCAGTTACGCGCGCACCATCGACTACGACGCGCGGTCATCCCATGAGGACCTCACCCGCAGGCAGGGTAGCTATCCTCCTCGCGGCGGCGGCGGAACGCCCCTTCAAGGAGACCAGCGGCAGATCGCGGTCGTCAGCGGGAACTCAGCGTGGAACGTGCAGGGGACCACGTTGGTTCCGCAGCCGGCCGCGGCGGAAGTGCGGCAGCTCGACATCTGGCTCAGCCCCCACGGGTTCCTGAAAGCCGCGCTCGCTGCGCCGAACACGACCGCGGTTCCGATGACGCTCGAGGGGAAGAAGGTGACGATCGTGACGTTCACGGCCCTCGGCAGGTTTCGAGTCAACGGCACCATCACGGATCAGAATCTCGTCGAGCGGGTGCAGACGTGGGTGCCGAACCCCGTGTTCGGCGACATGGTCTACGAGCACCGGTACTCGGAATACAAGGACTTCGGCGGCGTGAAGTTTCCGACGGTGCTTCACTCGCATCAGGGCGATCCGCGGCTGAACCCCGGTCACAACTGGATGGAGGTGCGCGTGACGAAGGCTCAGCCGAACGTCGCCGCGGCGGCGCCTGCCATACCGGACAACGTCCGGCAGGCCTCCGTTGCTCCCGTCCGCGTGGACTCGCAACGGCTGGCGAACGGCGTCTGGCTCGTTGCCGGCGGATCCCATAACAGCGTGGCTGTCGAGTTCCGTGACTTCGTCGCGGTTGTCGAGGCGCCGCAGGACGAGAGCCGCTCGGTGGCGGTGATCGCAGAAGTGAATCGGCTCGTGCCGGGCAAGCCGATTCAGTACCTGGTGAACACGCACCACCACTTCGACCATTCGGGTGGACTCCGAACGTACGTGGCGCAGGGAACCACGATCATCACGCATCAGTCGAACCGCGACTTCTATGAGGACGTCCTCTTCTATCCCGCGCCGCGGACGCTGCAGCCCGACAGGCTCTCGACGCAGTATCCGTGGTTTGCCGGGAACCGGATACCTCCGGTCGAGACCGTCAGCCACAAATACGTGTTGAGCGACGGCGTCCGCACGATGGACATCCTTCCGCTTCAGGGGCTGGCGCACGCCTCGAACATGATGATCGTGTATCTCCCGACGGAGAAGCTTCTGATCAACGCGGACCTGTACACGCCGCCGGCGAAAGGCGCGCCGGCACCCACTGTTACCGCCAGCATGAGGACGTACCTCGAGAACATCCGGCGCTTGAAGCTCGATGTCGCGCAGCACGTGCCGATCCACGGCGCACCCGGCCCGCACGCCGAGTTCCTGAAGATCATGGGGAGCGGGAGTAACTGAACGGCACGTTGCGTACGTAGGCCGGGTCTTCAGTCCGTTATGCGGCTGCCAACGAGAATTTTGTTCCCGTTGTGGACCGCATAACGGACTAGGCGCGCGAAGCGCGCCAAAAAGATACTGGTCTAATTAGACCCGGCGCGGCGCCGCACGGGCCGCATCTAAAGATGCGGCCTACGACTGAAGATCGCTACCGCGTCGTCGAGGTCTGTCCCTGACTCTGCGATCGTGACGGCATCTCCTCCTTGGGAAACCGCGGCAGCGGCTCGTCACTCATCGATAGCGTATACACGGCCCCTGCGATGACGACCGCCGACTTGATCGCGTCGTCTTCGATGATGCGCTCGTAGGTGTCGAGATTGGTGTGCCAGGTGTACGACTGGTATTGAATCGGATCCTGTTGAATCCCGATGCCGGGCAACCCGGCCTCGTTGAAGGACGTGTGGTCCGATCCTCCACGCTGGCGGCTTCGCGTCGTCGTCGCGCCGAGCAGGCCGAGGTCCTTGAACGGCGCCGTCGCCTCTCGAAGGATCGCCGCCGCGCGGGCGGGACCGAAGACGGTCATGCCGCGCGCGCGCCCCGTTCCCAAATCGAGGTTGAAGTAGCCCGCGAACTTCGCGAACTCCGTCTTCGGATCCTCGAACGTGCCGAAGTGCTCGCGCACGTACGCCTGCGAACCGAGCAGCCCCTGCTCCTCGCCGCTCCAGAGGGCGACGCGTATCGTCCGGCGCGGCTTGACGCCGAGCGCAGTCAGGATTCGCGCCGCTTCCATCATCACGGCGCAGCCGATGCCGTTGTCGGTTGCCCCGGTCGCCGCATGCCACGAATCCAGGTGGCCGCCCAGCATCAACACTTCGTCGGCCCGATCTGTGCCGGGCACTTCAGCGATTGCGTTGTAGTTGGTGCGGCCTTCCGGGTACGTGCGGTTGACGATATCGAACTCGAGCTCGACGGCGCGGCCGTCGGCAAGGAGCCGCGAGATGCGTCCGTAGTCCTCATTGCGCATGACGACCGTGGGCGGGGCCTTCGCCGTGTCGTAGGTGCGGTTGGAGAACGCCCGGATCTGTCCGTGATCCCGTCCCGCGTCGTTGACCCTCAGCAGCGCGCGGTTGGCCACCAGAAACTGATTGAGCTGTTCATCGACCTGGTTCGGACCGAGCGCACCCTGTCGCGGCGCAGGCTGTTGCGTCTGCGGTGGACCTCCCGCCGGCGGTCCTCCGCGCGCAGGGTCGAACTGCGCGAGCACGTCGCTGTCGTCCCGTCGCAGCGGCGCAGGGCTGAACGTCACCAGCACACGTTGCGGAATTCCGACGAGCACGATCTTTCCGGCAACCGTGCTCTTGAACTGCTCGAGATGCGTCGTCAACTCCTCCTGTGTCGGACGCTGCGGCACCGTAATCTGCACGGCCCCCGCGCGGACCGGACCGTTCGTGCCGGGCGTCCATGCGAGCGCCTCGGTGACGAGGTGATCCTGCACCGGCGAGACAATGTGCGCCGAGAGGCGCTCGTTGACCCAGCCGGGATGGCCGAAATCCCACGGCTCGAGGTGGCCGTTCTTGAGACCCCACGTCTCCATCTGTTTGACCGCCCACTCCGCCGCCGCCTTCAGGTTCGGTGACCCGGTAAGACGCGGACCGTAGACGTCCGTGAGCATGTGCATCGTGCGGAGGATCTGCGAATTGCTGGTGCCTTCGTGGCGAATCTGCCAGTAGATGTCCGGGTCCGCGTTCTCTCCCGCACGGGCCGACACGAAGGCCGCCACGAACGCGATTCCGATGACAAGAGTCGAAAGCCGTCGCATATGTTCATCCTGTAGTAGGCAGTAGGCAGTAGGCAGCCGGAAGTCGGCAGCTGGCACTCGACTCCAGAATTCACTCGAGTCGCCATATCGTAGACCGGGTCTTCCGCCTTCGCTTCGGACGAAGGCCGAAGATGCGGCCTACGGCACCTCTGCCTACTGGCTACTGCCTACTGGCGGTCGGTCGAGCCTGCGGACGCAGCAACAACTTCTGCACGCGCCAGTTCGAGGTTTCGGCAACGTAGATTTCATTCTCCGACGGGCACGCCAACTGGTGAGCGCCGGAGAACTGTCCGAGCTGGCGGCCCGAGCGGCCGATGACCCCGAGGACCTGGCCGTCGAGCGAGACTTTGAAGATCCGCCCAGGAAACGTGGATTCGCCGACGTACATCACCTGATTGGGACCGGGCGTGATGCAGATCGAATTCGGAGCACCAATCAGCGCCGCAAGCCGCTCACCGGTTGGTGTGTTCCCGTTGACGGCTCTGGTTCCCGGAGCAGCAGGCACATCGATCGTGAACATCCGCAGGAACCTGCCTTCGGTATCGAACACCTGAATGCGCCTGTTCGACCGATCGCCGACATAGACGTTGTTGTTGCGATCCACGGCAATGGTGTGCGGCGTACGGAACTGACCGGGCCCCGTACCGTGTTCGCCCCACGACTTCACCCAGTCCCCGTTCCTGTCGTACTTCGCCACGCGTGAGTTGACGTATCCGTCGCTGATGTAGATGTTGCCTTGCGAGTCCCACGCGACGTCGGTGGGCTGACGGAACATTCCGTCCACGTGCGGGCGCGGCGGGTCGACATGCTTCCACGGCTCCGCCTCATCGTCGGCCGATTCCTTCCGGCGGCCGAAGACCCAGACGACCTGACCCGCCTGATTGAACTTGATGATCATGTCGGAGCCTTTGTCGACCGCCCAGATGTTGTCGTCCTTGTCGATGCGAACCGTATGGGCGAACGACCACCCATAGAGACCCTTGCCGATTTCCCGGATGAACTCGCCTCTGGCGCCGAACTCGAGCAACTGCGCCGCGGTTGGACCGTAGGCCGGACCGTTCGCGCTGTTCGAGCGGGTGAACACGAAGATGTGGCCCTTGGAATTGACGGCCACACCCGGGACCTCGCCGAAATTGAATCCGGATGGCAACTTGAGGAAGTCGGGAACGGATTCGAAGGGGATTGCAGGCACGCTCTGCTGTGCGAACGACGGCGTCGCCAGGGCGACCAACAACGCGAAAAGACAGGTCTTCATCGAGCCCTCCGCGGAGTTTTGGAGGGGTCAATCCTAATCGACCGGACCGGATCGCGCCAGAGGGTTCCACGCGGCATCGGGTCTCCGCGCTTCCCGGCCATCGGCGCGGCTCCGTCCGCCCCTTCAGCTCCGAGCGTTTGCACAACCGCACGCTCAGGCGGTACGGCGGTTGCGTTCGACAGAGATATGTCCCCCCTCACGGCCACCGTCAGACACTTTTCCGATCGGCTCGGCCGCCGCGTTCGAGGTCATCGGCACGTCTTCGTCGCCGCTGTCGTCACACTGTCGGCGGTGATGTGGCTCAGCGCCGCCGCCGCCGCCTGGTTCGTCGGCGACGTGGTCACAGGACTGCCTCGTGAGAAAGCGCTCGACAACATCAGCATGATGGAACGGTCCACGATGCTGCTGGATGTCCGGGAGCGCCCGGCGTTCACCTTCCTCCGCGAGCAACGAATCGAGGTGCCGCTCTCGCGCATCTCCCGCTTCTCATTGCAGCAGTCCTGGGCATCGAAGATCAGCGTTTCTACGATCACGCCGGGGTCGATCTCGTGCGTATTGCGGGCGCGGCCGTCCACAACGTCCGCGAAGCGCGGATGGCCGAGGGCGGCAGCACCATCACCCAGCAGCTCGTGCGCCACAGTTTTCTCTCTTCCGAGAAATCGTGGCGGCGCAAGACGATGGAAGCACTGGAGGCGGCGTCGCTCGGCTTCTTCGGCAAGCACGCCTCGGACCTCGACGTTGTCGAGGCAGCGCTGCTCGCGGGTCTCCTCAAGGCCCCGTCCACGTCGGTGCCGACGACCAATCCCGCGCGTGCCCTCGCGCGCCGCAACCTGGTGCTCGCAGCCATGCGTGACACAGGCGTGATCGACGGCGCCACGTATGGCTCAGCCGTGCGAGTTCCTGTACAGCTCAGCGACGCGCTGCCTCGGGGCGAGGAGTACGGCCAGTATTTCAAGGAAGAGGTCCGGCAGGAGCTCGTGAAGCGCTTCGGGGAAGAACGACTGGCGCGGGGCGGGCTTCGCGTCTTCACGACACTCGATCTCGACATGCAGAAAGCGGCGGAGA
>DASYQV010000026.1:0-8853 GCA_036005125.1 Vicinamibacterales bacterium
GATCCCCTGCTCCCACCCGGGATTGTTCACGAGGTCCGACTCGGAGTCGGCCACGTAAATCTGATCCTTGTCATCGAAGAAGATTCCGCTCGGCGTGCCGAACTGCGTCCAGATGGACAGGAACTTGCCGTCCTGGTCGAACAGCTGGATGCGATTGTTCGCCCGATCGGCGACGAACACACGGCCTCTCGCATCGATCGCGATTGCGTGGAGCGTGCGGAACTCGCCGGGTGCGTACCCGGTCTTTCCCCAGGCCTTGATGAACTTCCCGTCCTTCGAGTACTTCACGACGCGGTTGTTGCCGTCGACCTCGTGCCCGTCGGCGACGAAGATATCTCCGTTCGCTCCGACGGCCACGGCGCTGGGCGACGTGAGGTGATATTGATCGTGCCCCGACACGCCTGCTTCCCCGAGGGTCATCAGCAGCTTGCCGTCCGGGCCGAACTTGAAGATCTGATGGCCGGCGCGCAGGCCGGCTTTCGCCGCCATGGCCACGCCGCGTGCGCTCACCGCGTCGGTCACCCACAGATTGCCCTCGCGATCGACGGTGAGCCCGTGCGGCCAGATGAACATCCCGCGGCCGAAGCTCTTGACGACGTTGCCCTTGGGGTCGAACTTGAAGATCGTGTCGATGTCCTTGATCCTGCCGTCGGGGCCGAGGCAATCGATTCCGAAGCGACCGCCGGCGGCCACCGGCACGGGACTCGTCTCGTCGCATCTGATGAAAGCCCAGATGCTCTCCCCGTCGATGTCGACGTGCACGGAAGCCGGCGGTCCCATCTCGCGGCCGCCGGGCAGCCGTGCCCAATCACCGCCGGGGACGCTCGGGCCGCCGCCATCCGCCAGTCCTTTGACCGGGCGGTACGGATTGGGCAGCCCGGAGGACTGCGCGAACAACGTTGCTCCGGCCACCAGCGGTGCGAGCAGTGTCAGCAACGCGGACCTGTCGAATCTCGCCATCTGACCTTTCCTTACTTCAGCGCGTAGATCTCGTACTTGACGGTCGTGCCGACGCGCTCGCCGACGCCGATGGCCTGCAGTCGCGTGAGCCACGTGTAGCGCGAATCGCCCGTTTCGAAGAGCGGTGCCGTACGCAGCGATGCGCCGGTGGCCGTCGTCTGGCCGATGCCGTTGTAGGTCACCAGAATCAGCGCACCGTCGTCTGTTCTCAGCGTGAGGCGGACGTCGAGCCGGTAGGTGCCGTCGGCGCGGTTGGTGATCCAGTCACCAGCCGGCCCTTCCACCGACGCCTTGAGCCGGGGGCCTTCGAAGCGCCCGCCGACGACCTGCACGATCGTGCGCGTCCCCTGCGGGCCGTTTTCGACGACGGTGCGGGTGCCCGTTTCGGCGCGCAGCGTGCCGAGGTATTCGAACGCGGGGGCGCGTGGCTGCTCGGTCGCCTTCCCGGCTCTCGGCGTGGCCGTGGTCGACGCGGGCGTGGAGCTCTGAGCGAGACCGGACTGACCTGATGCGGTCAGTCCGAGGCCGACGATCAATGCGGTGGCGAGACGCACGGGGCCCTCCTGTGTTTTAGTCCGTTATACGCGGCTGCCAACGAGAATTTTGTACCAGTTGTGAGACCGCATAACGGACTAGGCGCGCAAAGCGCGCCAAGAGATACTGGTCTAACCAGGCAAGGGCTTGCGCGGATACCAAAGGCAGAGCCCTTGGCTGGTTAAACGCGCTGATTATAGCGACGCATCGTCCACGTGGACGTACAGCCACACCTGTTTCCCTGAAGCGAGCTTTGCGGTCACACGCGTATAGGCGGCACTCTGCTCGTACTCGTCGGCGGCAGCGAGCTCAGAGTCGGTGATCTCGAACACCGTGCCGCTCACGCGACTGTCGTGTCTGCCGTTGAACGTGACGTTGGCATAATGCGTCCTGCCGGTCGTCGCGACGACCTTCGGGTCCTCGATCCTGACCAACGACCGCTCGAATCCGGGAAGCTCGTCGCGCTGCCCGTGGAGCAGTCTTCCGAACGTGGACAGCTGCACGTGTTCTTCCTGGAGAGTGCCATAAGAAAAGAGGAGTGGCATGGCCCGTCAGGCATAACCGATTCGCGGATCCAGAGCGATCGCACTGCGGCTGAACACGCCGCTCCCGTGCCCGAGCAACTCGCCGCGATCGTCCATCAGGTCGGCCTCCGCGAAAAACAGGCGGCCACTGCCATGCAGCACGCGGCCGACTGCCCGCAGCTCGCCGCTCGTCACCGGCCGCACGAGATGAGTCGTGAACGAAACCGTCAGAACGAAGCACTCCCGGACGCGGGAATTCACGGCGAAGAACGCCGCGTCATCGAGCGCTCTGAAGTATACGGAGCCATGGACCGCGTGCGCCGAGTGGAAGAATTCGCGCCGGATTGTCAGTCGCACCTCGGCCTGGCCGTCGTTGATGCTGATCCTGGTGCCATACCACTGCGAGACCGGCGCGGCCGCATAGAGCCGCTCCAGCTTACGATGGTGCTCCGCGTCGGTCATGATCCTGGTGCTCTGGAAAGATTGGACGGGTGCGTCGGACCATCCGGCGGCCCATGATCGCACCGGCCGCCGACGGCTGCAATCTACGTACGTAGGCCGGGGCTTTAGACTCGGCGCTGAGCCGCATCTGAAGATGCGGCCTGCGAACTGACGATACAGCCGCTCTATACTGGTTCGGTTCACGCGGGAGGTTGGCATGCGCGTCACACACTCAGCTCGTCTCGTTGCGCCTCTGCTCCTCGGCATGCTCGCGCTCACCCACGCTCAGCAGCAACCGCGGATCGGTGTCCCGGTGCCACCACTGGGCGCGGGACCGTGGGTATTCGATACGGCGGAGCAACACAAGATTCGCGTCAGCGTCGTGACCAGAGGGCTCTCGCATCCATGGGCGATCGCGTTCCTTCCCGATGGAGGCATGCTGATCACCGAGCGCCCGGGTCGCCTCCGCATCGTTCGCAACGGAGTGCTCGATCCACGAGCCATCGCCGGCGTGCCGCAGGTCAGGACCGACGGCAACGGCGGTCTCATGGACGTCGCTCTCCATCCACGGTTTTCAGACAATCGCTTCGTCTACCTCACCTATACGAAGCCCGTTGGAAACGGCAACGGCGCACCGGCGCTCGCGCGCGGCAGGCTCGAGGCTGGCGCGCTCGCCGACGTCCGTGACCTCGTGGTCACCGATGCGTACGAGGGCAACTCAGGCCTCAACGGCCGCGTCGTCTTCGGGCGCGACGGCATGGTCTACATGTCCACCGGCGGCAATATCCGGAACGTCGCGCAGGAACCCACCAGCCTCCGCGGCAAGATCCTGCGACTTCACGATGATGGCTCCGTTCCGCGCGACAACCCGTTTGCGAGCCGTAAGGGCTACCGGCCTGAAATCTACACGCTGGGGCATCGCAATACGCTGGGTCTCATCGTCCACCCCGAGACAGGCGTGCTCTGGAATAACGAAAACGGTCCCAACGGCGGCGACGAGATCAACATCATTCTGCCGGGCCGCAATTACGGGTGGCCGCTCGTGAGCTTCGGACGCGAGTATCCGGGCCCGCGCATTTCCGAATTTCCGACGCGCGAGGGGATGGAATCGCCGATCGTGGCCTGGCTGCCGGCCATCGCGGTTGCCGGTATGGCCGTCTACACCGGCAATCGCTTCCCTGCGTGGAAAGGCAACGTCTTCGTGGGATCCCTGCAGCAGGGCGGAATACCGGGCACGGGCCATCTGCAGCGCATCGTGCTCAACGCCAAAACGGAGGAACTGCGGCGGGAGTCAATGTTGACGGATCTCAGGCAGCGCATCCGGGAAGTGCGCGAAGGACCCGACGGGTTTCTCTATCTGCTGACGGACGATGACGACGGTGTGCTGCTGCGCATCGAGCCGGCCCCGTAAGCGGCTGGCTGTTCGTCAAGGGCATTTCAGGTCTCAGCCGCAAGCCGCGACAAACAGAAGCGGCGGGCGTGCAGCCAGCACTGCGGATCGCTGGGATGATCTTCAGCCCGCAGACTCCGAACCTGCTCATGGCCGCCCCTCTGAAACGCATCCTTGAGCAGATCATTTCCCTCGGCGGTCCGAGCCCCCACACAGTGAAAGATTCCGACTGGCGAGACGAACGTCGCGGCATAGACGTTGGCACGCCGCAGGACCAGTAACATGTGCCCCAGGCCTACGTTCGGCATCCGGACATCCACCGTTAGCGGAACGAGGAGACGCCCTTCGACACGCAGGCTGTTCAGCCAGTTGGGCAGCACCTCGGTGGTTCCCGCATTCACGAAGATGACGTCGAACGGCTCGGCCTCGAGCTCACATCCGTTGGCGCAGACGACGGTGGCACCCGGCCATGGAATGAGATTCCGGCGCGCACGCTCTGCCAGGTCGGGATCGACTTCGACGCCCACGACGCGGCCGCCGGGGCTGACCGCCTCCGCCACAATCGCCGTGTAATAACCAACTCCGCATCCGATGTGAAGAACATAGTCTCCGGGAGCCAGGTCGAGGCTGTCGAGCCAACGTGCAAGACTCGCGGGTTCTCCGTTGTTCAATCCTCGACCGGCATCCAACGCGACGACCACGCTTTCATAGAGGTGCCGGGGATCGTCATCCGGCGTGACCTCGTATCTCCACACATCGGGCGGCCTGAGGAGCTTCCAGGGCCCGGGACCCACGAAGGCCTCACGCGGGACCGACGCGAACGCGCGAAACAGGGCCTCGGACCGCAACCCGCTCGTCGCGCGGATCTTCTCTGCGTAGTTACGGCGCACCTGATCGAGGGACACGTCGAACAAGACCTACTCGTAGTACGCGGGGGCCTTCTTCAGCTTCGCGTCCGCCTGGAAGTCGTGCTGAATCCACAGCTGCGCGCCGGTCCTCTTCATGAACACTTCGACCGCCTGACGCGCGGCCCGCGTCTGCTGCTCGTTGAATTCGAAGACCGGCAGGCGGCCGAGCGAGCGCTCCTGCGGGTAGTGATACAGATCTCCCGACAGCAGCACGCCTCCTGTCTTCGCAAGCTTCACGTACAGCACCTGATGTCCGGGCGTATGACCCGGAGCTCCCTTGAGGATCACGGTCCCGTCGCCAAACACATCGTGCTCGTCATCCCGGACGATCACTGTCCTGCTGTTCCTCAGCGAGCCGTACGTCCCGGGCCGGGCCAGGCCGGTGGGTTTTTCCACGAACATCGCATCCCGCTCGATCTGCCGCACGAGCCACGTGGCGCCAGCGAAGGCATTCGCATTGGCCGTGTGATCCCAGTGGTAGTGTGAGAGCGCCAGGTGAGTCACGTCAGCCGGTGCATATCCTGCTTCGGCCAACTGTGCTTTCAACGACTTGCTGATCGTCACGTGGCGTTCCTGCGAGTCCGGGAGTACAACACGCTGCTGCACCGGGTTCCCCGTAGGCGTCCAGTCGCCGTCGGTGATCGCGCCGGCGTCCCACATCAGCACTCCCTTCGGGTGCACGATCAGGTACGCGCCGATCGACAGATCGGTCGTCCCGACGTCTTCCTTCGTCAACCGGTATCGCGCCGGATCGGACCCGAGCGTGCCGCCATCGAATACGTAGAGCCTGATCGAGGAGGAAGGGCCGGGGCGCCGAGGCTGAGCGCTCCGGGCGAAGAGCGTGCCGACCGAGAGCGTCAGAACCGCCAGCGCTATCGCGCGGAATACAACGGCACGGCGAACAGTGTCGTTCATGTGTCCTTTCATACGATGGCGAGATCGCTCACCGCATGAGCGAGAAACGCTTCGATCCTCGCATTGGCGGCTGCCGCGAGCGAGAAGGGAAACAGCGTGAAGCCGTGCGCGCCGCCCGGATGCACGGCCAGCTCGGCTTGATTGCCCGCCGCAAGCCAGCGGGCGTGCATGAAGAGCGAGTCGTCCAGCAGCGCGTCTCGCGTGCCGACGGTGAACAGGGCCGGCGGCATTCCCCGCAGATCGGCGTAGAGCGGCGAGACGTCGGGATCGCGCCGATCCCGATCGTGCGACAGAAACGCCTCGTAGAATTTCGCCATGTCCCCGGTTCGAAGAATCAGCCGCTCATTGCCGAAAGCGCGCTGGCTCGGCGTCATCGACAGGTCGAATACCCCGTAAACGAGGTTGGCGGCCTGAAATTCCGAGTATCCGTGCCGGTCGCGCATGCGTAGGAGCGTCACCGCGGACAGATGTCCGCCGGCCGACTCGCCACCGATGGTGAGCACTTCAGTGCCGAACTCCCTCCGACAGTTTTCGACCAGCCACAGCGCCGCAGCTTCGCAGTCGTCGGGCCCGGCAGGGTACGGATGTTCGGGCGCGAGACGATATTCGACGCTCACGCATGTGAGTCCCGCGTTGTCCGCGATTCTTTCGAGCAGGGGATCCTGCTGATCCGATCCGCCGAGCACCCAGCCGCCGCCATGAATGTGCAGATACACTCCGCGCGGTTGATCCGCCGGGATGATCCGCAGACCGATCGGCCCGCCTTCACCGGAAATTTCAATCCGTCGTGCGCGCGGGGACTGCACCGGCCGGGGAAACGGCCCCTCCCCGCGAGCGCGGGCATCGCGCATCGCCTGCGGGCCAATCACCCACCATTCCGGCATCGGCGTCATCAGCTTGACCATTTCCTCATTGAACGTCCGCGTCTCCGCCGAGACGGCATCCAACGCAAACACCGACGAGTCGAACACCTGAATGAGGGTCATGTGTGCCTCTCTGTCATTCTTGATTCTTGATTCTTGATTCTTGATTCTTGATTCGACTAATCATGAATCGTGAATCACGAATCGTGAATGTTTCCGTGCCTTCGGCAGGGTCAGGCGCCGTGACACCGACAGCAGATCGCGGAGAGCGTCACGATCGATTCGGGACAGACGCACCAGCACGACGGGAATACTTCGATAATAGTCGGTCACGTAGTACGTCTCGGGCGCATCCGCGATGAGCCATTCTCGTTCCTCGAGGCCGACCCTGACGACGAGCGTCTCCGGTTCCGCCGAGTGGTGAGTTGCCAGACCCGCCATGAAAGCGCCTCCCACCTTCAGCACCGGCGATCCGTCGTACCTCGTGCCTGCTTCGACGTCCGGCAGCGCAAGCCCCACCCTTCTGACCGTTTCGAAAGGATCCGGCGGTCCCGGCCTCTTCGGCGTTCGTTTCATCGAGGCCACAGTATATTCGCCCTCGCGCGCGGGGAGGCAGGGAAGGCGGGGACGGTTTCACGCAGGGATCGCAGGGGCGCAGAGACGTGCGTACGTCTTCCACGTGTATTGTGCCGGTGGGTCGCGCTGCGCGCGGCAGCGGCACGCACCATGGCGAGCCTCAGAGCCATTCGGCGATCAGGCTCTTGCGGTCTCTGCTCCCCCGCGCTCTCTGCGTGAGATCGTCTCGGCGTCCTCCGCTTCCGGGCGCGAGGGAGCGGGCGACGCGGGGACCCGTCGCGCCGGCGCACGCTGTTATGATCGACATCCCGTGGCGGACAAGCCGGTCGAAAACACGTCCCCGGGACGACTGCGTGCGCTCTACGAGTGGCTGACGGGAGCGGCGTCGTCCCCCGACTCCTCCCGGAGTGATGCGAGCGATCCCGCTCGCGAGCGTGTCCCCGTCCGCATCGGGCACTACGCGATCATCCGCAAGCTGGGCGAAGGCGGGATGGGGGTCGTCTACGCGGCGCGCGACGAGCGTCTGCATCGTACTGTCGCCCTGAAGACGATGTCGTCGCTGGCCAATGACGAGACGGCGCGCCGGCGCTTCTGGCGCGAGGCGCGCGCGGCGGCGAGCGTCAGTCATCCGAATGTCTGCCAGATCTATGAGATTGTCGAGGACGGCGGCGAGCTCTTCATCGCGATGGAGCTCCTCGAGGGCCAGCCGCTGACCGAGCGCCTCCGACGGGGACCGCTGAGCGTGTCCCAGACGCTGCCGATCGGTCTCGGAATACTGGCGGCACTCGCGGCATTACACGCCCGCGGCATCGTCCATCGGGATCTGAAGCCCTCCAATGTCTTTCTCACGCCCCACGGCGTGAAGCTGCTCGACTTCGGCCTCGCGCGGCCCGAGCTGGACCACTCGCTCACCATGGCGACGATCCCGACGCGCACGGCGATGATCATGGGCACGCCGCGCTACATGGCGCCTGAACAGGCGACCGGTCAGGCTGTCGATGCCAGGAGCGATCTGTTCGCCGTCGGCACCATCCTGTTCGAGATGCTCGCGGGACGCCCGGCGTTCGCCGGCCGCACGGTCGGCGAGATTCTGCATTCCACGCTCCACGAGCAGCCGCCGGCGCTCACCGGGTCTCCCCCCGTGACCGCCGCCGACCGCGTGATTCGCCGCGCGCTTGCCAAGAAGCCTGCAGAACGGCCGGCATCGGCCGACGCCATGGCCGACGAGCTCCGCGCCATTCGCGGCGTGGACGCCGACGACACTGCGGCTCTCGCGCAGGCCCTGACACGGCTCGTGGTGCTGCCGTTCCGTCCGCTGCGCCCCGATCCGGAGACCGACTTTCTGGCCTTCAGCCTGCCGGACGCCATTACGACCTCGCTCTCGGGGAACAGGTCGCTGGTGGTGCGCTCGAGCGCTGTCGCGGCGCGCTTTTCAGCCGCCGCTCCCGATCTGAAAGCCCTGGCGACGGACGCCGACGTGGACTGCGTGGTCATGGGGACGTTGGTGCGTGCAGGCGATCAGCTCCGTGTCGCCGCACAGCTCGTCGAGACACCGAGCGGGACGATCATGACGTCGCACACGGCGCAATCGTCGATGGGCGACCTGTTCCGTCTGCAGGACGATCTCGCACACCGCATCGTCGAGGCCTTGTCGCTGCCGCTGGCAGGCACGACACCTCCACCGACTCCCGATCGGCCCCACGATGCCCGGGCGTACGAGCTGTATCTGCGCGCCAACGAGC
>DASYQV010000027.1:0-2335 GCA_036005125.1 Vicinamibacterales bacterium
GATGCAGGCGTCTCCGTATGCTGCGGACCTGGTCCGTGTCGCGCTCGACACGTCGGGCAACGTGTACCTGACGTGGGCCGAGCCGGCCGATGACTCGATCAAGCTCGCCGTCTCGCAGGATCACGGCACGACCTGGTCGACTCCGGCGACGGTGAGCGCGCCCGGGACGAAGAACTTCTTCTCAGCGGTCACCGCCGGGTCGGCGGGCCGCACGGCGCTCGCGTGGTACACGACGACGAACCCGGCCCCACTCGCGCAGAACTCGGGGCCGTGGTTCATTGCCTTCGCGCAGAGCCTCAATGCTCTCAAGTCCGCGCCAGCGTTCACGCTCACCATTGCCACGCCGCACACCGTCCACATCAATCCGGTCTGCCTGCAGGGCCTCAACTGCACCGCGGTGCAGCCCTCTGACCGGAATCTCGGGGACTTCATGTCGATCGCCATCGATAGCCGCGGGGCTGCGTTCATCGCGTACGACGACAACGCGAACAACCTGTTCGATCCCGTACAGACCAGCACCGCCGGCGCGCCGAACGTCCACATCGTCCGGCAAGTCGCCGGTCCAAGCCTCCTCGCGACGGTGGGGCAGCTCGGCAAGAGCGGCGCGTACCCGACCGGGGTCAGCGACGTCGCGGGTGACGCGTACTGGCCGAAGCAGGGGACCATCGGGCCGAACATCCCGCGCCTGGATCTCCGCGGCGCAACCATGACGAGCGATGCCACGGGCCTCCACGCACGGATCACCGTGGCGGACACGACCGGGCTCGGCGTTACCGCGAGCGGCGGCGAGTCCTGGATGCTCCAGTGGTGGTTCAACAACGCGCTCTACTACGCCAAGGCCGACGCGACGCCGGGCGGCCTGGCCTGCAGCGCCGGGACGCCTTCGGCGATCTTCTCGACCTCCGGGAACGGCAAAGCGGCCATCTACTTCGGCGCTCCGACGGCGCCCTGCCATATCGACACCGCGACGAGCACGATCGTCATCGACGTGACCCGCGCGAGCGTCGGAAACCCGGGCACGGGAGCGGTGCTGTACGAGGTCTCGGGGTACTCGTTCGTCTGGGACGTTCCCGGAACGCTCATGAACCAGGTCGACGCGACAGCACCCTTCGTTCACACCGTGCAGTAGCTCTTGCTAGGCGGCGGAGGATGTTCCTCCGCCGCCGCGCGTCGAGCGCCTCGGGTGCTTCGGAATCGTGCGCGCGAGGTGCGAAGGGGGTCTCGACTCCTTGCGAAGCTGGACGATCGGGACGAGTGGAGGCCGTACCCGCGGCGCGCGCGCTCTGGAGGATCATGGGGTCGAGGATCTGGCCGCTCCGACGCTTGCAGCGGTCGCCGGTCCCACGCCGGCCGGGCTGAAGGCTCTTGCGGCGCTCGACGAGATGCGAGTGCGTCGATCATCGAGCGTCTCAAGGCGTTGGCCGAGTCCGATGTCCGACCCGTATGCTGCCGCCTCCCACGATGAGATCGTCGAGATCACATTGAATGCGGTCTGCTCGAGCGCTCCGCGAGGCGGCGAGGCCGCTATGGAAAGAGCGGGAACAGTCCAAAACAATTCATGTCTTCGCCCCGGGCGTACCACTGAAGGAACTCGCTGTGAGCCTCAAAGACGCTCACTGGAACGCCCCGGTAGTGATGGTCTCTCTCTGGGTGTCGCGGATCTAGACAGTGCGCGTGGTGATGATGAGGCGCGTGATCGTGATACGCGCGGCGACCATTGCCAGGCCGCTGATGAAACTCGTAGAAGTAGTCCGTCAGCTCCCAGAGTCCGCGCGGAGTGCGCTCGAAGACCTCTGAATACTCGAAGAGCGCCTGTTGATAGGGAGCGTCCAAGGGGACGTTGGCCGAGGCGATGATCACGCGCACATCATCGTTCTCGCCAACGTCCTCGAGTGATGCTTCACCAATGTCGTCGAGCATCCCGTACACGGCTTGCACATGCTGGTCGAACGCCTGCTTGGTGAGAGCCGATGTCACCGCGTGACGGTGGCGCGCTCCTCAGCACCCATACGCCGGCGCAGTTTCGCAGCGGCGGCTTGGCCACCGTGCGCCCGCTTCGTGATGCGAGAAGTAGGAACGGTTTCCCCCAGGAACCGGGCAGCCGCGCGCTGCGGAATCCTGTAGGTCCGCTCGGACAGCTTGATCGCGAAGATCTTGTTTGCCTTGATGTAGTTCAAGATCGTGTCCGAGCTGAGGTCGATGAGTTCGCCCAACTCGGATGGCGAGTAGAACGCCTTTGCTAGCTTCATCGACGTACCTCCTCGGGCCGGCGACCCCCGCCCTCCAACTTCGGTATATCACGTTTGCCGAAGTTAGGGAAGTCTGGCGCGTGTTG
>DASYQV010000028.1:0-13174 GCA_036005125.1 Vicinamibacterales bacterium
GATTTTAAGTCCCGTGCGTCTGCCAGTTCCGCCACCCCGGCCTGTGCGTCAGTGCACGGAACCTCGCGATTCTACCGGACTGCTAGTGCAAAGCACCGAAATAGATTGGACAGAGCTCCGGTCGACACGCCCGCCACTCGACGCCCAACGCCGCAGACGGGCGCCGCTATCTGACTGGATGCAGACGAATCGTTTTCTGAGTTCCACCCGATGGGTTTTCCGAACCCGAGGTTCGGACAGGCGGCACAGGCCGCAAACCGCTCCGCGTCGACATGCCCGCGAAGGATCTGGCGGCGCAGTTCCCTCAGCGGCTCGCCCAGCCACGCTTCCGCGGGAGAGCCGAGGTCGGTGGTATAGCTCCGACAGCAGGGGTGAGCGCGACCATCCTGGCCCACGTCGAACTGGCGCCACAGAAGCGGACAGAAGCCGCGCCCCGGCAGCGTCTGCGCGGGAAGCGCCGGCAAGGTGCGTCCCGTCGCGTAGTCATTGAGCGTCAACCACGGAAACGACTTCCGGATGCGCGCGAGTTGCTCGATCAGTCGCGGGTCGCGACGATCGGTCTCCATCCCGTCGGCGCGCGTCAACTCCAGCGCCGTGCCGTGAGGATGGAGAGATAGTCCAGTTCGAGACCCGCTGCAAGCGCGCCTATTGCGAACACGCCTTCGATGTTGGGCTCGAAGACGGTCATGTTGACGCCAATCTTCCGGTCCGGATGGCGCTCCGGGTGCTTCACAGCGGCCCGTAAGTTGCCGATGACCTCGTGCCAGTCGGCCCCTTCACGAATGAACTCGTACGTCTGCTGGTCGGCGGCGTCAATCGAGAAGGTCAGGTAACCCGGTTGACGTACCACGTTCATATGCTGGCGCCGGTGCAGCAACGAGCCGTTCGTGATGACGTTGAGGATGAACGGACGGCGACGGCAGTGACCAAGCTCGCCAATCGCACGTACGATTTCATCGAACTGTGGATTGGCCATCGGCTCGCCATAGCTCACGAGCTCGACGCTGTCGATTTCCGTGAGATGGCGCTCGAGTACCTCGCGCACCATGCTCGCGGGTACTTCCGGAAACCATTCCTCCTGCGGCTGCCCGCTGCGACGTCTGTCGCTCCAGCACATGATGCAGTGCATGTTGCAGATGTCGCCGATCTGAAAATTGATCGAGCGCGGACCAGCGGACCAGAACATCCAGTCCTCGATATCGTGCGACCCCGAGACGCTGCAACGCTCGGCCGCAACCCAGTCGGGCCAGCTTCGCAGGTCGTCTGCGTCCGTCATCCGCCCCTCAGGACTCGTGAAAATGTGGCGGTGGGTTGGATCCACCACGGCCCAGCCGTGAGTGGTCTCGCTCCCTTGCCCGAGGCAGGCACGCACGACGGTACGGCTCACGTTTTCGGCGCCCCGGACTTCCAGTTCGTGTGCCTGGATTCCCAGCTCCCGCAGCAGTGACACGAACGCGGCGGGCGGCTGCTCGTCGAGCGGCTGCTGCGCGAAGCACGCCAGCAGACTGCGCATCCACGCGAGCGTGCCCGGCGACTGGCCGGCGACGGCGGCGTGAACGGCTGAGGTCTCGGCAATCAGAGTGTCCGACATGCGCGGCGGTGTCACGTATTGAGGGCCTTTCGGGAGATACGGGTCACCAGGAGAGCAAGAACGATGCGGGCCGGATCCAGCACGGATATGCGCGAATGCTCACGAAATCACACTCCGGGGGATCGAAGAGGGACGCGCACCCGACGATGGGGCCGGAATACCGGCGCGCGGAGGCGGGACCGGGCCGCGGGGGTGGGGGCGGAGCCGCCACGCTTACTTCGGAGCGGCCTTGGCGCGCTCTTCGGCGCCCCACGGCGTCCGGGGAACGGTCCACCCGGACCCTCGCCCGGCCGTCGACACGACGCCAGGATCACTAAAGCCAGCCCCACGACAGGGTTGTGAGATAGCCGCGATCCATCAGACGCCCCTGAATCTCTCAATTCTGGCCGGAATTTCGCCGCCGACCCGGAGGCCACTGTGGTCAAATGACAAAAAAATGAGGACCTCAGGTGTTTTGATATGACCCTTTGGACCCTGTTTGACGATATGCTCAAGCAACCATTACAGGGTCGATTCATCGGGCTTGGTGATGAAGAGCTGAACGCCGCCACGACGCGCGGCGTGGGAACTGGCCAGTCGGACACGGTAGGCGCCTGCGCCTCTTCGCTACGACACCCCTCATACCAGTGTCGGACCTGTCCCTGGCCAGGCCACGCTGGCGGCGCGCAAGCGCCGCCAGCGGCAGGCCGTTCGGGCGCGGCTCGCGTCTGGATTTCACGCGATACCTGGACGCGGCACCCGGTCTGCGGCCATGACGCGCTCGATCATTTCGGTGAGCTGTCGCTCCGCGATATCGAACGGGCCGCTAACAACGGCGCCAAGCGTCATCTCGAGCGCGATGACGACGCCACCGTCCTCGTAGGGATTCACGATCCAACTGAACCCACGCAGCGCGACCTGCCGCTCGGTCGCGGCATCGGGATGCTTTGCCTTGTCGATAGCGCGCAGCATGCCAGCCAGCACTGCCGCAACATCCGCATCGGTCCACGCGCGCGGCTCCCGTGTAACGGGCGCGATGACCGTCGTCGTCGCGTGATTGTTGCCGCGCAGCCAGATCTCGGTTTGGATTCTCATTGACGTTCTATCCACCCGACGCGCGTACCAACCAATCACGGGCTCCGCCGCGCATAGCGGTCCAATTCGTCACCGGCCTTGTCAGCGCACAGGGCGGTCCAGCGGGCGGCCTGACGACCTCAACTGCTCGATCAACGCGACGGGGTCGGTGACGGGCGCCTGGCAGGCGAAATCGCGGCAGACATATGCGGTCGCGCGATTGTCGCGCATCGTCATCGGGCCAATCCACGGGAGCAGCCGCGCCAGATCGGCCTGGCGGTCGGGATCGAGCGTCAGCGCCAAGGCGGTCGGCGTGTACACCTGCCTGACCGCATCCTGCAGCTCGCGCGTGTCCGTACGTCCTGTCGGCCCCACGATGATCACCTGCGGCGTGCCGGCATGATACGTCGAGAATGCCGCGAGCATCATCGGCACCGCGCGTCCGAACTCCGCCATGCGTACCGCAAAGAGCGCGAGCGTACGATCGATGCGCCGCGCCGCGCTTTCGTTGCCGGTCAGGTGCGAGAAGGCCAGCAGGTTCAAGACGGCCACGGAACTAGCCGCGGGCTCGGCGCCGTCATAGTCCTCCTTCAGGCGGAGGAGCACGGACGCATCGCTCCCGGTCGTACTGAACCAGCCGCCTTCGGACTCGTCCCAGAACATCTCGTCCTGCCGCCTCTGCAGCTCGAGCGCCCATTCGAGCCATCGCGGATCTGCATCCGCCTCAAACAACTCGAGCAACCCGAAGATCAAGTAGGCATAGTCCTCTGCATAACCCTCGATGGCGGCGGCTCCCCTCCGGTAACGCCGAAGCAGCACACCATCCCGCCAGATCGTCGTCCGGATGAAATCAGCGGCACGGCGTGCAGCATCGAGATACGGCGCGCTGTCGGGCAGGACGCGGGCCGCGCGTGCGAAAGCTGCGATCATCAGTCCGTTCCACGCCGTCAGCACTTTGTCGTCGAGATGCGGTCGCGGGCGTCGCGAACGGACATCTGCGAGCGTCCGGCGCGCCCGCGATAACGCGCCTTGCACGTCAGCCACGCTGCGGCCCGTGTTCCGCGCGACGTCCTCAACGGCGCGCGCCGTGTAGAGCAGGTTCTTGTGCGTGAACTCTCCCTGCGGGTCGAACGGCGCGTTGCCGTCCGGCAGAATCCCGAATCGCTGCCGGAACACGTCCGCATCGTCTCCAAGCACCTCTTGAATCTCGGCGTCGCGCCAGATGTAGAAGGCGCCTTCCATCTTGTGCGCGCCGGGATCGTCGGCCTGCTCCGGCGGGATGCTGTCGGCATCTTCGGCCGAGTAGAAGCCCCCGGCCTCGTCCGTCATGTCGCGACGCACGTAAGCAAGCGTATCGGCCGCAACCTCGGCGTAGAAGGAATCGCCAGTCAGCTGCGCCGCCTCCAGGTACGCGAGCGCAAGCTGCGCCTGGTCGTAGAGCATCTTCTCGAAGTGCGGCACGCGCCAGTCGCCGTCCACAGAGTAGCGGTGGAATCCGCCGCCGATGTGATCGCGCATCCCGCCGAGGGCCATCGCGCGCAGCGTGACGAGCGCCATCTCCCGAGGCTCCTCCGAGCCGACACGGGCGTGCTCGCGCATCAGGAAGAGCAGTTCGCTCGGCCGCGGGAACTTCGGCGCGTCGCCAAAGCCGCCCCGGCGTCTGTCGAATGAGGCCGCCAACTGCCGAACTGACCTGTCGAGCGCGCTTGTACCGGGCACCTCGACACTCGAGGCCCGGTCGCCGACGTCTCGAAGCCGGCTCACGATGGTGGCCGCTGACTGCATCACTTTTCCGCGCTCTTCCCGCCAGACCCGGGCGATTTCTGCGAGCACTTCCGCGAACCCGGCCCTCCCCCATCGCGACGTCGGGGGAAAGTACGTGCCTCCGTAGAACGGCTCGAGCGACGGCGTCAACCAGACACTCATGGGCCAGCCGCCGCTGCCGGTCGTCGCCTGCACAAAAGTCATGTAGACGCGGTCGACGTCCGGCCGCTCCTCGCGATCGACCTTGATTGCCACGAAGTACCGGTTGAGCACGTCCGCGATCTCCGGACTCTCGAAGCTCTCGTGCTCCATGACGTGGCACCAGTGACACGTCGAGTACCCGATGGACAGGAAAATGGGCTTGTCTTCCCGCCGCGACGTTTCGAACGCTTCTGCTCCCCACGGGAACCAGTCCACGGGGTTGTCCTTGTGCTGGAGCAGGTAGGGGCTCTGCTCGGACGCGAGGCGATTCGGCATCCCACGATTATGTGCCCTGGGTTCGTCCCTTGCATCATCCGACCGTATGAAGACGCTGCTTATCCGCGGCGACAGCGAGCCGCCGCCCGAGTTGCGCGCGATCCTGCGGGCCGGCAGCACCGCAGTGGACGAAGTCTCGACGAAGGAGTTGAGCACGTTCGTGTCACGGCAGGGCTTCGGGGTCGATCGCATCGTCGTGTGGGCCGCGCCCACCGACCAACAGGTCCGCACGCTGGCATCAACCTACGCTGCGACCGAGTCGAGCGCAGACCCCGGGCGACTCGTGTACGTGACACCCGCTGACTGTCAGGGCGCGCCGATCGGCGTGAGTCGTGATCGATGCCTTTCCTGGCCTGAGGACAAGGACAAGGTGCGGATGTTCTTCATGACCGGCGGATGACGCGTGGGTCTGAACCGCGCGGTGTTTCGGACCGAGAAAGCTCGGCACTATGAACTCTGGCGCGTCCTTTGATTACCCGCCGCGATGGAAACGGAGGAAGGACAATGCCGGAACGGGAAACCATCGAGCGCGCGCGCAGGGCCGAACGTGAAGGCAAGGCCCCATCGACGCAGGCTGGCGAGTTCGTGCGCGAGGAATTCGAACATATCCGGGAGGGAAAACACGGCGCGCGGTCGACGAAGCAGGCCGTTGCCATCGGTCTATCCAAGGCGCGCCGTGCTGGAGTGAAGCTGCCGCCGCCGAAGAAAGGCACGACATCGGAGCGTACTCGGAAGTCGGCGGCCAGTGCCTATCGCGCCGGCCAGGGCGGCCGACGACGGAAGCCGTCGGCTCGGCGGGCGCGAGCCACGAGGCGTGCCTTGCAGCGCGAGCCACGCAAGGCCGCGTCGCGGACAGCCATTTCACGGCAGGCCCGCACGGCGCGGAGGCGCGCCAGATCGACTGCACGGAAAAGCACCGCCGCGTCGTCACGCCGCCGACGCAGGTCATGACAAGGAGGTAGGAGATAGGAGATAGATCGACACTGTCTCTCGCGCCTTCCACTTCTCTTTCGAAGCCGACCCGCAGGTATTGATGGCAATATCGATCTGACTCCTAACTCCTACCTGCTACCTCCTAGCTCCTAGATCATTGCGTCCGCGGCATTACCTTCGGCGGAGGCAGCCGGTGCAGTCGAGCCTTGATGTCTTTGAACCCCTGGCTGTCGCGCCGGCCGCCGGGATGTCGCGCGACCTCCGCTCGAAGCTCCGTGATGCGGTCCTGCGGCGATGGATGGCTCGAGAAGAACACCTCGACAGCGCCCGGATCGCGCTTCGCCTCGCGGCGCAGGATCTCGAAGAGCTCCACCATTCCGCGTGGATCCCACCCGGCGCGCGTCATCATCTGCAGCCCGACGCGATCCGCCTCGCGCTCGTCATCGCGGCTGAACTTCAGGAAAAGACCGTTGGCGAGGAAGCCCGCCGCAATCTTGGCCGCTCCGGCGCCGCCGCTGTTGCCGAGAAGGGCGCCCAGCACACCGAGGCCCCAGTTGGTCATCGCCGCCTTGGTGAGCTGCGCGGCTGCGTGACGCTGGCTGATGTGCGCGATCTCGTGCGCCAGCACGCTGACGACCTGCGATTCGCTGGTCGCCGCATGCATGATGCCGCGATGCAGCCACACGGGGCCGCCCGGCAAGGCGAACGCGTTCAGCTCGCGATAGTCCGCTAACCAGAAGGTGTACGAATATTTCGGCCCCTTCGCGTAAGGCACCAGGCGGCGTCCAAGGGCGCGCAGGTAGTTGACCACCTCGCGATCGCGAACTTCGGGAACCTGCTTGCGGACCTGCGCGAGCGCCTGCTTGCCAATCTCGGTTTCCTGCTCGACGGAGATGAGCGAGATCGCTCCAGCGACTCCGGACAGCCAGACGATCAGCACGAATACCACCGCATCAGAACGTCGTTGTCGCATCCGGTCAGGAGCGTCAGACCCGGGGCGTGGGCGCGGCGGGCATATCATCCGGCCGGCGGCGCCGGAGACGCGCGTAGGTGGCGGTGAACTCAACCCCATACATCAAGATCACGGCGGATACGTAAATCCACAGCAGGAACACAACGACTGCCGCGATAGATCCGTGAATCAATGTCAGCCGCGTATTGTGGCTGATGTACCAGGAGAACCCATCAAAGGCGAGCCGCCACAGAATGCCGGTCAGGATGGCCCCGACCCAGACGTCCCGGAATCGCGTTTTGGCGTTGGGAATGAAATAAAAGACAAGCCCGATGCCGATGATGAGGAGAAGCGTGGCCGAGAAACGCACCGCGATCGACTGCAGCCAGTGCAGCGCCTCGATGGGCGTCATGAGAACACCGAACCACGAGGCCTGCGCCACTTGCACCGCGCCGACGAGCAGCAGTGCGAGGATCATCACGCCGCCGGCGGAGACCAGCATCAGGAACGAGACCATGCGATGCTTCCAGAAGCTGCGCTGCTTCTCCACGCCCCATGCCTCGTTGACGGCGCTCGTGATTGCCCCGAACACGCCGAGCGATGCCCAGATGAGGGCGAGGCCTCCCGCGACGCCAACCTGGACGCGCGTCTGTCGGAACGCATCGAGCTGGGTGGTGATGAACTCGAACTGCGTCGGAAAGTAGCGGAAGACAAACGTCAGGACGGCGATGCGATCCGCCTCGTCGGCTGTAATCGAGCCGAGCAGCGAGATGCACAGCAGCAGGAATGGGAAGAATGACAGAAGCGCGTAGTACGCGATGGCGGCCGCGTGCGTCAGGTCCTGGCTGTTGACGAGCTCGACGAGACCGCGCCATGCCGCGAGTGCCGTGAGGCGGACTTCCGCACGAAGACGGCGCACGAGGCGGTCGCGACATACTACGACCTCGGACCGCGGAGCGCGAAAAGTGGAAGGGAATCCGGAGGCAAGATCCGGGTTCTCGTGCGCGGGCTCGCCGTCGGTCACCCGTTCATTATGGCAGGCGCGCGGTGATTCGGGGCCGTTCCCGCCCAGGCGCGTTTGGTTTCGTGAACCAGGTATCCGGGCAGCATGGTTCCGACGGCGTACTTCACGAGACGCCAGGCGAGACGGCGAAGTGGCGGCGTCCGTACGATGTAAAGCGCGACCGCAGCGCCGATGACCGCGATCGCAAGGTCCGCCACCGCGCTCGTCTGATCAGTGGTCATGGCGAGACGCTCGCGAACGAACGAGTGCAAACACGCGGCGCAGGTCTTCGGATCCCCGCAACAGAGTTCGTCAGACCCGCGCTGTCATCCGGGTTCTTCGTGAACGCCGGCCGTTACGAGCGCCCGAAGTCGCTGCCAGTGTTTCCCGGACCTGTCTGTCCGGTGTAGCCCCCCGTGCCCTGGCCGTAATTGGTGCCCGAACCAGTGTAGCCGCCGCCGGTATAGCCCGTGCCGCTCGTCGTGCCCGCATATCCGCGCGCTTCCTCGGCTCCCCGCGACACGGCGTCGCGAGCCCGATCGACGATATCCCGGCCCTTTTCCGCCCAGTTGCCCGCCACGTCGGCGGCTTTGCGGTACTGGTCAGAGGCCAGGTTGCTGATGTTCTTCGCCTGCTCGCCAATCGCGCCCCGCAATTCGGATCCGGCTTTCGGGGCCAATAACATCCCGAGCCCGGCACCGAGCACTGTGCCTGTCAGCAGGCCCATCATGAACCCGCCGCCACTGCCCTCGTTTTCGAAACGATCGTACGTATCCGCCATTGTGCTGCTCCTCTTGTGGGTTGCCCGCTTCGACTTTCTGCCGGCCTGCCCACTCCATGTCGAGGGCGCGGTCCGGCGCCTTACACGAATAGCTCCGCTTACGCCGTCGGACCCGGCCGTTCGGTCGAAGAAGGCCGGGAGTGCCCGTTGAAGAACGTCTCGAACGCCGCTCGCACACCATGGACGACGCCCATCACGCGGTTCACACGGGAAGCCACGGAATGACGCACGCGGTCGGCCGTCTCGTCCACGCGATCAATCGTCGTCCGAATCGCCAAGTCGACGCGCTCGGTCTGCTGGGTTACGCGCGACGTGACGCCCCTGACATCGTCGAGGATAGCGTCCACGCGCGCCACCAGTGCGTTGACCCGCGCGGCCAGCGGCGCGATCTGCCGCTGCTCGACCTCGCGTATCGTCTGCATCGCCTGGCGGTACAGCTTCCACGCCATGATGCCGACACCGATGAGCAAAAGCGCCTCGAGCACGCTCACGGCCGCCATGATTCCCAGCAGCAGGTTCGTCGTGTCCAGATTCCCTGCAATCATGTCCGTTACCGTGACGCGCGCGGAGTCATCAATGGGAAGTCCGAGGTCCCGGAGGGAAAGGACTCTGACCGCGCGCGGCCTGGAACTCGTTGAACGCCCGCAGGCCGTCGTTGGCCATGTCGCCCACTTTCTCGAGCGTGCGGCGGAACTTGTGGAATTCGCGCATCAGATCGTCCACGGCGGGCTCCATCCGATCCCGCATCCTACGGCCGCCCTCGGTAAAGAAGAGGTAAGCCACCAGAGCGCCCACGAGCGCGCCCACCGACGCGCCGGCGCACAGTCGAGTCTGGTCGGTCACAGATTTCCTCCTTCCTCGCCAACAGCACAGGCGTTCCAAACGCTGTGCCATCCGGCGAATCGATACACCCATTTCAGCGATCGGGCTTGCCTTCTGCCTGAGACAGCCCTGATGCCTGGGGCTTGACGCCTGAAGTCTTCTGGGGCTTCAGGTCCGGGGCGTCGAATCGCAGCGCTTCCTTGTCGATGAACAGAGCGATGGCCACGCCGTCCCACGAGCTTCCGTTGGGACTCCCCTCGGCCTTGCGGTCAAGGGCGATGAACCCGGTGGCTTGCGGAACAAGGTCATAGCGTCCCATCAGGTATTCCCGGACCATGCCCGCTCGCCGGCGGCCGGTGCGGAATCGCTCCTGGCTCAACCCGTCGGTCGCATAACCCTCGATAACGATCGGATACGAGGGGACGTACTCGAGGTAGGTCGCCATCGCCGAGTCGAGTCGCGCCTTGCCTCCATCTGAGAGGCCCTCGGTGCCATCCGGCGATCGCTCGAACAACACAGAGGACGCGAGCCAGATGCGAAGCGCTTTCCGTTTTCCGTTTTCGAGAACGCCTTTTCGGTATTCTGCCGGCGACAACCGATCGAGATCGAAGTAGCCGCGCTTGTTGAAGAAGCCGCGCAGCAGGAAGTTGTGTTTGAGCGCTTCCATGTTGTCGGCGAGATCCGCCACGGCCTCACGCGCCTGACCGATTGTTACACGCATGTCGGCCATCAGGCCCTGCGCCGGCCCGTCCTTGGAGCGGAAGTCGGCGACGGCTCGGCGTGCCTCATCGGACACTTCACGCACGTTGGCCATCACGTCCTTCGCGTTGTCGGCAATCTCCTGTGCGCGGCGGTACAGGGTGTCGTCGTTGATCAGCTTTCCGATGGTGCCCTCCCCGTTCTGGATCTTGTCCGCGATCTCCTGCGCGTCAGCGGAGAGCCGGTTCGCGGTGCGAGCGATTGCGGTGATGTCGGGCCGCACATCCTCGACGATCGCGTGCGCGTCCTCGGCCGTCAAGGCGATCTGCTTTACCGCGGTCTCGACGTCGCCGCGCAGCGATTCCACGGTCATGCTGATCAAGGTAATGGTGCCGCTCGCTTGCTCCATCAGGTCCGCCATCGAGAACGGTTCGCGGCTCTTGATTGTCCCCCCTGGTGGTACGGGTTGCGCAGTCTCCGATCCCGAGGCAATGTTCACGAAGATCGCCCCGACGAGCCCTTCCATCTGGACGTTGGCAACTGAATCGGTCCGGACCAGACCGTGCAGGTCCTCGCGGACTTCCATCTTCACGCGGAACTTTCCGGCCGGTGACCCAGGGATCTGGATCTCGGTGACCTCGCCCGCATCCAGACCGGCGACGCGCACGGCCGCGCCCTGTTCGAGCTGTCCGAGCTTGGCGAATTCCGCGTAGACGGGAAAGCGCTTCTCGAACAGCATGCGCCGCTCGCCGATCATGAAGAGGGCGATCGTGAACAGCAGGATGCCGAACACCACGAACGCACCCGCGCCCACCAGTTTCGAAGAAATCATCTACCGATGTCCTTTCGCACCCTGAGGCCTACCCTGATCCTTCGGATCGCATGAACGCGCGAACCAGCTCGTGCTCGCTCCGCTCGAGCTCCTCGGGGGTGCCGCGCGCGATCACGCGGCCTTCGTGCAGCATTCCAAACTCGTCGCCGATGTGCCGGGCGCTTGGAATATTGTGAGTGACGACGACGAGCGTCGTCCCCTTCTTCTTGCGGTCCACGAGGAGCTCGTCGATCTCGTCGGCCGTAATCGGATCCAGCCCGGCGCTCGGCTCGTCGATCAGCAGGATGTCGGGATCCAGCGCCATCGCGCGCGCCAGGCCAGCGCGTTTGCGCATGCCGCCTGACAGATCCGCCGGCATCTTGTCGTAGTCGTTCTCGAGCCCGACGTCGGCGAGTTTCGCCTTCGCAACCTCGCGGATTCGCGCATCCGGCCAGTCGGTGTGGCGCCGGAGCGGAAACGCGACGTTCTCGCCGACGCTGATCGAGTCGAAGAGGGCTGCGTTCTGGAACAGGAAGCCCATCGAACGGCGAACCTCTGCGAGCTCGCGCCCCTCGAGGGCCACCACATCGCGGCCATGCACCAGGACGCGTCCGCGGTCCGGCTTCATCAAGCGGATGATGTGCTTCAAGGTGACGCTCTTGCCGGTACCGCTGCGCCCCAGAAGGCAGAACGCCGTCCCGGCTCGCACGTCGAGCGTCACGTCGTCGAGAACCTTCCGCTCGCCGAACGTCTTGGTCACGTGGTCCAGACAAATCGCGGGCTCCCCGTTCCGCTCATGCGAAGCAGCGGTTTCTTCCGGCGCGGTCCCGTCCATCACGCGCGCTCCGGAAAGAAGAAGAAGATGAGTTTCACGAGCACCACGTTGGTCATGATGATGAGAATCGACGCGAAGACCACACTTCGCGTGGACGTCCGGCCAACGCCTTCGGTACCCTGAGTGGTCGTGAAGCCGAGGTAGGACGCGACCGTGCCGATGATCATCCCGAAGACCGCGGTCTTCAACGTCGCTGGAATGAAGTCGTCGAAGTTAATCAGCGAGAACGCCCGGCGGAAGTAGAGATGCCATGACATGCCGCTGACGGTAGCTTCCGCCACGAAGCCGCCGAAAATCCCACAGAAGTCCATGATGGTGGTCAGCAGCGGCAGCGCGATGATGCAGGCGAGAATGCGCGTCACCGCGAGGAACTTGAAGGAATCGACGGCAGTCGCCTCGAGCGCGTCGATCTGCTCGGTCACCTTCATCGCGCCGAGCTCGGCGCCAATCCCGGCGCCGACCCGCCCCGACAGAAGAAGGCCCGTCACGAGCGGACCGGTCTCGCGAATGAGCGCGATGGCAAGACCCGCAGGGATCATCGCTTCGGCGCCGAAACGCTCGAGCGATGCACGGGTGTGCATCGAGAGCACCACGCCTATCGCAAAGCCGGAGGTCGCGATGAGCGGTACCGATCGCCATCCGATCTCGAACACGTGGCGGGCCGTTTCGCCGAACTCGTAGGGCGGTCGAACGGCTTCCTTCAGCGCGCGAAGGCCGAACAATGAAACGTCACCCACCCACGCCAGTACCGCCAGGATTGCGGTACCGACACGCTCGGTCATGGCCCGAACGTTCTGCAACGGTTGGGCCAGATCTCGATTTGTGAGTGGCTGGATTCGCGATGCGCGATTTGGAACTCCGGAATCCGCGAACCGGAATGCGCGGTTAGCCCGTTATGCGGCCACAGATGCGAATTTTGTACTCGTTGTGGGACCGCATAACGGGCCTGGCGCGCGGAGCGCGCCAAAAGATACTGTGCTCACGAGGCGAGGGCTCTGCCCGGATGTCAAGGGCAGAGCCCTTGACTGGTGAGTCTGAATCTCGACCGTGCGCCCACCGTTGAGGTGACAATGCCCAAATGGAAGTCGGCCCGTTATGCGGCTCGACCGCATACCGGGCTAAGGCGCGCGCAGCGCGGTAAGAAATGCTGCGCTAACTAGCTGACGGGCTATCGAGGAGCCTGCCTGGACCGCTATGCGGCCTGGAACGCGAATTTTGTACCCGTTGCGTCGGATCCGCATAGCGGTCCTAGGCGCGCAAAGCGCGCCAAAAAGACACTGGCAACCGGTCGCGGGCTCCGCTGGGATATCAGGGGCGGAGCCCGTGACTGGTTAGGTTGCCGGGGCAGATGGCGTGGCGGCGGCGCTGCGTTGCTGCGCGCGCAGATCCTTGATGTCGTGCTTCTTCATCTTGCTGTACAGCGTCGGCCGGTAGAGTCCCAGAATTTGCGCGG
>DASYQV010000029.1:0-15590 GCA_036005125.1 Vicinamibacterales bacterium
TCCGGGTCGTCACCGTTGAGATCGGCGGCCTGCAGTATCCCATTCGCAGCGCGCTCGACCCGACGTATGTTGCCGAGCTGGCCGCCTATGTCGACCAGAAGATGCGCACCGCATCGGATGCGGCGCCCGCAAGCGACGGGCTCGGGGTGGCCATCCTGGTCGCGCTCAACATCGCCGACGAACTGTTCCGCGCCCTCGCCCGGCAGTCATCGGAACTGAATCAGCGTGCGCTTCAGCTCGAGCAACTGCTCGACGACGTCCTCTCACAGCCCGAGACGGCCGGCGGAAGCAACGGTCGCCTGGGCCTGTCGACGCCCTGACCTTCGACATCCAACCGCGTGGCCGTGGCGCTATCTGTTACGATTCGTGCGGGTTAGCTTCTGCACCTCACCCGTTCACCCAACGCGGCACGAAACGCGTCTGGGGCCCGGACATTGACCCACCCCCGCCGGCAGGCTAAGATTGCGTTCACGTTCCCTGCTTTGCTCGTGATGGTTCGGAGGCTCGTCTGAGCCAACGTTACATCCAAGCGAGCCGCGAGGTCGCGCGTTGTGCACGCCTCTGTTGCGAGGAAGCCTGAAGCGCGGCTGACAAACAGCGGTTCCACCTGCTTTGCGCAGGTTCATTCGAGCTCCCCACACGGCAAAGCGGGGCCTCTCTTGTTCCCGCCCCATTCGACAATACTGCCACGCGAGATCCGACAGGGACGCGCATGACGAGCTATCTCATCAGTATCGGCGTTACGGGTCTCATCGCGGCAGGGATGTTCCTCTACTGGCTCGCGAGCCAGAAACGAACCGCCGCGGAAACGATCAGGCGTGCGCGCGAGGAATCGGATCGCCTCGTTCGCGACGCGCAGCGCGAATGCGAAACGCTCAAGAAGGAAGCGCTGCTCGAGGCCAAGGAAAAGGCGCACGACCTGCGGCTCGAAGCCGAAAAGCAGATTCGCGAACGGCGCGACGAGCTCGCGGTCGTCGAGCAATCGATAACCCGCCGCGACGCGATCACAACGGAACAACGCGCCCAGCTCGAGGATCAGATGCGGGCGCTTCGCGTCCGCGAGCAGGTCATCAACGAACGCGAGCGGGCGACGCAGGCGACGGCGGCCCGCTTCGACCAGCTCGTGGCGGAGCGCCAGCGCGAGCTCGAACGCGTGGCAGGCATGACGGCCGACGACGCCCGGGAGCTGTTGCTTCGACAGATCGAGGCCGATGCGCGCCGCGACGCCGCGCAACTGGTCAAGCGTCTCGAGGCCGAGGCCCGTGAAACGGCGGCCGAGCGGGCGAAGCACATTGTGGTCGAGGCGGTCCAGCGGAGCGCCGCCGAGCATGCCATCGAGACGACGGTGTCGGTGGTCGACCTGCCGAGCGACGATCTGAAGGGACGCATCATCGGTCGCGAGGGGCGGAACATTCGTGCGCTCGAGCTGGCCACGGGCGTCGACCTGATCGTCGACGACACTCCGGGCGCCATCATCCTCTCCGCTTACGATCCGTACCGCCGCGAGGTCGCACGTCAGTCAATCGAACGCCTGATTGCCGACGGCCGCATCCATCCAGCCCGCATCGAAGAGGTGGTCGAGAAGGTCAAGGCGGAGATGGAGGAACAGATGCGGAAAGACGGCGCGGCCGCCGCCTTCGAGCTCGGCCTCCACGACGTGCACGCCGAAATTCTGCGGCTGATGGGCCGGTTGAAGTACCGCACCAGCTACGGCCAGAACGTCCTCAGCCACTCCAAGGAAGTCGCCTTCCTCGCGGGCGTGATGGCGCGTGAGCTCGGCATCGATCAGCACGTGGCTACGCGCGCGGCGTTCCTGCACGACGTCGGCAAGGCCATCGACCGGGAGATGGAAGGCACGCACCTCGAGCTCGGCATCGAGCTGCTTCGCAAATACGGCGAGAGCGAGGCCGTCGTCATGGCGATGGCGGCGCACCACATGGACATCGATTGGCCGTCGCTCGAGGCCATGATCGTGCAGGCCGCCGACGCCATCTCCGCGGCGCGGCCAGGTGCCCGCCGGGACATCCTCGAGTCCTACGTGAAGCGGCTGGAGAAGCTCGAAGGCATTGCGGATTCCTTCAAGGGCGTGTCCAAGGCCTTCGCGCTGCAGGCCGGCCGCGAGGTGCGCATCCTGGTCGAAAGCGAAAAGATCTCCGACGAGGAAGCGGTCTGGCTCTCGAAGGACATCGCGCGCCGAATCGAGAGCGAGCTCCAGTATCCCGGCCAGATCAAGGTCACGGTCATCCGGGAGACCCGCGCGATCGAATACGCGAAATGACGGACATCAAAAGGCGAACGGCAAAGGGCAAAGGTCAAAGGGCAAAGGTCAAAAGTCAGGTCAAAGGTTCGTCTTGCCTTCGACCTCCACCTGCCCTTTCACTTGCTACCTTGACCTTGACCTTGACCTTGACCTTGTCCCTTGCACCTAGCACCTAGCACCTAGAACCTTGCCCTGAACCTTTGCCCTAACCTTTGCCCTTTGACCTTTGACCTTTGACCTTGGTTCTGGCACGGTCTCCGACCTGGGCGAGCGGGCGCTCATCGCGCGTATCACGGCTCGTCTTCCCCTCGCACCCTGGGTTCTGGTCGGTCCGGGCGACGATGCGGCCCTCGTCCAGCCCGAACCGCGTATGGCCGAAGCGCTGACGACCGACGCGTTCGTTGAGGGTGTGCACTTCGACCGGCGGTTCTGCCCGCCCGATGCGATTGGGCACAAGGCGCTCGCGATCAACCTGAGCGACCTGGCGGCCATGGGTGCGTCCCCGCGGGCGGCACTCCTCTCTCTGATCCTGCCCGGCGACTTCCCAATCTCGGACCTGGACGCCATGCTCGACGGGATGCTGTCGCTTGCCGCGCGTCACCGCGTCGCCGTCGTCGGCGGCAACATCGCGCGATCACCGACGCCCCGGGACGGGCTCGGCCCCGCTCCCTTGATGATCGATGTCACAGCGACCGGCTCCGTTGCGCCGCGCCGGGTGCTGACGCGCGCGGGGGCGCAACCCGGTGATGATGTCTATGTGACGGGCACGATTGGCGCGGGCGCTGTGGGACTCCACGCACTCCTTGAAGCAACGGGTTCACGGCACCTGATCGGCGTGGGGCGCGAGGCCACCGAATGGGCGGACGCCCAGGCGCGGTATCTCCGTCCAGAGCCGCGTGTCCGGGCGGGCCTGATGCTGTCGCGGAACCGTGCGGCGGGCGCCTGCGTTGACCTGAGCGACGGCCTGGCTGATGGCGTGCGGCAGATTGCGGCGGCCTCGGGGGTCGGTCTCGTCATCGATGCCAGTGTCCTGCCGATTGATGAGACCGCCGCGCGATGGTACGCGGCCCGCCAATCTGATGCCCTGGACGCCGTCCTGGCCGGCGGCGATGACTACGAATTACTGTTCACCTCCAGACGGGCGCACCGGGGTCGCCTGCAGGAGGCCCGGCGCGCGATGGGAGGGCTCCCGATCACGAGAATTGGGGCCGTGACCAGAGATCGGGAGATTGTGCTGCACACTGCTGGCGGCCCGCGGGAGCTTCCCCAAGGGTTCGAACACTTCCGGTAGGGAGGGCTCGGAGAGGGCGGAGGAAGCCGGGACGATTTCGACGGGGAGCTCGCCGGGACCGCAGAGTTTTCGTGGAATTCTCGGCGTTCTTGGCGTTCTTGGCGCGCTCTGCGTTTCAAATCGTCTCACCGTCCTCTGCGTGAAACACCTGGCGGCCCCGCCCCTCTTGGCGAATCCCTCGACTTGGCACATACTTGTCGCCCGGCGCGGCCGAAACCCGACGCGCCCCGGCGATTCCCGAAAACATCGTTCACGCCGTTTCCGGACCTGGCCCGACCTGGAGCCGACTTCGCCGGTACGGCTTAAGGTGGCGGTCAACGTTGACCAGGTCCGCCTCGCGGACCGCGGACGAGTCGAAATGATTTCAGGGCGAGCAGTACATTCTGATCTCGAGGAAGCCGTCGAATTCCACAAGGCGATCGTCCTGGAGGGCGGCAAGGCATTGGTGGGCTACGACACGGCAAAGGCCCTGGCCAATGTCGTGCTGCTCTCCGAGATCCCGACGACCTACGACAAGCGCGAACAACGGCAGGTGAACGCCGGAAACCTGCTGCTGCGCGGCGTTCCGGGCGTCGGCAAAACCTTCTTTGGCGTCATTCTCGCCGCCATCAGCGACGCGAAGTTCGCCCGATTGCAGGGGCGCGCCGATCTGCAGCCGACCGAAGTGGTTGGCTTTCAAATGATCAACCCGGTGACCGGACAGCTGGTCACCGAGTTCGGTCCGCTGGCGTCGGCCGAAGTGATCCTGCTCGACGAGATCAACCGTATCCCGCTGAAGTCCCAGAGCGCGTTTCTCGAAGGGCTGCAGGACCGTACCGTCACAGTGGGCAAGACCACCTACGAGTTGCCCGCGTTCAGCTTCGCCATCGCCACGATGAACCCGATCGAGCTCGGCCAGGGCACGTTCCCGCTCTCGGAGGCGGCCACGGACCGTTTCGCAATCATGGTGAACATCGGGTATCTTGCGCCTGAGGAGGAAGAGAAGCTGGTCAACTTCGACTTCAAGCGGGTGAAGCTGAATCCGCTGATGTCGAAGGACCGCATCATTCGCCTGCGGTCGTCCATCAACGAACAGGTGTTCCTCCACGCACGGCTCGGGAAATACATTCAGCGGCTGGTGGCGGCCACGCGTCCGCATAATCCCGATACCGACTGGCTGGTCCATTCTCCATCCGAGCTCGTCGAGCACAGCGTGGATCTCGGAGCGTCGCCGCGCGCGATCATCTGCTGGGGGCGCCTCGCAAAGGTCTGGGCCCTGCTCGTTCGCGGCCGCACCGAGGTGTATCCCGAAGACATCCAGGACCTTGCTCCTTACGTGCTCCCCCATCGGATCTGGCTCGGCCCGCATGCGGCCAGCCACGGCGTGACGACCACGATGGTGATCCAGGACGTCATCGATCGTGTGGCCATCCCATGAGAACCCGGGAAGGCGCCATCGATCGGTTCGTCAATCTGTCAGAGATCACGGAGATCGAGCTGCTGATCCTGAAGCGGATGCGCACGATCACGGCTGGCGAGCATCGCAGCCAGGCGCACGGCTCGGGATTCGATTTCCTCGGTCTGCGCGACTGGCAGGCCGGCGACCGGTTCTCGTCGATCGATTGGGGCCAGTCGTCGCTCAACAATTTCATGCCGCTCGTCGTGCGCGAGTACGAGCAGCCGAGCAACGCCAATGTCACCGTCATCGCGGACGCGTCGCTGTCGACGCGATGCGGCGTCGACGGAACCCAGATCGCGCACACCATCGCCTGGGCGATCGCCACGATCGGCATGTCCGCGGTGTTCTACCAGGATCTCTTCGGCCTGATTACGTTCGATGCAGGGTTCGACCACCTGGCGGCAGTGAATGCCCGCATCGGCAAGCGGCAGGTCATCCACTGTCTCGACGCGTATCAGACGGGCAAGAGCATGCGGGACCTGAAACGCGCCGAGAGTCTCAGCCAGACGCTGAGCGCGGTGCTCGGGAGACCCGGTCTGGTCCCCGTGATCTCTGATTTCCTGTTCGACGACTGGCGCGACGTGCTTCGCGAGCTGAACTTCGTCAACACGAAGCACGACGTCGTCATCGTGCTGATCGATGCGGCCTTCGCCTTCGACATGCCGCCGGTGCGATCCGGCTGGATCACCGTTGTCGACGTCGAGACGGGACGGTCCCGCGTGGTGTCGCGGGCGACCCTTCACAAGATGTCGGAACGCGTGCGGACGTGGCAGGACGAGGTCCAGCACGCGGCAAAGCAAATCGGCTTCGATGTACTCCGGCTCGGGACGGACCGGACGCAGCGGGAAGTGGCCCTCGTGGAGTTCGTCGCCGAGCGGCGCCTCCGGAGACGATGATCGAAAGGGAGAAACATCACGTGGTGTGGACGTCTCGAATCGTGATCGCGGTGCTGTGCGTGTGGGGTCTGTCCGGCGTCGCGCACGAGAACGCCGCGTTTGCTCAGCCGGCTGCCGGACGGCGGGTCACCGCCGACCCGATCGACTGCTGGTGGCGCACGACCAGCAGCGCGATACGGGTGGGACAGCCCTTCACGCTCGTCCTGACGTGCGCTGTCCTGGAGAACGACGAGGTGCGCGTCGTTCCCGATCAGGCTCCCCTCGAGCCCGCCGCGTTGCAGCTTGCGCCGTTCGAGTTGCTTCGAGGCAGTCAGGCGCCGGATCAGCGAACGAGCCAGCGACGATTCTTCCAGTATGAATACACGCTGCGCCTGATCGACGAGCTCCTGGTCGGCAAGGACGCCGACATTCCGACGCTCGCGATCAAGTACCGCGTGCAGACGCGCGGCGCCGCGGGGGCGGAGCTGCAGGGCCGCGACCAGACGTACGTGATGCCGGCCCAGGGCATCCGTGTGACGTCACTCGTGCCGGCCGACGCCCGCGATATCAGGGAAGCGCCGCCGGAAACGTTCAGCGACATCGAGCGACGCCGGTATGTCGCTTCCCTGCTCCGCATACTCGGGGGCGTGCTGATGGGACTCGGCGGGCTGGTGGCCGTCGTTGTGCTGGTGCGTGTGGCCCGTCGCTCTCCGACGCGTGCGCGCACGGCTGTCGGTCACATGTCCACGCGCGCCGTCCTGAGCGGCGCCGGCCGTGAGCTCGCCGACATTAAACGTCAGCGCGGCATCGAGGGATGGACTGAGCCGCTCGCCGCCAGGGCGTTAGCGGTCCTGCGAATCATTGCCGGCTACCGCGCGGCTCGAGGAGTCTCACAGACGCAGGCGTCAACCGGTCGTGCGGCGAGCGAGGGTGCGCTGCGCCTCAAGGGCCGCCGCTGGCCGCGGCGGCGCCCCGATACGCTCGTGTTCGGGTCGATGACTGCCGAAGCGCTCGAGGAAGCGCGGAACGCGGCTGGCAACGATGGCAGCGGCACCGACCTCGACGAGCTTGCCACCGCGCTGCGGCGGTTCTCGGCCGCAAGTTACAGTCGCGACCGAAAGCCCAGCGACGAGGAGTTGGACGCTTCACTTGCCGCCGCGCGTAACATCCTGCGGCGCCTGCCGCGCTTCCACTTCGGGTCGATGTTTTCCTTCGGTCCGGGCGGACGCCAGGTCGCCGCGTCGCGAGGACAGGCGTGGACCCGGTAGCTGATCTCTCAGCCATCGTCCGCGATCTCAGGATAGACCTCGGGAATCTCGCACCCGAGAAGCTGTATTTCTGGCATCGGAGTCAGGCGACCCTCCTGCTCGTCGGCGTCATCGCCATCTGTATTGCGGTGGTCGTGGTGCGACGGCTGATCAAGCGGTTCGGCGGCCGGCACCGTGTAACCGTGGCGGCCCTCCCGGGCTCGCTCCGGGGATCGGCGTTCTCAGCCATCCGCTACGTCCCCGCGCTGCTTTTCGCAATCGGCCTCCTGTTCTTTGCCGTGGCCCTCGCGGATCCCTACAGCGCCCTTGGGCGCCGGGAGGAATCGTTTCCGGGGCGGCGGATCGCGATGATGATCGATGCCTCGTCCAGCATGCGGGCGTTGTTCTCCGCCGGCGAGCTGAACAAGACCGGCATGGCCACGACGACGTTTCTCACGACCGTTGGAGCCGCGGAGCGATTCGTGCGGCTCCGGATGAACGGCAAGTACCGCGACCTGCTGGCGCTCATCGAGTTCGGTGACGAGGCGTACGTCGTGACGCCGTTCACCAACGATTACGACAACATCCTGCTGAGCATCTCGCTCATCGCCGACCCCGTCGAGTTCGCGCGCTTTCCCGACCCGGGCACGGTCATCGGCAACGCCATCGACATGGGCACCAAGCTGTTCCGCGCGTTCGACTTTCTCGATTCGGCGGGCAACCTGATCATCATCTTCAGCGACGGCGAGGACATGGGCGTGATCGTTCGCGGCCGTCCGCTCGACGAGATTCTGGCCGATGCGGTCAAAGCGGAGATACCCGTGTACCTCGTGCGCACCAGTTACGAGAAAGAGCTCGGCGGCCTCGTTCCGGATGCGCTGTGGAAGGCGGCTGTGGAGAAGACGGGCGGCAAGTTCTACGCGGCCTCGAACGAGCGGGCGGTCCTCGACGCGATTCGCGACATCGATTCGATTTCTCAGGGTCGGATTCGGGTGACCCGTTACGTGACGCAGACGCCGCGCTTTCTGCATTTTGCGGCCGTCGCGCTCGGACTGTGGACGCTCGCCGCCATCGGCAAGCTGACAATCCCGTATTTCAGAGCGTTCCCGTAAGGGCTGAAGGAGTTCCGATGAAAGGCGCACTCGGGCAATTGACGCTGGCGCTGCTACTGGTGGCCGCGGGCGCAGGACTCTGGAAGGTGGCTGCGTACGAGCGGGACGCGGCCGATGCCTACGCGCAGATGGGCACGTTGAGGTTTGCGCGCGTTGTGGCTCGAACGCCCGACGCCGATGTCAGGCTGGCGGGGATCGACAGCGTCCCGTGGCTCAGTGAGCAGATCTATGGCGGCCAGCAGTGGCGTCGGACGCTCGCCCGATACTGGCTGGGCCAGTACTCCGAAATCGCGGATTCGTCCGAGACCGAGGCGCCCAACGCGCACCCGAGTCCCGAGCTGCTGCTGCTGCGGGCCAACGCCGCCTTCCGCGACCTCCAGCGGAGCACAGCCGATCGCGCGGCGAAATTGAAGGGCGCTGAAGCGGTGATCCAGCGTTACGCCCAGGTATTGAAGAGCACCGATCTCGAGGACGCCGCGTACAACTACGAATACGTTGTCCGCGTGCGTAATGCGCTCGCCAAGCCCGCGCCCGGGCGCGAACAGGCGGCGTTGCTGGCGTCGCTCTCGCAGAAGGCCAGCACGGCGACGAAGGATCTGCCGGAAGGCCGGACGATCCACGGTCACCCGGGCGAGTACCCGGTCGGCACGGGCATGAGCCCGTTCAACACGATCATTCCGATGGAAACCGAAGAGCGGGACACCGAGATCGAGGCTGGGGTGACCGGACGAAAACAGCGGAAGGGCTAGGATGAATCCTGCTCTCAACGGAAGCCTGCTCGACACGCTTCGGTTCGGCGCGCCCTACTATCTGTGGCTCCTGATTCTTCCCGCCATTCTGCTGGTCCTCTGGATTCGCCAGGCTGCCCTGTGGCGAGGCAGCAAGTCGCGTTTCGCGAAGCGCATGCAGTCGCCGGTTCGCGCCCGATTTCAGCCGTTGGGTGGTCTCGGCTTCTGGCTGTGCATCATTCTCGCGACCGTCGCCGTCATCGTCGCGCTTGCCCGGCCTCGCGCCGTCACGTCGGTGGTTCGAACCGCCGCCATCGATCTCGTCGTCCTGCAGGACGCCTCCGCCTCGATGCACGTCAAGGACGTGGCCGGCAACCGGTGGCAGCGCTCGATGGCATTTCTGCGAACGCTCGGCGATTCGCTGCAGTGGGACAACGATCGCATCGCACTCGCCGTCTTCGCGCATATCGCCGCGCCTCACGTGCGGCTGACCAAGGACCCGAACACCTACTTCTTCTTCCTCGATCATCTGAGCGTCAAGTCACCGTTCCCGTTGGAGGAGGACACCACCTGGGATACGAACATTGCGCTCGGGATCGAGTGGGGTCTGCGCGTCATCGAGAAGGACCGGCAGCTTCACGGCGTTTCTCGGAACATCCCGGCCTTTCTGCTCCTCAGCGATGGTCAGGCCTGGACCGGTGAGACCGCGAAGGCTCTGATGCTCGCTCACCAGGCCAACGTGCCGGTTTTCGTGGTAGGGGTCGGAACCGAGTCGGGCGGACCGATTCCGGACCCGCTGCGCCTCAAGGAGGGCAAGGATTCGGCTCGAGCCAAGGAACCGGAGATTGTGTCCCGGCTCGATCGGCCATCGCTTCAGCGGATTGCGCTGTCCTCGCAGACCCACTATTACGAGCTCGACCGGTCGAGCGACATCGACATCGCGACAGCCGTAATCGACGCCGCGCGGAGGCGCGCTCCGGCGGCCACGCACGAATCGCTTCAGGAGCTCTACTGGCCCTGCCTGCTCGGTGCGGGAATTTTCCTGATCTGTGGCCTGCTGACGCTCGCGGAACGCGCTGAGCTGTGGATCCATGCCGCGGCCGCCGCGGCGGGGCTCGCCCTGGTCCTTCAGTACTTCCGGTAGGACAGAAAACGACAATACCGCCGAGCTCACAGAAGCGCGGTTCAAGGGACCGCCCCCTTCGCCCGATATTACTGGGAGCGGACAGACAACTACTGCATGCCGCTTCTCGCCCGGTCAATCCAGCGGAAGGCCATAGCCACAGTCGTGGTCAGCCTGGGGTTCGTGTTCGTCTACGAAACGACGATCCGCGATTCCCGCTATGCGGCCCGCCAGGCCATGCTGCGTGATACGACCGGTGTGCCGATGCCCGGCGCCCGCCTGCAGTTCGCAGCGACTGCATATTGCAAGGGGTCCACGACGGCTTCCGGCGTCGGCGTGCGCACCGGAATCGCCGCCTCGGACTCGACGCTCCTGCCGGTCGGCAGTGTGATCAGCATCAACACCGGCGACAGCCAGTACAACGGGATTTACACGATCATGGATACCGGTCCTGCGGTGCAGGGGCGCATCCTCGATCTCTATATGTGGAGCTGTCGGGAAGCGCTTGCGTTCGGCCGCCGGGAGGTGCAGATCACGGTATTGCGCCTGGGCTGGAACCCGCGGGCCAGTACTCCTGGTGTCATCGACACGATATTCCGCCGCCGTGAAGCCGCTCGGTCTCCACGTCCGGATCGCGAGCGCGTGACGCCGTCCGCGGACCCACCGGCTGACGCACCACCGCCGACCGAAGAAGTGCCGCCCATCTCGTCTGTCGAATCGTCGCTGGGCGAGCGCAGCACGACAGGACCAGTTGAACTGCCCGTGCAGCCTTAGGTCGTTCGTACGCAGGCCGCATCTTTAGATGCCGCCCAGTGGCGGACGCCCGGGGGTCGTTCGTACGTAGGCCGCATCTTTAGAGATGCGGCTCAGTGGCGGACGCCGGGTCTAGAGACCCGGCCCACGTACGGGGTCGCGCTATCGGACCCTTACCGGCGTATCGAAGCGGATACGCACGATCGTGCCGGCGGGAAGCTCCACGTCCTTGCCCTCGGTCGCCGCGATGGCGCCGCCAGCGCCGACGATCACCCCGATGATCGCGCCCTTGACGCCGCCGAGAAGACCGCCGATTACTCCGCCAACGCCTGCGCCGATTCCGGCTGTGCCAGCCTCGTCACGGATTCCGCGGCTCTGGAAGACCTGCGTTGCCGAGGCGCGCATATCGACCTCGCGTCCGTTCACCTCATGCCGTCGAACGAGAGCGTCAGGCTCCCAGTGCGCTCGATACGTCCGGCGGGATGGACGGCACTGACCACGCCGTGGACGACGGTTCCGGCCGCGACCAGCACCTGGTTGCCCTGCATCAGGTCGACGGCGGTTGTCGCGTCGAACCGCTGCTCGACCTTTGCGGTGTCGGAGCTGAGCGCGTTCTGCAGCCGCACGTCGAGCTCCTGACCGGCCGGAATCACGCCGTAGTCGCTCGTGTTCGCCTGGGTCGGGCCTGACGACGTCGTTGATGCGGGCGCCGAGGCCGTGGGCGTCGCCGGTTTGCTCGTGGTCCCACCGCATCCAACTGACGCCGCGAAACTCATGACTAACGCAGCGCGAATCATTCCCCTCATAGGCTTCTCCTTCGTCGGTGTCACTCTGCCGAATAGAGGAAGAGCAACTGCGGTGCCGGAGAGGCTCAACCGTTCTCCCACGGTACTAGTGTTGCCATCCAACTCATGATCGTCATGCGGATCCGTCCGAACCTCGGCGCGCTGGCCGTGTTGACGTCGTTCGCACTGCTGTGGTGGATCGAACGAAAGCGGCCGCTGCGCCCGACGGTCGAGCCGCCTCCCCGTCGTCACGCGCGCAATCTCACCATCGCGGCGCTTGCGGCCGTTACAGTTCATGTCGCCGAGCGGCCTCTCGTGGAACCTCTTGCGGATCGAGTGGAGGCCCGGCGATGGGGTCTGCTCAAGCGCGCCCCGCTGCCACGATGGCTGGAAACGGTGGCCGGGCTCGTGCTGCTCGATTACACCCTGTACCTCTGGCACGTGCTCGTTCATCGAGTTCCAGCGTTGTGGCGGTTCCACGCCGTGCATCACGTCGATCTGGATCTCGACGCGTCGACAGCCGTTCGCTTCCACGCGGGTGAACTGCTGATCTCCGTACCATGGCGAGCGATGCAGGTCTGCATCATCGGCGTGTCGCCGGCCACGCTGACGCTCTGGCAGCGCCTCCTGCTGATCGAGATCCTGTTCCATCATTCGAACGTCCGGCTTCCGCAGCGCCTCGAGCGTGCGCTCTCCCGTCTCGTCGTCACGCCCCGGCTGCACGGCATCCATCACGCAAACCGCGAGCTGATCAGAAACGTGAACTGGTCGAGCGGACTGACCGTCTGGGATTGGCTGCACGGGACGCTGAGGGACGACATCCCACAGGACGAGATCGTGATAGGAGTCGAGGGCTTCCACGACCCGCGCGACGTGACGCTCCCGCGCGTGCTGGCGATGCCTTTTGAAAGGAGTCAGGAGTCAGGAGTCACGAGTTAGAGTGCACCCTTCCTCCTTCCCTCCTTCCTCCTGACTCCTAGCTTCTGACTCCTTCCTTCGTGGCGTCCTGCAGCTCGCGGTCCTTGAACTGCAGCTGATACAGCCGGTGATAGATGCCGCGCGCGGCCAGCAGCTCCTGGTGCGTACCCGACTCGCGAAGCTGACCTTTGTGGAGCACGAGAATGCGGTCCATGTCCTGAATCGTCGAGAGCCGGTGGGCGATCGCGATCGTGGTGCGCCCCCGCATGAGCACGGCCAGTGCATCCCGGATCAGCAGCTCGGTTTCCGTGTCGACGCTCGACGTCGCCTCGTCCAGGATGAGAACGCGCGGATCGAACGCCAGCGCGCGAGCGAATGACAGAAGCTGCTTCTGCCCCACCGACAGGGTCGCGCCACGTTCGGCGACCGGCGTGTCCAGGCCGGCCGGAAGCCGGTTGATGAAGGTGTCCGCGTGGACCGCGGCAACCGCTCGCCGGACCGCCTCGTCGGTGATGTTGTTGTTGCCGAGCCGGACATTGCCGGCAATCGTCCCCGAGAACAGATGCAGCTCCTGCAGGACGAGCCCGAACATTCCGCGCAGCTCGCCGAGGTCCATGTCGCGGACGTCCACGCCGTCGATCGTGATCCGGCCTTTCCTTACTTCGTAGAACCGCAGGAGCAGGCTGATGATGGTCGTCTTCCCCGCGCCGGTGGCGCCGACGAACGCGACGCGCTGGCCGGGCTCGATCGCGAAGGAGACGTCGCGCAGAACCGGTTCGCCTTCGACGTATTCGAACGTGACGTGCTCGAACGCGATTCTCCCCGCCCTCGCTCGTCGAGGTTCGGCGGGGGTCTGGATCTCCACGGGTGTGTCGATCAACGCAAAAATCCGCTCCGAGGAGGCCATGGCGGCCTGCAGCACGTTGAACTTCTCCGACATGTCGCTGATCGGCCGGAAGAAGCGCTGCGAATACAGCAGGAACGCGACGAGCGATCCGAGCGTCAGCGTCCCGCTCTGCACCCAGCCGCCACCGAACCAGATGATGAGCGACGCCGCGAGCGCACCGACCAGCTCGACGGCCGGGTAGAACACCGCGTAGTAGAAGATGGATTGGATGTTCGCATCCCGGTGCTTCCGGTCGATGTCGTCGAACGTCTCGAAGTCCTTCTCCTCGCGCCGGAACAGCTGCACGGTCGCCATACCGGTAATGCGCTCCTGCAGGTAGGCGTTGATTCGCGCGATCCACGTGCGGACCGTCCGGTACGAATCGCGCACGTTGCGCCGGAACCACTGTGCGACGAGCGCGATGAGCGGCAGCACCGAAAACGCCACGAGCGCGAGGCGCCAGTCCATGAGGACGAGCACCACCATGATGCCGAGGAGCGTGAAGACGTCGCCGAAGATCGACACCACGCCGGCGGTGAACAGATCGTTCAGCACGTCGACGTCGGTCGTGACGCGCGTCATCAGCCGTCCGACGGGGTTCCGATCGTAAAACCGGAGATCGAGCCGCTGGAGGTGTGAGTACACCTGCATGCGGAGATCGAACATGATTCGCTGGCCCGTCATCTGCATCGTCCACGTCTGGACGTACTCCAGCGCGAACGTCCCGACGAGGCCCAGGAGGAACAGCACGGCAACGGTTCCAAGCCCTGAGAGATCGCGCGCGGGGATGTAGCGGTCGATGACGATCTTCGTGAGGTACGGCGGCGCGAGCTGGAGAACCGAACCGGCAATGATCGCGGCGATGGCGAACCCCACCTGACGCCGATAGGGGCGCAGGTAGGTCAGCAGGCGCCGCATCAGCCTCGCGTCGTAGGCCTTGCCGAGGATTTCGTCGTCGTGGAAAGACATCAACACACCTGTCGTTCCCGGTTCTCGCTTCGAACCGGGAACGACTCGTTCACGAAGCCTCCAGCTCTTCTTCCAACAGCTGCTTCCGGTACAACTCGGCGTAGATCCCGCCTCGTGCCACGAGATCGTCGTGGCGACCGCGCTCGACGAGTCGGCCCTCATGGAGCACCAGGATCTGATCCGCGTCCCGCACCGTCGAGATCCGATGCGAGACGATGATCGATGTCCGCTGCCGCATGACGCCGCGGAGCCGTGACAGGATCTCCTCCTCCGTATAGGTATCCACCGACGACAGGGCGTCATCGAGCACGAGGATCTTCGGATCGACGACGAGTGCGCGCGCAATGGCCGTGCGCTGCTTCTGTCCGCCCGAAAGGGTGATGCCGCGCTCGCCGACAATCGTCTCGTACCCCCTTGGAAAGTCGGTCAGGTCGGCGTCGAGACGCGCGATGCGCGCCGCCTCCTCGATCCGTTCCCGACTGCCCTGCCCGTCGCGCGCCCCGAATGCGATGTTCTGGGCGATCGTGTCGCTGAAGAGGAACGGCTCCTGTGGCACGAAGCCGATGGCGCCGCGGAGGACGGCCAGCGGGATGCGGCGCACGTCCACACCGTCGATGAATACCGTGCCCGGCGGCGCCTCGTGGAGCCGCGGCAGAAGGTTCAACAACGTCGATTTGCCCGATCCGGTCGCACCCACGATGGCTGTCGTCGTCCCCGCGGGCAGCAGCGCCGAGACGTCATCGAGCACCGGCCGGGCGGCCTGCCCGTCGCGCGACGGGTACGCAAATGTCAGATGGCGGAATTCCACGTCGCCGCGGATGTGCGCCCGGTCCGTAATCTCCGTCGTTGCTTCCGCGTCCGTGATCGCCACCGGCGTCTCGAGGACCTCGAGCATCCGCTTCCACGACGCCATGCCGCGCTGCAGCATGTTCGTGACCCAACCGAACGCAATCATCGGCCACGAGAGCATCATCAGATACGCGTTGAACGCGACGAGCTCCCCGACGGACATGCGGCCGCGCACGACTTCGACACTGCCGAGCCAGAGCACGAGCAGGCCTCCCAGCCCCATGAACAATCCCATGCTCGGGTAGAACGCCCCCTGCAGGCGGATCAGCGCCTTGTTCCGCTCCACATATTCCAGATTGGCCGCACGGAACCGCTCGAGCTCGAAACCCTCCTGCACGTACGCGCGGACGACGCGA
>DASYQV010000030.1:0-26724 GCA_036005125.1 Vicinamibacterales bacterium
TGCGGACGTGTCGGGCTTGGAGTCTACTGAAGGGCGTCACACAGCTTATCGAAGCGGGACGCACGCGTGAGCGCCCCGATTCATGTCAAGACCATTCGTACACATATCGGGTCGCGGACTGCGACGAAAGGATCCGGCAATCATGTGGAGACACTGCTGGCGGCAGTCAGTGCTGGCTGTCGTCACCGTATTTGTTCTGAGCGGCGTCGGCATCGCGGGCGCGCAGCAGGCGCCCGGCAACCAGGCATCACAGGCCGGCCAGACCCAGACGCCGAATATGCCTGGAATGCGCATGCCCAATGATTTGGGGATCGTGTCGGGCGTCGTGACAAAGGCCAGCGGCGGTCCGGTCATCGGCGCGACGGTCGTGGCAAGCAACGCCTCGAACGGTACTCAATTCAGCGCCACGACCGACGATCAGGGTCACTACAGCCTTCCGAGCCTGCCCGTGGGCACCTACGACATCATCGTGCAGCTCGGCGGCTTCAAGACCGCCCGGCAGCCCGGCGTGTCGGTGGGCGCCAACAGCGTGCTCGACGTCAACGCACGGCTCGAAGCCGGCGACGCCGACACCGAGCGTCAGGCGCTTCTCGATCGCATCGAGGTGCTGGAGAAGCGGCTCGGTGACCTGGAATCGAGCGCGGTCCTGTCCGAGCCCGAGACGCGCGTCAGGCGTATTCAGGTCTACGTGGACAAGAACGGCACCGAGTACGATCAACCGACGCCGGGTGCCAAGGAAGCCACGACCTACCAGCGGGAGCGCGTCTATCGGCGCCAGACAATCAACGAGAAGATCGAAGAGGCGATGGCCAGCGCCTCCGATAAGGCGGTGAAGCTCGGTGTGGACGCGACGACCGTCCTGCAGGGTGCCGGCCGGTCGACAGGCGATGTGTCCCATCCGACCAACAAAGCCTATGCGCTCGCCTCGGCCGATCTGTTCTTCACGGCGAAACTGGCGCAATACACGACCTTCTTTGCCGACGTCGTGGCGTTGAGCGGCGCTCCTCCCGATCGGGAGATTCCCTCGCTCACGTTGCTCAACGGGTACACCGCGCGGCTGGTGAATCAGAACGAGCTGAATCTCCGCGAGGCGTGGCTCCGCACCCAGTTCTTCTCCCAGCAGCTGTCGCTCACCGCCGGACGGCTCGACCTCACCAACTATTTCGATCGCAACGCGGGCGCGAACGACGAGACGACCCAGTTCATCAGCGACGCGCTCGTCAACAACCAGATGCTCGGCCTGGCCGTGAACGGGACGGGAGTCGTCTTCGAGTACGACCCCAAGAATGCATTCGTCTTCCGCGTCGGCGTACAGCAGAGCAACCCCGATGCGACGAGCCTGTCCGATTCGCTATACTCGCTGACCGAGGTCGGATACACGATGACGCCGTTCTCGCTGCCGGAAGGACATTATCGCCTGTGGTATCGTGCGAACAATGGCGATGTCGAGTCGAAGCGGGCAGTCGGCATCAGCATCGACCAGAAGCTGACCCCACACGTGACGGCGTTCGGACGGTACGGCACGCAAAAGGTCCCGGTCGATCGCGATCACTTCTTCAGCGGGGGCCTGTCCTTTGGCTCCGGGTTCGCGTTCAATCCACTGGACACCTGGGGTATCGGTTACGCGCAGGTAGACCGTGCCTCGGGCGTCACCGAAAGGCTGGCGGAGGGTTACTATAACCTCCGACTCACCGAGCGGCTGCGATTGTCGTTCTCGCTTCAGCACGTGATCGACTACCCGGGCAACGAGAGCAAGTTCGGATACTTCCTGCCGGGTGTGCGTCTGCAGGCGGCTTTCTAGTTCTGTTCGAAGGAGCACGTTATGTTCAGCGCATTACCACGTCTTCTCGCCGGAGGGCTCGTCGCGGTGCTCGCCAGCACGCTCGCGACCGTCGTCGTCGGTGCTCAGAACCCGGCCATCAAGATCACCGACCCGACGTCGGTCGTCATGATCGTGAATCGCGACTCGAACGACATCGCGTTCATGGATACCCGGAGCAAGATGATGGTCGGGAAGGTCTTTCTCGGGAACAACGTCAACCCGCACATGGTGATGATGTCGCCGGATGGCCGCTACGTGGTGACCGGCGGCACCCGCGCGAACAAGGCGTATATCATCGACGTCCGCACGCTTCAGCTGGTCAAGACGATCCCCGTCGACATCGCGCCGGAGCACCTGGCGTTCTCGCCGGACAGCCGCTGGTATTACCAGGGGAATCCGGAAGGCGATTCGATCTCGGTGATCGACATGGTGTCCTTGACGAAGATCAAGACGATTCCAGGCTTCGTCGAGCCGCTGAACGTGACGTTTCTCGCCGACGGATCGAAGGCCTACGTCGGAAACTATGGAGCGCACTGGATTGGTGTGATTGACGTCCGCCGCCACGAGCTTCTGAAGAAGATTCAGGTTGCCAACATGCCCGGCGTGGCGAAGTTCGATCCTGACAAATACCTGGGAGAGATAAAGGGCATCAACATCGCGGCGCTCTCGAACGACGGCAAGTACCTGTACGCTGCCGACGGGGACCTCGGCGTCGTCGGAGTCATCGATCCGATTGAAGACAAGGTCGTGAAGGTGATTCGCGTCGGCAAGGATCCGTGGCGAATCTACATGAACCACGACGGCAAGTACGGCATCACCCCGAACAACGGCGACGAGACGATTTCCATCATCGATCTGCACTCGAACAAGGTGGCGGCCACTCTCGAAGCCGGTCCGAACATGACCGGCGTCAACTACGCTGCCGGCAAGGCCTTCGTGATCAGCTCGACGAGCGGCTTCGTATACGTCTACGACATGAAGTCGCTCAGGCCCGCGGGCCGGATCAAGCTGGGCACGAACATCCAGATCGAGACCGCCACCACCGATACGAAGGAAGAGAAGCTCTACCTGGCCGACTCGACGGAGAATGCCGTCATCATCATCGACGCCAAGAACCACAGCTTCGAAAAAGTCAAAAACGTCGGGCTGTATCCATGGGGCACGCACATCATGGACAGCAAGGACAATTACTGCCATTGAGTGGGTCAGAGGTCAAAGGTCAAAGGTCAGAGGTCAAAGGTCAAAGGTCAAAGGTCAAAGGTCAAAGGTCAAGTTGAAGGTAGAGGTCAACGTACACCTGAGACGTATGCCTAAACGTTTCACGTGACCTTTGCCCTTTGACTTTGGGGCGTCACCACCGACCCGCCACATGATTGCAAAGACCATTGGGTTCCTGCTGCTCGCCCTGTTCATCGCCACCAACGCCCGCGGGCAGGGCGTGCGCTCACGCACGCGGCCGAAGCCGACCGGCACGACCGTGTCGGAATCGCAGGCGGCCGATCTCACGCTCACGTTGACCGCGGTCACCGTTCGGCCGATCCAGGTCTGGATACGCACGGCGGGTGTCATCGACAAGACCGGCAAGGTCGTCACGGCGTATCTCTCGCCGTCGGAGGGCATGTCCGTCAAGGTCGGTCAGCGCGCGAGAACCTTCCCCGTTGAATCCCGGTCCTCGATGTTTCAGGCTTTCGTGTCTCGCGTGGCGGTCGACGGCCGCCGCGTCCGGGTCGACGTGACGCTCGCCGGCAAGGGCCGGGAGAACGCGACCAACTACCTCGCGGAGATCGTCACCGACCTCGGCGACTTCCTCTCGATCCCGAATGAGGCCATCATCGAGGAAGGCGACACGCGCGTCGCGTACGTCCAGCGTCAAGGCGGCCAGTACGAGCCGCGACAGATCCGCACGGGCATTCAAGGCGAGCTCTACACGCAGATCCACGAGGGCCTCGCGGAAGGCGAACAGGTCGTCACCTTCGGCAGCTTCTTCATCGACTCGGAATACAAGCTCAAAGGCGCGGCCCAGGGCGGAAAATGATCATCAGGCTCCTCGAGATCGTCATCCGCTTCAGGGTCGTCGTCTGGACGCTGCTCGCGATCGGCGTGGTCGCGAGCGTCTATGCGATGACGCGCGCGCCGCTCGACGCGATCCCGGACATCTCGGATCCGCAGGTCGTTGTGTACGTGAAATGGCCGCGCAGCCCCCAGCTGCTCGAGTCGAACGTCACCGAGCCGCTGATCAAGGCGCTCGCCGGAGCGCCCGAAATCCAGTCGCTGCGGGGGACCTCGCACATGGGGTACTCCTTCATCTACGTCATCCTTGCGAACGGCGCCCAGCGCGGGCGCGTGCAGCAGCTGGTCACCGAACGCATCAACGCCATCCGGCCTCAACTTCCTCCCGATGCCGTCGTCACGCTCGGTCCGAACGCGAGCAGCATGGGGTGGATCTACCAATACGCGCTCGTCGACAAGGAGAAGCTGCGCGACCTTCGTGAGCTCCGGCTGCTGAACGAAAGCCAGATCAAGCCGGCGCTGCAGGGGATACCCGGGGTGGCTGAAGTGGCGTCGGTCGGCGGCCTCGAGAAGCAGTATCAGGTCAAGTTGTTTCCTCCCCTCCTCGCGAACACCGGCGTCTCGCTCCGGCAGGTCATCAACGCGCTCCAGAGCGTGTTTCAGGAGGTCGGGGGACGCACCATCGAGGTGACGAATCGCGAGTACCAGCTTCGCGGCGTCATCGCGAGCGAGGATGTCGACCAGCTCCGGTACCTCATGGTTGCGCGCGCCAGGGATGGCGCGCCGATTCAGTTGAAGGATGTCGGCTACGTGCAGGTGGGATACGACCTCCGCCGCAGCACCGCGGACCTGGACGGAAACGGCGAGGTCGTCGGCGGCATCGCCATCATGGAGCAGGACCAGAACGTGCTGACCGTGACCCGCGCGATCGAGCAGCGGTTGGCAGCGGTTCGGCAGGGGCTGCCGGGCGGTATCGAGATCCTGACGACCTACGACCGGTCGACGTGGATCTGGGCCACCCTCAAGCAATTCTTCGCGACGCTCATTTCCGAGCTCGTCGTTCTGATTCTCGTGACGGTTCTCTTCCTCGGTGATTTTCGATCCGCCGCCGGCCCCATCGCGATCCTTCTGCTGAGCACGTTGTTCACGGTGCTGCCGCTCGCGGGCTTCGATCAGACCATCAACCTCTTTTCGCTCGCCGGTCTGTGCATTGCCATCGGGGCCATCGAGGACGCGACGATTGTCATCGTGGAGAACTGCGCCAGCGACCTTGCCGCGCATGCCGGCCTCGATCGCCGGCAGAAGCGCGAGGTCATCCTTCACTCGATCGCCAGGGTCGCGCGCCCCTTGTTGTTCTCGCTCCTGATCATCGTCGCGTCGTTCCTGCCCGTGTTCTTCCTGGAAGCCCGTGAGAGACGACTTTTCGATCCGCTGGCCTACAGCAAGACCTTTGCGGTCGCACTGTCGACGCTCCTCACAATCCTGCTCCTGCCGATCATCATGGTCTGGGTTTTCGAACGCGACGTCGCGCGCACATCGTGGTTCAAACGTAACGCTGGCCGTGGGAAGCTCGCTCACTTCACCCGACATCGCTATGCGCTGGCTGGCGCACTGGTCGCCGCGGTTGTGCTCGCCGGCGCCGGCCTCATGCGGGTCGTGGGCCCCGAGTTCCGGCCGGAGCTTCTCGAGCTCACCGGGTTCGTGCTGGCCATCGTGATCGTGTGGGCGCTCACGCGGCGGTCCGCAACGACGCACCGCTTCCAGGAGACGCGGCCCGTGCAACTCTACGCTGCCGCCCTCCGACTGGCGATTCGCTATCGGTATCCGTTCACCGCCGCGGGCCTGATGGTTGTGATTGTCGCCGTCGTGATGCTGCGCAACTTCCAGCGCGACTTCCTGCCCGATGTCGACGAAGGATCCATTCTCTACATGCCGACGACGCTGCCGGGGCTGCCCACGCGCGAAGCGGGGTGGATCGTCCAGCAGATGGATCGGAAGCTCAAGGCCATTCCGGAGGTCGATCGTGTGTTTGCGAAGCTGGGACGGGCGGACACATCTACCGATCCGGCCCCGGTATCGATGATCGAAACGACGATCCTGCTCAAGCCGAAGTCATCGTGGCGCCCCCGAGTGACGAAGGAGAAACTGGTCGGCGAGATGGACGCAGCGATGCAGGTGGTCGGCTACGTCAACACCTGGGTGCAGCCGATCCGTGCCAGGGTGATGATGCAGACCACCGGCATCCAGACGCCGGTCGGACTCAAGGTCAAGGGGCCGGAGGTCGCGGAGATCGAACGAATCTCGCAGGAAATCGAAGGGCTGCTGCGGCAGGTACCCGGCACCAAGTACGTGCTCGCCGAACGGATCTCCGAGGGTTACTACACCGACGTGCGCTACGACCTGGCCCGCCTGGCCAGCCACGGCGTCACCGCTGACGAAGCGATGCTGACCGTACGATACGGGATAGGCGGTGACAACGTGCTGGGCATCAAACAGCCCGACAGCACCATCGTCCCGCTCGCGGTGCAGTACTCCGCCGAATACCTCGACACGGTCGAGAAGGTCAGAAATACCCCGGTCATGGCGGGCGACGGTTCGGTGGCTTTGAGCGAGGTCGCCGACGTGGCCATCCGCAAGATGCCCGAAATGCTCCGAAATGACAACGGCTCGCTCTCGGGCTACATCTATGTCGACATCCAGAATGTGACCGCCACCGATTACGTCGACCGCGCGCAGCAGTACCTGTCGAAGAACCTCGTCCTTCCGGTCGGATACTCGCTCGAGTGGACCGGGCTGTACGAATACACCACGGCAGCCAGCCGGCGCCTGCGAATCATCGTCCCGCTGACGCTGGCCATCATCTTCGTGCTGCTGGTGATGGCGTTCCATTCGATCACCGAAGCATTTCTGGTTGCGATGTCGGTTCCCTTTGCGATGGCGGGAGGCGTGTTCCTGCAGTGGGCGCTCGGCTATGCGATGACGACCGCCGTGATCATCGGCTACATTTCCGTGTTCGCGGTGGCGGTGCAGACCGGCATCATCATGGTGATCTTCATCCGCGAGGCGCTGGTCAACAAGCCGGACGATCAGTCCTTCCTCGATGCGGTCGTGCAGGGTTCGACGGCACGGCTGCGGCCGAAGCTCATGACGGTGGCGACGATCATTCTGTCGCTGTCGCTGATTCCGCTCTCGTCCGGCCCCGGAATGGAGATCATGAAACCGATTGCGGCGCCGAGCATTGGCGGGATGGTGACATCGACACTGCACGTGCTGTTCATGACGCCGTGTCTGTTCGTGATCGCGGAGGACATCCGTCGCTACTGGTCGCGTCGGCGGGGGCGACAGGTGAGTGCGGACGTCGTGGCGGTGCCGGCCCTGAAGGCGGCGGAGCGTGGAACGAGGTGACGAGCACGAACGCCGGCCTCATCGTGTTGACGATGCTGGCTGTCAGCGTGGGGAGTTGCCGTCGAAGGCCTGCGGGTGAGGCAGACGAGGCTGCGGGTACCCGACGGCAAGCGGTCAGCGCTCCGGATCCGTCCGCGGCCCACATCTACCTGTGTCCGATGGACAAGGACATCCGGTCGTACGAGCCTGGCAAGTGCCCGCGCTGCGGCATGACCCTGGTGACCAGCATTCCCGAGCCCGCCGAGTACCATCTCGAACTGACGGTCGATCCGCCTCCGCTTCCCGGTCGAAACGCCCGTCTCACGTTCGAGGTCTTCGATCCCTGGAAGGGTAACCGGGTCACCAGGTTCGGCATCGTTCACGAACAGCTGTTCCATGCCTTCATCGTGGGTCGCGACCTGGAGTTTTTCCTCCACGACCATCCGGTCTGGAAAGACGGGGTGTTCACATACGACGTCGTGTTCCCGAAGCCTGGCATGTATCGAGTGCTGGGTGACTTCTATCCTGAAGCCGCCACGCCGCAGTTGCTGGCACAGACCGTCTTCGTGCCCGGCGATGAGGGTCGGCCACCCCGACTGACGCGCGACTATTCGGAGAAGCAGGATCGCAACCTTCAGGTTGCCTTTGAGACGAACCCTCCAGATCCTGTTGCCGGTGAGCCAACGCAGGTGCGCTGTACTCTCAGACCGGGCACGGGGATTCAGCGACTGCTTGGTGCGTGGGGCCACATGCTCGCGGCGAGCGATGACCTGATCGACATGCTGCACGAGCATCCATCGCTCGCGGACGGCAGTCCCGAGATGCTGTTCAGCCTCATCTTTCCACGTGCTCGCATGTATCGGGTGTGGGTGCAATTTCAGCGTGACGGCGTCGTCAATACCGCTCACTTCGACGTGCCGGTCGCTCCCTCCCATCGTCCCGTGTCATGAAGAATATGAGCCTGGTCGCCGCGTCCGCGCTGCTTTCCCTGACGGCGCTGCCGCTGCTCGCCCACGATGTCAGCAAGAATCCCGTGACGTGGAACCGCGAGATGTCGAGGCTGGTGTACGACCGATGCGCATCGTGCCATCGCGAGGGTGGCAGCGCGTTTTCCCTCATGACGTACCGCGACGCTCAGCCGCGTGCCATCGCGATCAGAGACGCCGTACTCTCGCGTCAAATGCCGCCGTGGGGCGCCGTGAAAGGCTTCGGCGACTTCCGCAACGATCGGGGACTCACGCAGGAGCAGGTGGAGCTGGTGGCGGCGTGGGTCGAGGGTGGAATGTCGAAGGGGAACAATCCGAACGCTCTGCCGGAAGTACCCAAATTCAAGCCGGAAGAGCCCTTCCGAGCGCCGGCGAACCGCCTGCGCGTGAACGGTCTCTTCACGCTTGAACGATCGATGATCGTGGACGGCGTGTTGCCGGAGACTGTTCCGAACGGAGCGTCGATGCAGATCACGGCCGTCCTGCCTACGGGCGCCGTGCGGCCGCTGGTATGGCTGTATGAGTACCGTGATACGTATCGGCACCCGTTTCTCTTCCGCAAGCCGATCGTTCTTCCCGCCGGCACGGTCATTCGCGGCGTGCGGCCGCCCGCCAGCATCTCGCTCCTGCCGGTCAACCCTGACGGAACACGATGACTCGCGCTTTGCTGATGTCGGGATGTCTTCTCGCATTGGTCACCGCTGCCGCCTGCGGAAAGAGATCGGACACGGCGTCGTTGAAGGAACTGCACCGATCGCGAGCCGGCGAGCTGGAAATCGTCTTGCTGTCCGGACAGGACGCCGTGCGGCACGGGAAGGACTCGTTCGTCATCGAGTTCCGCCGCGCGGACGGCAGCCTCACGGATGTCGGGACGGTACGAGTCAATGCGACGATGCCCATGGCCGGCATGGCGCCGATGCTCGGGGGCACCGAGGTGCATCCGAGCGATGTCAAAGGCCGCTACACCGTGACGAGTGACCTGAGCATGGCTGGATCGTGGCGCTTCATCGTGGAATGGGACGGTCCGGCCGGTCGAGGGTCGACGTCGTTCCCTGCAACGGTGCGATAACGCCCGGCCGTGTACGTAGGCCGGGTCTTCAGATCCGGCGCCGGCCGCATCTAACCGCCTCCGGCAACTCGACTCGCCTGCGCGACTCGACAAGCCAGTGCCCGCGAATCATCCAGGAATCGGGACACTTTCTACAGCCAAGTGGTAGTGTCTCGGAGATCCTCAGGACGCACCCTCACCGGCGACCGAAGCACGCGCAAAGGGACAGGATCGAGGGGAGCAGAAATACCGGCTATTCCTTGCGCCTGCTCAACTCGTCGGTTTGTAGGTCTTCGTGAAGCCGTTCCGGCTGTTCGTCACCGTGAAGCTCCCGTCGGCTCGCGCGGACACCTTGATCCAATGCGCCGCGCAATTCGACCCGTCGCCGAGGTTGGCGACGAACTGCTCCGGTGCGTTGCGATCGGGACCCAGTTTGATCAGCTTGTGATTCTGCCAGATATCGATCATGCCGGGCGACTCGCGGATGATCTGCCACGCCTCGGCCGTGCCCTTGGTGGCGCCATTGTTCATCACGGTGACCTTGGGCCGCATCGCGTGGACGATCACCTTCGGCCCCGAGAAGCTGAGGCCATGGTGCGTCGTCAGGTACACGTCGATCGGCCCCACGAGATTGTTGGGACAGGCCAGCTCGTGCTCCCGGTTCCACGTCAGATCGCCGAGGTCTATCGTCCGGAATCTCCCGTACTTGACGACGACGCCGACCGAGCGACCGTTCTCGCCGGCGAGCATGGGCGCTTCTTCCTTGGCGACAAAGTCAGCGCACAACGGATTGGGAGCGCCGGCCCCGTCGAGCGGACGCGTGATGACCTTGCCTCCCGACGACACGACCCGCACGTCGAGGTCCGCGATCGGGATCGTGTCGCCCGGCTTGACCGCCATGTGACGTCCCTTCTCACGCACCTTCAGATATGCATCGTAGAGCGACTGGTTGTCCTTGAGCTCGGTTGCCGTTGAAAGACCGTGATCGACGAAATTCCTGATCGGAATCCTCGCGGCCAGCTCCGGCACGCCGCCGACGTGATCGAGGTGGAAGTGTGACGTGACGAGGTAGTCGATCTGCTTCAGCCCTGCGAGCTTCGCAGCGGCCATGATGCGCTCCGCGTCGACGGAGCCAGGATGGCCGGTGTCGACGAGCATCGACTGTCCCGACGGCGATACGAACAGCGTGGCCCCTCCACCTTCCACGTCGACGTAATAGATATCCAAGGACTTCTGGGCCTGCGTGTTCGCTCGCGGCTGGAAGGAGACGACCAGACCGAATGCCAACAAACACGCCAACGTCGTGCGCATCGCCATGACGAGCCCTCCCCGATTCGCCGGCACTGACCGGCCTATGGCTGTTGTTGTTCCGTTCGCTCGGTCCGTTTACTGGTCCGTTCCTGGACCATCCGCTGGTAGTCCTCTTCCGTGAGGAACACCACCTCGGTGTTTGCATGGGCCATCTCGTCGACGCTGCGCTGGCCGTATGTGACCCATTGCGCCGAGTCCGGGTTGGCTTTGTTGGCGGCCGTGTTGTCGTGCCATGCGGTGAGCTTGACGACCGTGCCCTTCGGCAGCAGGGGCGCGGCAGCATCCGCATAGATGGCGCTGATATGCCAGTTGAAGTTCCAGTTCGGTGAATAGCTCAGGATTTCGCTCCGGCCATCCGGGTAGATCGCCTCCATCAACATCGCCTTGCCGCGGATATGCATGTGCGGTTGAAAGTTCGTAATCAACACCGGCGTCGGAGCCGTCCAATACGCGGTGTGCTCGTTCACCACCCCAGGCGGGATCTCCAGCTTCTCCCGGTAGCGAGACCCGATGGGGATATAGAACGCGCGATACTTCGGCACCACGCCTTTCGGATAGAACCAGAACCCCGTTTCCGTCTGCTCCGTCACCGGCTTGCCGGCAGCGTGATAGTGCTGGCTCCAGGTGAGCCTGGCGCCGGCCTTCAGCAGCTTGCCCACGTTGTCGGGATAGATGTCGCCGGTCTTCCCGATTTCCCAGTCCAGCAGGTGAACCCGCCCTTCCGCCTCCGCCTCGTCGCTGTTGATCGACGGTTGCTGCCGCGACTCCCGCGCGCTCGTCGCGGCGGTGCCCGGCATCGCCGGCAGATGCGCTGGCGTGCGGTGATCGACGGCAAATACCTGTGCGATCCCGCGGGTCACCGGATCGGGCGGCTCGGACTGGATGACGGACATCTCGGTGTGATGCAGAATGCGCCGGCCCTCGAGGTTGGGCTTGATCTCCATCGCGAGGATGTAGCGATCTTCAGCGAGACCGACATTGACCGGTCCCAACGTCGGATACTGATCGTTCGCCACAGCGGGCATCGAGTACGGAGGCGCCTTCACGATCAGGTCAGGTGGCCGGCCCATCATTTCCGCCAACCGCCAGTCGTTCCCGGCCGGCCACTGTCTGGACGGCGGCAGATCCGCGGGGTTCCCGAGCGGCGCCCCCGCGTCGACCCAGCGGACGATGGTGTCGAGCTGCTCGTCGCTCAAGGACGCGTTGTTCTTGAATTTCTGGATTCCGATCTTGGTGTCGACGTACCACGGCGGCATCTCGCGCGCGACAACCTTTGTCTTGATCGCCCGCGCCCAGGGACGGACCTCCGCGTACGTCAGGAGCGACATCGGCGCCATCTCGCCGGGCCGATGGCATTTCTGACACTTCTCCTGGAGGATGGGCGCGACGTCCTTGGCAAAGGTGACCTCGGTCGTCTTTGTCGCCACCTGCGCCGACGGGACCGTCTGCCCCACGATGGCGGACAGGCCGATGGCGGCGGCGCTGAGCCCCAGCCAGCGCAAGACCCGACGGGAAACCAGAGGCTTTCTCATCACGCGCTCCTTTTGACCACGACCAATACTACTCCGTTCGACTTCGCGTTGTGCCTCGCGAGAACGGGGTTCTCCGCCCGCCGAAGAGGCGGAGGACGCCGAGACGACTTCAACGCGGAGCTCGCCGAGGCCGCAGAGTCTTCCTGGAACGATCTCCGCGCGCTTGGTGTGCTCGGGCGTTTGAATCGTCTCTGCCGTCTCTCAGCGCGACGGCTCGACGCTGACCTGCACGTAGCCGTTCGTCCAACAGCACTGATAGGTCTGCGCCGTTGGATTGTTCATCTCGTCTCCCATCACCAGCACCCGCAGCATGTATTGCCCGGGTGCGCTGAACGTGGCGGTCGTCGTCGCTTTGTCGGTGGGATTGACCGTCAGCATCCGGGACGCGAAGGTGACCGTTCCCGGTCCGCGGTACTTGCTCCACGTCAACATGACGTGGCGGCGAGGACGAGCCTCCGACTGGCCCGAATGAGTCAGGCCCGTTTCCGTGTTGACGACCCAGCTGTCCAACGTCACGGCGTTCGGGAATACCGTTTTCAGCGCCGTTCTCGTCCCGGCCGGGCCCACGGCCATCGTCCCCGCGGCATCCAGCTTCAAGCCGGGCGGAATGCGGTTGAGCCCATCGCTCTTCAGTGCGTCGATGTTGTACAGCTCGCCGAGATTTGCCGGGACCGACGCCGTCTGCCCGCGAACGCTGAGCGTCCAGGTGACCTTCTGGTTCGCGGCATCCGTCCTCAGCTTCACGACGAACACGCCGCGCTGCCGTCGCGGGTAGAAGTGAGTCGGCTGCCCTTGATCCTCGGGTTCCGGCTCGATCCGGTTCGCGGGACCGACCGGAATGTCCACTTCCTCCTCGTAATTCCGGTTGAGATATCCAAATGAGAGAGAAAGGGTGCCATCGGGGTTCTTGTACCACCCTTCATAGATCGGAATGACATCCGCCCCGGTCTTCTGCACGAACGAGTCGCGGGTTTGTCCACCCGTGAGCGTGGGACCACCCGCCAGAATCAGACACAACCCGACAACCAGCCTCGTTACCATGTTCAGCGATAGACCTCGCTCAAGAGCTTCAGCAATTCGGCCCACGACTGCCGATCGATTTCAGGATCATATTTGAGATTGTCGCTTTTGAGCTGCTGGGCGTACGGCTGGGTAAACGCGTGCTTGACGCCGGGGTACAGGACAATCTTGAAGTTGGCGCCGGCTGACTGCATTTCCCGCCTGAGGGCCTCGACGGTGTCCGGCTTCGCGAACGTATCCTCATCGCCGGAAAGCACGAGGACTCGCGCTTTGACGCTGCCTTTCTGCGCCGGTGTTCTGGTATCGAGCACTCCGTGGAACGCGACGACCGCGCCGAGGTCGGCGCCCTTTCGCGCCATGTCGAGCACGACGCCGCCTCCCCAGCAGTAGCCGATTGCCGAAATCTTCCCGGGATCGACATGCGGGTCGCGCTTCAACTCCTGAAGGGCGGCATTGAACTTGGCCTCGATGAGCGCCGGATTCTGGTTGAGGGCCCGCATCATCGCGCCGGCATGCTCGCCGTGTGTGTCGACCTTCCCTTCCTCGTACATGTCGAAGGCAAACCCGACATAGCCGGATTCCGCCAGCCGACCGGCCTGCTCTCGCACGCGGTTGGTGTAGCCGAATCCGCCGTGGACGACGAGGACACCCGGCCGCCTCGCCTTGATGGCGTCGTCCCACGCGAGTATCCCTTGAATGGGCTTGTCGCCCTGGGTGAACTGGATCTCCCGGACCTTCACGCTGGCGGACGTGACCGATACCCAGGCGGCCAGAACAACCGCCATCATGGCGATGACACTATTTCTATATGACATCTCGTGAACCCTTCTCTGAATTCGGGCTCACTTCTTACCGTGAATGGTGCGTCTTGACAATCGAAAACTGCGAGCTCGGAAGGCGGGTCGGGAGGCTCTGTACGCGGGCCGCATCTTTAGATGCGGCCCAGTTGAATCACGAAAATCTCTGACGATGATTCCACTGACTCACCTGGGCCGGGTCTGAAGACCCGGCCTACGTGCCTTCCTTGACTGGTTAGATTCGGCGGTCCCCCTTGATCTGCGTGCGGTGCATCACGCGGCGGGCCGCTGGATCGAATGCGTCGCGCCGATGCATCGTGCAGCGATTGTCCCAGAGCACGAGGTCGCCGACCCGCCACTGGTGCCGCCAGGTGAGCGATTCACGCGTGGCCTGGGACCAGATCTCGTCGAGGAGCGCGTTGGAGTCGTCCAGCGGCAACCCGTCGATGTATGCGTGGCGTCGCCGGCCCAGGTAGAGCGCCTGGCGGCCGGTTTCCGGATGGACGTACACAAGCGGGTGAAGCGTGCCCGGCGACGTGCGCGGGTCATCGGTCGGGACCACTCCCTGCCGGACGTACCCGCCGCTGTTGTACGTGCCATCGTGCTTCACGCGAAGTCGTTCGACGCGGCGTCGCAGCGCGTCGGGCAGCTCGTCCCACGCCGCGTACATCGAGCAGAAGCTCGTATCGCCTCCGCGCGCCGGCACCTCCAGCGCATACAGCACGCTTGCTTTCGGCGGTTCGGGCAGGTACGACATGTCGGTGTGCCACACCGCTTCGCCCGAGCCGAGGCTGCCGATCGGTACGTCGTCCTGCACCACGTTCGAGATTACGTAGATCTCCGGATGCCCTTCGACAAAGCGGCGCCCGCTCTCCTGCACCGGAGCCTCGTCGAGATTGCCGAAGTGGCGGCTGAAGGCGACCAGATCCCCGTCGGTCAAGCTCTGATCTCTGAAGAGCAGCACCTGATGATCGAGCCACGCCCGATGGATGTCCGCAAAGGTGTCCTCGTCGAGCGCCCGCAGGTCGATCCCCTGAACTTCCGCTCCGAGCGCCGCGCCGGTAGGCCGTATACACAGGAGACCGCCGCCCGGCGATGCATCGTGTGCCAAGTTGCGCATCTCGTGATTCATAATGGTGATCCTACAGGAGTAGCCATGGAAAGCGTAATTGCCACATGGTTGACGCAATATGAGTGCGGCGCGCTCAGTCGGCGGCAGCTGATTCAGGGCCTGGCCCTGCTGGCGACCGCCGCCGCTCCTGCGTCCGCCGTCGCGGCGGCGTTGGACATAACTGCAATCGACCACGTACAGATCAACGCGAGGCACGCGAAAAAGTCGGCCGATTGGTACGTACATGTGCTCGGGCTGAAGGCGGTGGGCGCGGCAGACGAAGCGAACGAGGAAATCGCTCGAGTCGGTACGGCGGACGGTCTCCTGGTTTCATTGCGCAAACTATCGCCGCCGGGAAAGGTGGACCACATCGCGTTTCGCACGAATGTCGGGCGCGACGAGATTGCCAAGGAGCTGAAAGCGCGGGGTGTGGCATATGCGCCGCCGGACAAGAACGGGCCGCCGGGAGACTACATCGTCGATCCGGACGGCGTCCGGATTCAGCTGATGCCGAAGACGGCGAGCAAGCAGTAGTGGCGATGGAGCTCGGCGTTGAATCCGTCTCCACTCGCTCCGGCTGCCCGGCGCGCGTCATCAGAAGCGATAACGCAGTGAGAGCTGCATCGATCGCGCCGCACGCACGGCAGCCGGCCTGCCGAACAGAGGCGAGGTAATCACGCCGACCACGGTGTTCGCGTTCAGGGCGTTCAGCGCGTTGAAGATGTCGAGATTCAGCTCGAGGTTGTCGAGGAAATCGCGCTTGGTCGATTCCGGATCCGCCGAAGGTGGACGCGGAGCCCGCAGGATGGTGGTGAATCGCAGGTCCACCTGCGCCAGCCCCGGTCCCATCCCGGTGTTGCGCCTCACGCCGGCTGGACGATCATTGACGTTGAGATCATGGTTATCGTCCGACCCGGTTGTCACGTCGAATGGCGTGCCACTGGCCAGCATCAACACCGTTGCCAACCGCATCCGATCCTGCGCCCACCCGTACGTCCCGGCCAGGCTGAAGTGGTGCCGGCGATCGAAGTCGGCTCTTGCGCGTTCCGCGGCGAAATTGTTGTTGTCGGCTGGAAGATCGAATGTCCCCGAGGCATCGTCGATCGTGCGCGACAACGCGTATTGAACCGATCCCTTGAACCCGGCGACACGGCCGCGGAACGTGGCGGTCAGCGAGTCCGTGTGGCTGGTCCCGGTCGCCTCGATTTGATTCACCTTCAGGCGGGACGGGTCCGGGCGGATGCCCGTCTCCGGCGCAGGTGCATTGACGTCATGCGCTCTGAAGGCGCCAGACGTTCGCATCTCGAGGAGCTCGAGCGCGACCGAGGTCCGTCGCCACAGCAGCCGCTCGATGCCGATGCTGGCCTGCGTCGTCCGCGGCGCACGGAGATGGCGGTCGAGCTGCCAGGCGTCAAGGCTCGCGCCGTGAAACGGCGCGGCCGATGCGGACAACGGAAAGGGAGGCGCAGCAATCGTGGTTTCCTGCAGACCCCCGGCACCATACAGCAGCGATCGCGCGACGGCGGAGTCGGGAAGGGAGCGGTAGAAGACGCCCGCGCCGCCGCGTACGACGATCTTCTTGCCGGAGGGCGCGAACGCGACCGAGGCGCGGGGCGCGACGTTGTTCACATCGTCGAGGCGTGATTGCCAGTCGTACCGCAGTCCTGCCACGATCCCGATCGTATCGACCGGCCGCACATCGATCTCGGTGAACACGCCGGCGTCGACGTTGGCGAACGACACGTCAGGATTTCCACCTCGGACGCCGAACTGGATCGGCCGGCCATTGGAGAAGTCAGGCAGGCTTGCGAAGCTGAACGTGCCGCCGAAATTGCTGCCATCGAGACCATCCATCCAGCTCGTCTTTGCGCGCGCACCGACGCGGAGAGTGTGTCCACGGATCGTGATTGTCCCAACGTCTTCGGCGTGAGCCGACGTTTCGCGGTTGACGATGAAGGTCTGCGAGGGGCCGCCGGTGAACGCTCCAGCCACGACGATGGAGGGAGCCGTTGCTGGTGCGCCGTCCTGCCGGTGTTCCCGGCTCGCGCTGGCGCGGATCTCATTGAGCAGGCGGCTCGACCACACGCGGCGATCGCCAAGCTGGACGCGCTGGCGGCGCTCGGTCGTGGTGTACGCCTGGTCCGCGAGTCGAAGTCCGCCAACGCCTCGTCCTCGCTCCAGGTCGTCGAACAGATCGTAACGGACTGAAAGCGCGTGCGTCCTTCGCGGTCGAAAGTCGACGCGGCCCAGAAACGTCGTCCTCCGCTGGAGTGTCGGCGCGTTGCTGGTCAGCGGGCCGGCCGGCGTACGGGCGTTGATGACCGCAGCGTCGTCGCTGGCAAGCCGCTGGCCGCTCGCGAAGAATGACCAGGGTCGCCTCACCAGCGGACCGCCGAAGGTCCCCTCGGAAAGAAGACGCTGCATGTCGGGAGTCGTCGCGGCGAGCGCGTTCCTCGCGTCGAGCGTCGAGTTGCGGAAGAACAGGGCGCCGCCGCCATGAAAGTAACGGCGCGAGCCGTTGTGCGTCTCGATCTCGACACGGGCTTTTCCGGGACTCCGATACTCAACCGCATACGGGTTGCGGTTGATCCAGAGACGGTGAATTGCGGCTGGAGGAATTTCGGCGGCACTGGTCTCCACGCCGTCGACAACGAAAGACACGCCGCCGGCCGGCTGAGCCGCGGTGAAGCTCTGGATGAGCGTTTCCAGACTCTGCATGTCCGCAGGAAGCTGCCGCAGCGCTTCAGGATCGAACTCCAATGCATCCGCATTCCGGGACGGCGCAAGCACGCCGCCCGTCGGGTCGCCGCTGACGACGACTTGCTCGCCGATGCCGAGCGTCAGGCGCACCGTCACCCGGGGCGGCTCGCCTGCCTCCACGGTCAGTTTGAGGTCCTCCGGTTGAAAGCCTGCGAGCTCCACGCGCAACCGATACGCGCCGCGTTCAACGCGCGCGAAAGAGAAGCGGCCGCTGCCGTCGCTGGTGGTTTCGCGGGGAGAGACTCTGTCGGACGCCAACACGACCGTTGCGCCGGGAAGCACGGCATCGGTGTCGTCGACGACCGTGCCGTGCACGGTCGTGTCCTGGGCCAACCCGTAGCTGGCGAAGAGACACCAGAAGCAGACGACGAATGCGAGGGTCCTCATCGGCGCTTTTCGATCCATGCCGCATCTAAAGATGCGGCCTACGTACGAGATGCGGCCTACGTACCTGCGTACGAGATGCGGCCTACGTACGCGTTGTTCGCGCGGTCGCGAGATCGTGCATGTGCACAACCGCGTGCGAACGTTCGACGATCACCTGCACCAGCTCGCCCACCATGCGCCGGTCGTCCGGCGACATCTCCGCGTGATGCAGCATCACCCCGATTGCAGCGCCCGGGACGATCGCTCGGGCGATCGTCTCGCCCCAGCGAGCCGCTCCCAGCCGCGCGCCGCGGCGACCTGACCAGTCGAGGCACACGGGCAGCTCGTGAAGCGACGCGATGCCGAATGGTTCGGCCGTGACGTCGCGCGACAGGACCTCGAAGCCGAGGCCCGCCAGACATTCACCCGTGTCTCGGGTGCATCGGTTCCAGGGCGGCGTGAAGATCGGCGGCAGCGTGAGTCCCAGGGCCTGCTGGAGCCGTTCGCGACCGTTCGCGAGGTCCTGCCGCTGCACGTCGCGCGGACGCGACGCGCCAAATTCGCATCGACGGCCGGTCGGCTCGTGATTGGCATGTGCGAACCCGTGCTGATGCGCGGAGACCATGGGCGTGCCACGTGTCAGGAGTGTTCGCAGCTCCGCCGCCAGACGTGCGCCGATGGCCATGGGAATCGCGGCGAGCGCAATCGGCACATGAAAGCAGGCGACGACATCCAGAAGGCGGTACAACTGGTCGTCTTCCCATCCGGCGTCGTCGTCACGGAAGAAGAACGTGACGGACGAAACGTCGGCGGCCAGTGCCCGGCGAACCGGATCAAGCCAGGTGCTCATGAAACGTCATCCGCCGATCGCCGGCAGGTTTCGCTCCCTCGACCAGGGCCCTCAACAGGTGCGTCGTTCGTTCTGCACCGTTGAGATCGAGAGCAACCGGTGCGGGGGCGAACCCGAGCACTTCCTCAATGGCCGCCGCAAGCGTGGCGGCGTTCAGGCGCTCGGACGACAGCACCTGTAAAACGCCCAGCGCCCGGAGGCGGCGTGCCCGGTCGGTCTGTTCGGTCTCACCACGCTCCGCGAAAGGCACGACGAGCGCCGGCACTCGGGCTCGAACGATATCGAGTGCCGTGTTGTAGCCGCACTGGCTGATGGACAGTCGCGACGCGGCCATCTCGGCGGACAGGTCCTTCACGCTCGGTCGGAGTCGAATCGACGGGTGATCGCGCGTCGCCGTGACGAGTTGCTGCCAGGTCGATCCGTCACACAGCGGGCCCGCGACAACCGTCAAACCGGGCGCGTCCGTCAGGCGGCCGTACGCTTCAACGGCGGTCATGAACAACGGACCAGCGAATCGTCCGCCGCCGCCCGAGACCAGGATGCCTGTCCGATCGGATCCGCTCTCGAGCGATGGCCCGCCGGTGACAAATCCCGTGTAGTGAACCGGTGTGCGCATCGGTTGACGCGGCCGGAAGAACTCGTCGAGGCGGGCGAACGCGGGGTCGGCGTGCACCAGCACCGCGTCGAAGTACCGATCGACGAGCATGCGTGCGCGCTCGTCGTGCTCCACCTGGCGATCGCCGCGCCCGACGAGGATGTCACGAAGGCTGCAGACGACGACGGGCCTCGGCGACGACGACTGCGCGGCCTCGAGCAGCGGCCGCAGCTCGCGCTCGAATTTCCTGCGGCCGAACGGAAACAACTCGATGACCACCGCAGCGGGCCGCTCCGTCGCAAGACAGCGCAGCATCGTGTCGCGCCGGACCTCGAGCGCAGTCTCCACGGGGTAACGCGAATCCAGGCTCACCAGCCGGCCTTCCTCGTCCACCACGATCGGTGGGAGCGCGACGATCTCGCACGAGACCGGCGGCGTGAGGCCTTCCGGCAGCAGACCACCGCACCACAGGGTCACGCGAAAGTGAGACGACAGCGCCTCGGCCACACTCCACGAGCGCGTAAGGTGTCCGAGGCCGAGCGAATGTTGACAATAGAAAACCAGCGACGGCCGCGTCATAGGCGTACCGCATCGCTCAACAGGTGGTCTGTTCTGGCCGCCAGGCTCACGGCACGTCGATCGCCGCCGGGATCAATCGCCCGCGCGGCGCGCATGACCTTCGCAAGCTGTTGGTGCGCACGGTACGTCTGAACGAGCGGCTCGCGAAGCGTGACGCCGGCGGCGCGATACCCTTCCAGAAATGCGGCGGCGAGTCGCTCCGGCGGCACGGCGGGCTCGGCGAGCGCGTCCAGATCGCCGAGCACGACGCCAGCATCCATCTCGGGATCCCCGAGGCTGAAGCGGTCGAAATCAATCAGGCCGACCTCCGATCCTGCGTCGAGCCACTGATCTGGATGGGGCGCCCCATGTACGGGTCGGAGATCGCGAGACGGACATCGTGCGTGCAGCTCGGCGAGCCGATCGACGATCGCGGTCACCATGTCAGAGAGGGCAGGCACGCGACGGACGACCTCGCCTGCGTGACGCCGCGATCGGGTGAGCTCGGATGCGCCATCGAATACCTCCGACGGCGTCACCTGCGCGCGCGTCAACGAAGCAGCCGCTTTTCCCATGCGTCGCGCCAGATCGTCGCCCTGCCCTCCGCGGAGCCCGCCGGTTGCCGGCTGACCGGCGAGCGCGGCCTGCCAGAGCGTCCGAGTACTCGCATCCCATGAGAGCGGCTCCGCGATGACGACGTTCAGCTCGCCTTTCGATGCGACGCGCTGAAGGGCCACGAGGTCCTGATAGACGCGCGCACCTCTGTTGGTCGCGAACACCTTTGCAAACACCGTCCGATTGCCGGTCATCGTCCGGAGCGTGCACCTTTTACCAGGGTGATAACGCACCACCGTGGCGCAAGCGGCCAGCGGCGCCAGACCTGGCAGATCCGGGTCGAAGGGGAACCGCGTCACACGTGCCCATCCAAGTCCCGTTGCGATCAAGCACACATCGGGAGCGCGCCCGCGATCGTCCGGCAGGTGCTCGAACATTTCGATCCGGCACAGTTCCTGCGACGGTGTCTCGCTCACGACGACGATCTCGGCAAACGCCTCGGCTTCGGGCATGAACCGGCCGTACGTCTGACGCCATTGCCGTTCGGATGTCCACCAGCCGCGCCGTTCGCCTGCCTCCAGCACGATCGGCAGAATCGCCGCGTCGCCAGCCAGCTCGGTCAGCGCGTCACGGTAGCGCTCGTGGCTCGAGATCGTCATCGTGGCTGTCCGTCAGCAGTGCGCGCGCGTCACCCAGGAGCTCCGGCAGATGCAACAGTCCCAGGGGACGGACGCGGGTCAGGGCGCGCAGTATTCGTTCGATCAGCAGCGCAGCGGACGTGTACCACCTGAGCGCCGCGCGCGTTGGAAGTGGTCGTACCGACGCGTAGCCGACGAGAAAGGCGCTCGCCACGGTGTCGTGCGTCTCGGCGGCGAGACGTGCGCCGCGCCACAGGTACAGCAGGCCGGCCAGAAAGCTTCCGAGATCGGCCGCGGCGGGGCCAGTTGCCAGATCCTCCACGTCAATGAGCGCGATTTCCCGATCGGTCACGATCGCGTTCTTCGGATGCACGTCGCCGTGGAGGCACACGAGCTCGGTGGCGTCCGGCGGCCGCGAGATCAGATCGCACACGAGCGCATCAGCCAGATCCTCGACATCCGGACGAACATGGGCGACGAGCCGTCGCGCCTCGATCAGACGATCGGATGCAAACCGTGTGAGCCCCGGCGCTCCACGTGGCGTGAGCTCATGGAACGCGGCAAGCGCTGCGCCGAATCTCGTGGCATCCTGCACCTTTCTGGCACCGGTGGCGTCGTCCATCCGCCGGCCATCGATCGCCTCCAGAAGGAGCAGACGATAGTTCGGAAGATATGCAAGCGCTCGCGGCAGGCGCAGGTGAGGATTGCGGGTAACCGACTCTTGGAGCGCCCGGTACCGGTGGTAGTCGCGCTCGGTCTGATCGTGTGCCGATACCTTTGCATACGCGACGATGCGGCCGCGCTCGTCCAGACATGCGAGCGTCGCCGATTTCTCCGGGGCGTACGCCATCAGCCTGGCCGATTGCCACACGAGCGGCAGCCCATCGCGCGGCGACAGGTCGCCGCTGGCCACCGCGGCCAGTCGCGAGATCTTGCGATCGTTCGGGAATACCCAGAACACCGTGTCGAGCTCCGCGTCATGGAACACCGGCCGTACACCGTCACACGGCAGCGCGCCCGCACGCGCCTCGTGACAGGCCCGGTGACCGCGGCCGTCGCGAAACGCGCGCGCGGAAATCGTCCAGCTCGTGCCGGCGACCTCGACACGGTGCAGGACGCGCAGGCTCTTGCCGATCTGGTAGTTGACGCGCAGCCGGTCGCAGCGCTCGATCGTCACGGGACCTGCGGCGCTCATCAGCCGACCGATTCGACCGGCGACGACCCCGGTATCGAGGAGCGCATCGCGCTGGGGCAACGCGGCATCCCGAGCCAGCAACATCGTCGCCGACGGGGTCATACGGCAACTCCCGGCGCTGCTATCCGGCGATCGAAATCGGCATAGACGTCGACGACCTCGGGGATGACGATCCGGGTGCGATCGTTCGCGTCGGCGTCGAGTATTGCTGCAGCCTCGGCGGTGCCAGCATCCGGCAAGGCTGCCGCGCGGCCGGAAGCGGTCCACATCACGCGGTCACGCCGCATTCCCGAGGGTGTCGCCGACCAGATCTCCGCGATGAGCACGTCCTCGCGGTCTGCGACACGCCGCGCGACCGCGAACGCCGGCATCGGTGCAGCGTCGCCGAGCGGCATCAACAGCGTGAAGAAGTCTGCACACTCGACGCGGTCGGCCGTCGCCACAATGACCGGCGCCGGCTCTTTCACGCCGTAGATTGCCGACACCCAGCCACACTCGATCGCGATCGGCCAGGGGGGCGCGATAAGCAGACCGAGCCCGGGCGCGCGCACCTCGTAGGGACCATCCTGCGTAAGCGCAGGCAGGCGCCCGGTGGCAGCCGGAGCGAGGTGAAATCGCAGATCGTAGCGATGCGGTCTCAATCCCTCGAGCGCATCGTGGACGATCCAGTACTCGCCGCTGACGAACAGGATGCGCCGCCGGTGGATCGCGTCGTATGCCGGACTGATGACTTCACCGCACAGCACGTCGAGACCCGGCGCGATGAGACGCTGGAGAAGACGGGCCTGTGCGACAGGGCCTTTCGGCTTTCCGCGACGATACGGCGTCTGGTCGAGGCCATCGACCGTGACCGTGTTGTGCGCCGCGGTCGACTTGAACCATCTGCGCCAGTGCGGCGGATCGTCGCAGTAGGTGAACCGGCCGGGATCGACGACAAGCGGCCGCCCCGACGCCACCTCGATGCTCAACGCGTCGTAGTGGCCGTGGCCGCCGTCGCCAAGCGGGCCGCAGTCGAAGACGAGGAACCGCTCGCCGTCCGCGCACCTCGATGGTGGACTCAAGTGAACGGCGGGAATAGCCGCCCGCGAGCCGCTTCGTTGGAGGAAGTAGCCGCCAATCGGGAAGCTCGCGCTCGTACGCGGTTCGTGCCAATCGCGCCTTCGCAGGAGATCCATTCCGAGCGCCAGCAGATCGATGTAGCTGCCGGTATCGCTGTCCGACAGCGCCGGAATCGAGCCGTCAGGACGATGCACGTGCAGGGAGAAATCGCAGGCGCGAGCCAGCCGCTCGTCGAATTCCCGACCGAACTCGAAACCGAAGCGGCGGGCGTTCTCGCGCGCGCCAAGGAATGAACGGAGGACGACGTGGTGATAGTGGGTCGAGCGCTCGCGATGAACGCCGTCCGGCCCGATGTCCTGCAGGAGATTGCGGTGCAGCTCCTCGATCGCGAAGGCCAGCAGGCCGCCGCCGGGGTCGAGCACCGGCAGGGCGAGCGCGGCAATGAACAACGCATACAACTCGAGCGTGCGGTGGTTGCGCTCGGGCGTCAGGTGTGCGCGCAGATGCGCGACCTGTGCGCCGATGCTCTCGAGGACGACATCCGCCGAACCGTCGCCGAGACCTTCGAAGCGATCGCCGGCAACGAAACCATTCCACGCGTAGATCCAGTTCTGAATGCGCCGGCCGACGACGTCCGGCGGGTCCACCGGCACGACCACCTGACGAATCCAGGACCGCACCAGCCGTTGCCATGTGTGTTGAAATCGCGCCTCGCCGGTCTCCCGGAACGCCCAGGCGAGGTCGAGGCCGTAGTAGAACTTCACCCATTCGAGCCGCCACTCGCGATCGGGCGGCAGCGCCGCGCCGGGCCAATCGGGCTCCACGCCGAGGTCGAGCGTGAGGCCCTGGTGAGAAAAACGGCCGCGGCATACGTTCTCGGCAATCGCGCGATCGCGGTGCGCGGGCTCGATGACGCAGAATACCGGTCGTGGCGCGATCGTCGCGCTCATATGCGCTGCTCCCGGCCGCGACCGACGAGCCGTCGCGCGTGCGGATGCTCGACGAGGCGTCCCTCCTGGAGCCGATAGACGACATCGGCGTGTTGGAACAGCGTGAGCCGATGCGTAATGGCGAGGCAGGCTCGTCCGCTGCGCCACCGTGCGAGCGCCGCCACGATCACCGCCTCGGATTCCGCGTCGACGTTTGACAGCGGCTCGTCGAGCAGGAGGACCGGACGATCGAGCAGGAACGCACGTGCCAGCGACAGCCGCTGCCGCTGTCCGCCCGACAGGTTCACACCGTCCTCGCCTAGCGCCGTGTCGAGCCGCTCGGGCAAACCGCGCACGAACCCGTCCATGGCGACGAGCGCCAATGCGTCCCAGATCCGCTCATCGGCGATCGTGCCCTCGACGGGTGCAACCGCTTGCCGGATCGAACCGGCAAAGAGCCGCGTATCCTGCGCCATCGTGGCGATCTGCCGTCGAAGGGAATCAATCGAGATCATCGTGAGCGGAATGCCGTCGAGCAGAATCGTTCCTTCCGTGGGATCGAAAAGCCGTACCAGCAGGCTCAGGAGCGTGCTCTTTCCGGCGCCGCTGGCGCCGACGAGTACGGCCAGCTCTCCCGGCTGCAGCCGGAGGTTCACGCCTCGAAGGACGGTGCCGCGCTGACGACCGGGACCGGAGTACGAGAACCAGACATCGCGCAGCTCGATGACACCACGCGCCCTGCCGAGCGTCACCGCGCCGGGCGCGTCTCTCACGGCGGGCTGCTGATCGAGCAGCCCCAGCAGGCGCTCGCCGCCTGCAAGAGCCTTCGAGGCCGTTTCCGCGAGATCGTTGAGGCGCTCGACGGGCCGCAGCAGCTGCGTCAGGTACGTCGACAAGACGATGAGCGCGCCGAGCGTCAGCGAGCCGCGCAGCACCAACAACGCGCCGATGCCCACGACAACCGCCGTCGCCGCGCCGTGCACGATCCTGAGGGTCCGCTCCATCGACGCCGCGACGCGCGTTGCCTGCTGCCCTGCGTGCTGACTGCGGGTGTTGAGCTGGCGGAAACGTTCGCGCGCCTGCCGCTCGCCGCCGAGCGCCTGAATCACGGGCAGCCCGCGCACGATCTCCTGTGTCAGGCCGGCCACCTCGCCCTCATGTCGCCGCTTTTCACGCGATGCGGCGCCGAGTCGAACGCCGAAGTAGCGCATCAGCGCGACGAGGCCGGGCACCAGCGCCACGCTGATGAGCGCCAGCCAGGGCTGCAGCCAGAACATCAGCGCCAGCGTCGCGGCGGTCGTGACGAGGTACTCGAAGAGCGTCGGCAGCGTCCTGGTGAGCAGTCGCACGAAAAGGTCGACGTCATCAACGAGGCGCATCACCAGCTCGCCGCTCCTGTGCGCCGTGTGAATCGTCGGCGGGAGCGTTTCGACGTGCGCGAGCATGCGGTCGCGGATTCGCACGTTGAGCTGCTCCCGCAACCGCGCCGAGGTGGTCGTCTGCAGAAACTCCGCAAGGGCGCGCACGGCCGTGACCGTCACGATCGCCAGTGCCATCGCGACTACGATGCGCTGAGGCGAGGTGTGCGACAGAAACTGGTGGAGCGGGGACGGCAGCGGCCGAGATGACAGGACGTGATCGATGATGATCTTGAGCGGCCATGGAGCCACCAGCGTTGCGCCGATCGCCAGTATGCGGTAGGCGTAGGACCTCATCATCGTCCGCCGGTAGATCCACAACTCCGGGCCGAACGTCCGCACCAGCGCCATCCGGACTCGACGATCGGCCGGCGCGTTCATGCGACCGCCTCTCTGAACAAGCGGGCCAGGTCCGCGGCGAGCCGGTCGCCGTCGAAGCGTTCGCGCACGCGCGCCGCCGCGTTTGCGGTCATCCGTCGCGCGAGCGCGGGGTCACGCCCCAGGCGCTCGATCGCATCCGCCGTGGCCGCCGGATCGTCCACCGGCACGATCAGCCCGGTCACGCCATCGTCGACAACCTCGGGGATGCCTGAGACCGACGTCGTGACGGTCGGCACGCCGCACGCCATCGCTTCGATCAGCACGTTCGGGATGCCGTCCCGGTCACCGTCCTCGTCGACGCGACACGGCAGACACAGGATGTCGGCTCGCCGGTACTCGTGATACAGAGCCAGCTGAGAAAGCGGGCCCGCAAGACAGATGCGCTCGCCAAGCGAGTGA
>DASYQV010000031.1:0-25831 GCA_036005125.1 Vicinamibacterales bacterium
GAAATCCCGCGCGAACTGACCGTCCGGTTGACGTCCGGCAAGAGTTGTTCGTACGCTGCAGACGGATCATTCTGCCTTTTCATCTCCCGGCGAGGAGAGATCTCAATGCACCGTCCGAGCGCAGAGGAGTTCGTTCAGGCGCTGCTCGAAAGGCTGGACGATCTCCCGCCGGATTTCGCTCGCCGTTTCGAGGAGGTCGTGAAGAAGGAGGATGCGGACCGATCGCAGGCGATCCGCCAGCTTTTCGAGGAATTCGCGGGTGAATGAAAAGGTCCTGCGTCTCGTGATGCATGCGTTCCGCGGAATCCCGGGCGAGATGACGGTGGATTTCGGGAAGGGCGAGAGCATCGTCGTCTACGGGGACAACGGCACCGGCAAGAGCACGATCGCCGATGCGTTGGAGTGGTACTTCACGGGCGGAATCGAGCTGCTGTCGCATGAAGGACGCCAGCACGCGGTGCGCTACGTGGGCGGCGAACCGAATGGCGCCACCTCGGTTGAGGTCGTCACGAACGGCACGCTCGGCGGAAAGGTCGTGTTCCCCGACGAGCGGAACGCCGAGACCTTCCAGGCAATCCGCCGGGAAACCTTCCTGCTCCGTGGACGCACCCTTGCCGACTTCATCAACAAGACCAAAACGGAGAAGTGGAAGGCCCTCGTCGAGATCCTCGGCCTGGACGCGATCGAGAGCCTTCGGGAAGATCTTCAACGGGCGCGAAACGACCTTCGCAAGATAGCCAAGGCCGCAGAGGAGGAGGTCCGATCGTACCATCGGGCGCTCGCTTCGGGATCCGAGGCGGTCACCCACGACACGGTTCTCGCCAACCTCCAGCAGGTCTGCCAGATGCTGGGTGTCAATCCACCCGAATCTCTCGATGCGGTCGTGGATCCTTCCTGGCTCTCCGCAGCGGTTGGCGCAAGTGCGGCTGTATCGGCGGCTTCCAGCCGCGAGGGTCTTCTGGGCGAGATCGGGACACTGAGGGCACCAGCCCTCGACCGGAGCGCGGTCGACGCGTGGAACGACCTCGTGTCCTCGGAACGGGCGCGTCTTCTGCCGCGCGCCTCGCTCGTGCGCGAGGCGAAACGCCTTTTCGAAACGGGGTCGGTCGAGCCTGGACGCTGCCCGCTCTGCGGTCAGAGAGTGGATGACAGGAATCTCGCCCGCAGAATCGAGAGCGCGCTCGTGGAAGTCATGGAAGTGTCCCTGGACCTCGAGCGGTTCCGCGACCGCGTCATCCAGCACGCGGATGACCTCGAGACGGCCCATGACAAGCGGCTCTCCATTCACAATCGCGCGCGCGTCATCGAGCTCGGGCTGCCACGGCTGCCCGAAATGGTCCATGCCGGGCTCAGAGGCAGCGTCGACGCGCTCGAGCCCGTCGACGTCGCGCCGATCGCAAGCTACCTGTCCGAAGTCCGCAAGTGGGACCGGGCGGCTGGCGCATTGGCTCGAAAGGCTTCGCCCCCTGAACCCACGACCCGCGACACGCACCTCGTCATGCTGGCTGCTTTGTGCCAGCAGGTGAACGCGTGGCGACTGGCAGAGAAGAAGACCGCCCGGGCCCGCCGCGCGCTGGATCTTGCCGAGCGCGTCTTCGACGCGTACCAGAAGAAGCAGAAAGAAGATCTGGCCGGCCTCTTGACGACGATCAGCAGCCGCGTTGCGCAGATCTACTCGGCGCTTCACCCGGGAGAGGACCTCGATGCGGTAAGCGTGGAACCGTGGACGGCCAAGGGGGTCGAGCTGGCAATCGAGTTCCACGGGTCACACCAGCGGCCGCCTCACGGTGTTCTCAGCGAGTCGCACCTGAACTCGCTCGCGATCGCGCTTTTCCTGGCCATGGCCGAGAGCTTCAACAAGCAGATCGGCTTCCTCCTGCTCGACGACGTCATCAACAGCTTCGACATCGAGCACCGCGGGCGACTCGCCGAGCTCCTCGCCGACGGGTTCTCCGACTGGCAGCTCATCGTGCTTACTCACGATCAGCAGTTCTTCGAACACCTGAGCCGCCGCGCGCCGTCCTGGCGCAAGCTCGAGTTCACGTCATGGACGTACGCCTCAGGTCCGCGGACGACGCAATATGAAACGACGAACATCCTCCGGAATGCATTGGAGCGACTCGAGAGCGGGGACGTCCACGGCGCTGCGGCCAAGGCGCGTCGCGCGCTCGAGGAACTGTTACAGGAGATCTGCGAGGCCCTGTGGGCGCCGCTCCCCTTCCGACGCGGCCAGGCGAACGACAAGCGGGAGATCGGCGAGCTTCTCAAGGGAGTCCGGCGTACGCTGAAGGAGCGGGCGAAGCTTCTGCTGGAGACGCTCGAGCCGCTCCTGATGAACCTGGAGGCCGACGTCGGGGCGACGCTCAACGTGGCAGTCCACGCAAGCCGCAGTCGTCCCGGAGCGAGCGAAGTGAAAGCCGCGCTGGAGCGCATCGCGGCGCTGGATCGGAAGTGGTCCTGCCCCGAGTGCAGGACGCGCGTCTGGCACCGGGGAACCCCCGAAGCCGCGCGCTGCAAGTGTGGCCAGACCGCGTTCCCGCCGGTTCGCGTCTGAGAACCGACGAAGTTGACGCCTCGCCGAAGCGCGAGGGAGCCAAGGCGGGCTCATCGTGATCGGCAGACAACTCGGTCACTACGTCGTCCTGTCAGAGCTCGGAAGCGGTGGCATGGGAGACGTGTACGTTGCCCGCGACATGCGGCTCGACCGGCGGGTGGCGCTCAAGATTCCCCGTCGTGAAGTGTCCGCGTCGGTCGATCGTCTCGCGCTGTTTCAGCGGGAAGCCAGGGCCGCGGCCGCCCTCAATCATCCGGCCATCGTCACGCTCTATTCCGTGGAGGAAGCTGACGGCCTCGTCTTCATTACCATGGAGCTCGTCCGGGGCCGGAGCCTGCGCGAGCTCCTGAGCGAGGGTGCTCCGCTTGCGCTGCCGAGAACGCTCGCCTTTGCCTCTCAGATTGCCGAGGGCCTTGCGTGCGCTCATGCTTCCGGAGTCCTGCACCGCGACTTGAAGCCCGGCAACGTCATGATTACCGAAGACGATCGGGTCAAGATCGTCGACTTCGGAGTCGCGAAGTTCTTCGGGCCCGACTCCATGTGGGACGCGCACGGAGCGACTGCGACGAGGGAGAGATCGAGCGCCGGAACGATTGTCGGCACGGTCGGCTACATGTCTCCCGAACAGGCGCTCGGAAAGACGCTCGACGCCCGCACCGATCTTTTCGCTCTGGGAGTGATGCTCTATGAGATGGCGACGGGGAGAGCTCCGTTCGAGGGTGACACGCCGGCGATGGTCTTCGATCGACTCCTGAACCGGCAGCCCCCGTCGCCCCTGATCCTGAACCCGGCGTTGCCCGCACCGCTCGCGACGGTCATCGGCAAAGCGCTCGAGAAGGACCCGGAGCGACGTCATCGGTCCGCCACCGAGTTCCTCCAGGAACTGAGGGGCATCGATTCCTCTTACGCTCCGACGACCGCAGTGAGAGTCCCGGAGGACGGCAGAACGCCATCTTCGATTGTCGTGCTCCCATTCCTGGATATGAGCCCGGCCCGGGATCAGGAGTATTTCTGTCATGGGATCGCGGAGGAGATCATCAATACGCTGACGAGAGTTCCCGGCCTGCGCGTGATTTCACGCACATCGGCGTTTGCGTTTCAGGGCAGAGACCTCGAGGTCACCGAGATCGGCAGAAGATTGGGAGTTGGAATGGCTCTCGAGGGCAGCGTTCGCCGCGCGGGCGACCGTGTGCGCGTGACGGCGCAGCTCGTCAACGCCGGGGACGGCTATCAGCTCTGGTCCAAGCGTTTCGATCGCGAGCTCGCGGACGTGTTTGCGATTCAGGATGAGATCGCCACGACCGTCGTGAACGAGCTCCGGATCGGGCTCGTCGGCCATCCGCCCCAGAAACGGCCGTCGTTCGACGTCGCGGCCCACGACGCGTATCTGAAGGGCATGTACGCCCTGAACAAATGGACGAGTGACTCGATGCGGCGCGCTATCGCCAGCTTTCGCGAAGCCATCGGTCAGGATTCCAGCTTCGCGCCTGCCTACGCCGCCCTCGCCGAGGGGCTCGTCTGGTTTTATTCCGGGCTGGGCGTGCTTTCAGCGACCGACAGTGTGCCGCAGGCTCGATGGGCCGTCGAGAAAGCCCTGGAGCTCGACCCGACCCTCGCCGATGCGCACAAGGTTCGCGCCCTGATTGCCATGAACCACGACTGGGATCGAAGGGGAGCGGAGGAGGCGCTCGCCCGTGCCCTCGAGCTCGGCCCGGGTTCGGCGGCGGCGCATCTCTGGAATGCGTGGCGGCTCGCGCTTCTCGAAAGGCGGCACGACCAGGCCCTCGTCGAGCTCGAAGAGGCCGAGCGATTGGACCCTCTGGACCTCCAGCTGAAAACGCAGATCGGATACGTCCACTATTTCCACCACGATCTCGATCGAGCCACGGAGCAGTTCGAACGGGTCCTCGCGCTGGAGCCTTCGTTCGCCTTCGCGCACTATGCGCTCGGTGATGTCTGCACGCAAAGGCGGGAGTACGACCGAGCAGTGGCGGAGTTCAGCCAGGCGATCGAGCTGGGAGGCCGGTTGGTGAACCACATAGGCGTGCTTGGCTATGTCTTCGGCCGCTCGGGAAACCGCGACCGCGCGAAAGAACATCTCGGGGAACTTCTGGCGCGGGCCGAGCACGGCTACGTGTCCGCGATGTGGATCGCCCTCGTCCATCTCGGTCTTGGAGATCTCGAGGCCCTCTTCCACTGGCTGGACCGCGCCTTCGACGAACGGGACGGCTCTTTGATTCTCGTCACGGCCGCACTCGAATTCGATCCGGTTCGCGAGGACGCCAGATTCAGGTCGCTCCTGGGAAGGATGAGGCTTGGACACCTGGCGTCCTGAATCTCGTACTCGGCCACGATCCTGTACGGGATCCCGCGCTCCGAGCAGAAGCCGCGAATTTCCTCGAGGTTCATGTAATTCAACTCTTCAAGGAGCCGCGCTTGCCCACTCTTGGTGAGGTGCGATAGGAAGTTCGGCATCCGAAACCTTTCACGTGGCCGACCTGCGCCGCCAGCGCGTCGCCAGTTTCACGATGGCGCACTTGCCGTCGCTCTTCGCTGCCCCGAGCCCTTGTCCGCGTTCACGTCGTCTGTCGGATGATGCCGTTTCGGAATTCCGTTGACGATAGCGCTGGCGGCGCTGCATCGTCAGGTGCTCGTCGGTTACGATGGCGTGAAGGCACCGGCAGTGTCGTTCGAACTGTATATCGACGTGATCCTGACGCGGGACATCCAGGAGTCTGACCTGCGTACGGACGATGTTGAGACGGTCGTCGAGTGCCATACGGTTGTGGGCGCTGACAAAGGCTACTCGGTCGAGCGACCATCAGCTTCTATCAGGAAGTGTTCGACGAACGCGGAAAGCTGCGAGAGATCCATCGCAAGTACCCTGTCGATCTCGGTCATCAGCGAGTCGAGGATGCTATCATTGATAGCATGGCTCAGTTGATCGTGCGCAATCTGGATGAGGAGATCGTGACACGGCTGCGCCAGCGCGCCGCGAAGCATCGCCGATCGACGGAGGCGGAACATCGCGAGATCCTGCGCGAGGTCCTGCTGCCACCGCGAAGTCGATCCTCGCTGAAAGAACATCTCTTGGCGATGCCCGACGCCGGCACCGATCGCGACTTCGAACGTCCGCCCGATCGGCCGCGCAAGCGCGTCAAGCTGTGAGCTATTTGCTGGACAGCAATATCGTGTCCGAGCTGCGCAAGCGGGAGCGTGCTGATGCAGGCGTTCGGCAGTGGTTCGCTGGCGTCGATGATAGTGAGTTGTTTCTGAGTGTGCTCACGGTCGGAGAACTCCGCCGTGGTATCGAGTCGATTCATCGTCGCGACCGGACGCGAGCACTCGTGTTGAATCGATGGTTTCACGCCCTGGTCACGCAGTACGAGGCGAGAATCCTGCTCGTGGATCAGAAGGTGGCGGAAGAGTGGGGCCGGATGAACGCGCTGGCGACACTCCCCGCCATCGACAGCCTGCTGGCCGCCACCGCCCACGTGCATGGTCTGACCTTCGTGACGCGCAACACGAAGGACGTCGCGCGAACCGGCGTGCCGTGCCTCAACCCGTTTCAACAATGACCTGTCGTCGATGATGAGACGAGCGTCGCCTGCGAGATAGACAGGCCGATTACGCCAAACCGACGGATCGGAGCCCAGCGATCTGTCTCAGCCAGAACAAGATTTGGTTCGAACTGGCACCCGTCTGGTCCACGCCAGGATGCCCTCTACGTCCATTTCCTCGAGCTCGCAGGAGTGCCGGTCCATCTGGGCGAGCGCGAGCTCCTCGCGCAGCTTGTCGCGGTGGTTCGAATTGGGCCTCGTCTGGTACGCCACCCTATTCGCCCTAGATCGGCTCTTTTTGGATCTTGTTGTCGAGCCAAGAAGCCGCGGACTTTATCGAGCGGTGCGTCGGGTCTTCAATCCCTCCGCGATCAGGGCCAGATCGAGCCCTTCCGCCATAGCCTGGTACCCAGCGTCAGAGGGGTGGAGGTGATCGCCTGAGTCGAAGCGCGGCAGCATCTTCGTCGGCTGACTCGGATCGCGAATCACCGCATCGAAGTCGACGATGCCATCGTATTCCTTGCTGGTGCGCAACCACTGGTTGAATGCCTGACGGATCGTCTCGCCCTCTGGCGTCCAGTACCCGGGAAAGGTCGTTCCTTCGTACGGCAGCAGGGTTGCCGCGAAAATCCTGAGCCCGCGTGAGCGCGCCCGTGCGATCAGCTGGCGATGACCCGCAACGAGCTCAGCGGTCGTCGGACGCGGACCGTCCATGAACAAAGCCCCGATCCCCAAATCGTTGACGCCCTCCAGGACGATGACGTGCGTCACGCCAGCCTGCGCGAGCACATCCCGATCGAACCGCGCCAGCGCGCTGACGCCTGCGCCGTCCATCAGGACACGATTGCCGTCGATGCCGAGGTTGAGGACACCGACCCTTCCACCTGCCGCCGACAGGCGCCTCGCGAGATGGTCGGGCCACCGGTTGTTGGTGTCGGGCGTGGAGTTGAATCCGTCCGTGATCGAATCACCCAGCGCGACGATGGCGCCGGCGCGGTCCGGTGCGACGACATCGACTCGCGCGATGAAGAACCACGCAGACGTGGTGGTCGCGCCAGGCAGTTCCCTGCTGCCGAGGTGATTGCCTGTGGAGGAGAGATAGTTCGTCTGTCGCGCGCCGCTATGAACCGTGAGCGGCGACGACGTCGCACGCGTGTCGCCAGGGAAATAGATGTCGATCGCGACGTCCCCGAGCGCGGGCACAGCAAGGTTGACGCCGTCGCTGACGAGCAGCGCGCCCGGTGGAATGGTGGTCGTCTGTGCGCCGCCGAACGTCAGCGGACGATTCGAGCCGGCAACGATCGCGCCGCCCTTCTCCCGCAGGGCGACATGCGCACCACCGATGGCCAGCGGCCGCGTGCCAAACGCATTGGTCAGCACCACGCGAACGCGCTGGCCTCCGATGCTCGTGTGCACGATCTGTCGAAGCGTCTGGTTGTTGATGCTGGTCGACACCGCCCCCAGGGCCTGCGGCTGGCCCGGCGCCGGTGGTTGTGATGAAGCTGCGACGGGTGCCGTCGCCCACGTACCCACCCAGTGCTCGGGCGCCGCTGCCTGGGCGGAGAGAAGTGCTCCAAGAACGACGAGATTTACGAGAACAGAGATCGCGGAGAGTTTTCGCTTCATCACTTCTCCTTCACGCTCGATGGAGGGCGAGGGCCGGCTGAAGCCGGACACTATTTTACTCGGGCCATTCGAGGTCGTTCGCTGTCAAGCATGGTGTACCGTCCGTGAACGGCTTGCCGTCGTGGATCGCGTCGGCGCGTGGCGCAGGCGCCGGATCAGTTAGTATCTGGGCCTGAGGAGGACGACATGAGAAGAGCGGTGCTGCTCGTCGCGCTGATGTTCCTGGGCGGAGCCTTGATCGGTGCGGCTGCTGGCCAACAGAACCAACCACTGCCGCCCGTCCGTGACATTCAGAAGATACGAGACAACCTCTACTTCATTTCCGGCGGCGATACCAACGATCGAAGCACGTGGACCGGCGGCAACGTCGCCGTGCTCGTCACCGAACGCGGTGTCGTGGTCGTCGACACGATGCTCGCGAACGCGGGTCGCGGGATTCTCGAGCGAATCAGATCGGTCACCGATAAGCCGGTGACGACCATCATCAACACGCATACGCATTTCGATCACACCGGCAGCAACACGGAGTTCCCGGCGAGCGTCGAATTCGTCGCCCACGAGAACACCAGGGCGAACATGGCCAAGCCCACGTGCCAGCCGGTGACCAACTGCGATGCGTTCAAGGGGCAGAACGCGAAGTATCTTCCGAAGCGTACGTACAAAGACCGGCTGTCCCTGTTCAGCGGAAAGGACCAGATTGAGCTGTACTATTTCGGTCGCGGTCACACCAGCGGGGATACCTTCGTAGTCTTCCCCGCGGCCCGCGCCATGCACACCGGCGACATGTACCCGCGCAGTCAGATGCCTTTCATCGACGTGGCCAACAGCGGGGGCAGCGCGGTCGAGTTCAGTCAGACACTGCAGAACGCGCTGACGACGATCAGGAACGTGGATACGGTCATCGGCGGCCACACGCCGTCTCCGGTCACCTGGAACGACTTCAAAACATACGCCGAGTTCTATGCGGACTTCCTGTCGTCTGCGCGGAGCAGCATGAAAAAGGGCACCAGCGCCGAAGAGTTCGCGAAAGCGTACCGTGTGCCGGACAGGTACAAAGGATTTCAGGCCACCCCGCAGGGGGTGCGAGCGAACGCCGAGGCCATTTTCAAGGAGAGCAAATAAACAAAAATCAGCACGTTAGTGTCACAGAGATGCGCACGCGCGCGACAACGAAGGATGGAGCCTGTATGACCACGATTCTGCGCTACTCGATCGGTCTCCTTCTCGCGTTCGGACTCGGCTACATCGCGGCCCCACGCCACGACGCCGTGGCTCATGCTCAGGACGGGCACCGGAAGGCGGCGTATCTGATCGCGAGCACGAAAGTGCTCAAGCCCGACCAGATGACCGCGTACGGGCAGGCGGCCGGCCCGCTCGCGAAGCAGGCAGGCCTGCAGGTGCTCGCACGCGGACAGGCGGGCAGCACCATTCAGGTCCTCGAAGGCCAGTGGCCCTACGAAGGGGGAATTGTCGTCGAGAGATTCCGGTCGATGAAGGATCTTCTCGACTTCTGGCACTCGCCCGGCTATCAGAAGGCCAAGAAGCTGCGCGAAGGAGCCATGCAGGCGAACTTTATCGTGGCGGTCGAGGCCGTCGACTGAATCGCGGGATCTCCGATATCCGCAACTCCGATATCTGCAACGAGCGGTACCGACCAGCGGCTCCTGACTGGAGCATCTTCCCTTCGGCAGGCCGAGAGATCGATCAGGGTTGACCGGCTCGGTCTGCAGCACATATGATGGCTGAGTACTCACTCACTTTTCGCGCGCACCCTGATGATCACGCGTCCTTGCGACCGTTGGCGTTGCCCCTGTTTTTGAGAGCCTATGATGCACAGCCCCGTTGTACCCGCTGCCTCGCCGCAGCCGCCGCCGACGACCCGGAACCGGATGAAGGGTGACCAGCGTCGCCAGCACTTCATCGACGCAGCGCTTCATTTGTTCTCCACACGCGGCTTTCGCGGGACCACGACCAAGGCCATTGCCGAGGCCGCCGGCGTCAGCGAGGCGCTGCTGTTTCGATATTTTCCGACGAAGGCAGATTTGTACGGCGCCATCCTCGAGCAAAAGGCGCGCCGGGCGGGGTTCGAAGCGCGGCTCGAAACGTTTCGCCGCGAAGCGAAGCGGCCCGATGACTGGGCACTCGTCCATCAGGTCCTGCGAGCCATTTTCGACAGCTATGAACGCGACCCCGATTTCGAGCGTCTGATGCTCTATGCCGCGCTCGAAGGCCACGAGCTGGCCACGGCGTCGCGCCAGCTGTTCGGCCGCCCGGCGTTTGCTCTCCTCCGCGACTACGTCGAGCAACGACAGCGGTCCGGGGTGTTTCGGGAAGGCGACCCGTCGCTCCTCGTGTTCGGGCTCGTGGCGCTGCCAGCGTACTTTTCGATGACGCACCGGCTATTGGGCTTTGCCGGAAGCACCAGCTCGGATCGGGCGGCCGCCGATTTGTTCACACAGCTCGTGTTGGACGGCTTGCGCGTGCACGCCGACGACCTCCTCGATCGCTCGCTGAAAAATCGCCCAGGCAAGGCCGCCCGGGGCTGAGGCAAACGACATGTTCGCGCACCGGGACGCCAGGACGATTCGCAAGCCGACGGCATCGACGGCGGGTTACCTGCTCTCCATGCCGCTCTTGATTGCTCTGACACTGTGGACCGCCGCCTGTCGCGGTGCGGTGACAGACACTCGAGCGCAGCAGCTGGTCTCGCGCGAGCCGACCGTCGTGACGATCGAGACGGCTGGTGCGGTCGAGCGTGAGCTGCCGACGGTTATCCGGGCCACGGGGACGTTCGTCGCTGACGAGTCATCAGATGTCACCGCGCACGTGTCGGGCTCCGTCCTCGAAACGGCGGTCAAGGTCGGCGACGTTGTCGCCGAGGGACACGTGATCGTCCGCCTCGACGCGCGCAATGCCGTTCTCGATCTGGATCTGGCCCAGGCAGGCCTCCAGCAGGCGGAAGCGCAGTCCCAGAATGCGAAGGTGGAGGCCGATCGCAACGCCGCTCTCGTGAAGAGCGGAGACATCTCGCGAAGCACCTACGAGAGGCTGACGACGCAGCTTCTCACCGCGGAGGCCGGGGTCGCGCAAGCGAAAGCGCGCGTGGCCACGGCGGCGAAGGCGGTCGAGGACACGAGAATCATGGCACCGTTCGCAGGCCATGTGAGCGCGCGCCCGGTGGCTGTGGGTGAGTACGTGACGCCGACCACGAAGCTCGCCACCATTCTGCGCATACAGCCGATCAAGCTGCAGCTCCAGGTGTCCGAGTCGGATGCGGCCAGGCTGAAGCGAGGCATGGCGGTCCGCGCCGAGGTGCCGGCTCACGCGAACACCGCCTTTCGGGGAACCGTCTCCGCACTGAACGTCGCGCTCGATCCGAATTCTCGCGCCATGACCATCGATGTGGAGTTCCCGAATACCGACGACAAGCTCCTGCCAGGCATGTTCGGCACCGCCGAAATTCAGTTGCCGGAGACGCAGCGAGTTGTCTACGTGCCCAAGGCTGCCGTGTCGACAATCGCCAACGGACAGTCCTCAGCCGTGTACGTCATCGAAGGTTCGACGGCGCGCGTACGGGTGGTGCAAACCGGCGAGGTCCAAGGCGAGCTGGTTCGGATTCTTGCGGGCATCAGCGGCGGGGCTGTCGTGGCCACCACCCGGTTGAACGAGTTGTTCGACGGCGCTCACGTGAAGATCGCGTCGCCGGTCGCGCACAAAAGTGCTGAAGGACAGTAGGAGCGGTCGGAATGCGTAAGCTGGCGGCGATCTGCGTGAGGCGTCCCGTCTTCGCCACGATGCTCGTCCTGTCGCTGACGGTCGTCGGGGCGTACTCGTTCCTCGGGCTCGGCGTCGACCTGATGCCCAACGTCGACTTTCCGATGGCCGTGGTAACCGTGGTCAACCCCGGGGCATCCCCCGAGCAGATCGAAACAGAGATCACCAGGCACATCGAGGGCGCGGTCAATACGATCAGCGGCATCGACGAGCTGCGGTCGTCGTCGATCGAAGGCCAGTCGATGGTGATGATCCGGTTCCTGCTGGAGAAGAACGGCGACGTCGCGGCGCAGGAAGTCCGGGACAAGGTCAACATGGTGATCCCGCAGCTTCCGGAGACGGCGCTGGCGCCGCTCATTCAGAAGTTCGATCCGGGCGCCATGCCGGTTCTTCAGATAGCGGTCTCGAGCGATCGGCCCCTGCGCGACGTCACCGAGATAGCCGACGAGCTGATCAAGCAACGGCTCGAGACGATCAGCGGCGTCGGCGAGGTCAAGATCGTCGGCGGCGCGCGGCGCGAGATACAGGTGCGCCTCGATCCAGACCGGATGCGCGCCTACAACATCAGCGTCACCGATGTCGCCGCGGCGCTCCGTCAGCAGAATGTCGAGCTGCCGGGAGGCCGCATCGAGCGCGGGGCCCAGGAGCTGACAGTCCGGACCATGGGCCGGCTGGCGGATGCGCGGGATTTCAAGTCGATCCCGGTCGCGACCAGGAACCAGTATGTCGTCCTCATCAGCGACATCGGGACCGTCGTCGACGGCCACGAGGAACTGCGGACGGCGGCGTTCTTGAACGGCAGGGCGGCCGTGACCCTCGTCGTCTCGAAGCAGTCGGGTTTGAACACGGTCGCGATCGCACAGGAGGTGAAGCGTCGCCTCGCGGAGATCACCAAGACCCTGCCGAAAGACGTGCGCGCCGACATCGTCATGGATCAGTCGGTCTTCATCGAGGCCGTGGTCCGATCCCTCGAGCATCACCTGCTGCTTGGCAGCTTGCTGGCGTCGATCGTCATCTTCTTCTTCCTCGCCAACATCAGGACGACGATCATTTCGGCGATTGCCATCCCGATCTCGATCATCTCGACGTTCTTCCTGATGCGGCTGATGGGCTACACGCTCAATCAGTTGACGATGCAGGCCCTGACGCTGATGGTGGGGATTGTGATCGACGACGCCATCATCGTGCTGGAGAACATCTACCGCTTCATCGAAGAGAAAGGTATGCGGCCGTTCGACGCCGCGATCGCGGCGACCGAGGAGATCGGGCTCGCGGTGATGGCAACGACGCTCTCGCTGATGGCGGTGTTCGTGCCCGTCGCGTTCATGGGCGGCATGGTCGGCCGATTCATGGCGTCGTTCGGCCTTACCGCGGCGTTCGCGATCGGAGTGTCGCTCATCGTCTCGTTCACGCTGACGCCGATGCTCTGTTCGCGCTTCATCAAGCCGCCCGAGAACGGCGCACGCCGCGAGCACCACACCTCCAGAGAATCGCGACTCTTTGGTGTGGTCGATCGTGTCTATACGGCGATGCTGCGCTGGTCAATGGCGCACCGCCCCGTTGTCGTCCTGGCAAGCTTGGTCGTCATTGTCAGCGTCGTGCCGCTGTTCATGGCCATTGGAAAGGACTTCGTGCCCGAAGACGACCGTTCGGAGCTGCAGGTGAGCGTGCGACTGCCTGAGGGTTCGGGCCTGGCGGCGACGCTCTCCGTCGTGGAGCGGATTGCGGGCGACCTGCGGCAGTTTCCAGAAGTCGTCGACACGCTCACCACGATCGGCGGCACCGCCGGCAACATGAACCCGATGGGCATGTCCCGGCCTGCCGGAGTCAATGCGGGGTCGATCAACGTGAAGCTCGTCGACAAGGACAAGCGGGTCGCCTCGCAGCAGGACGTCATGATCCGCACCCGCGAGCTGCTGCGTCGCTACCCGGACGAGCTTCAGACGAGTGTGCAGAGTGGCTTCGCTGGCGGCGGCGGTGGACCTGGGATGGGCGTCCAGTACGCGATCCAGGGGCCTGATCTGGCGGAGCTGGCGAAGCACTCCGCCGCGATTCTCGAAAAGGTGCGAAGGCTGCCCGAGGCGGTGGATGCCGACACCTCGCTCGTGATCGGGAAGCCGGAGCTGCGCGTCGAGATCGACCGTCAGCGCGCCGCCGATCTCGGGGTGCGCGTGCAGGACATCGCGCTGGCGCTGAACATCCTGGTTGGCGGCGACAAGGTCACAACGTTCAACGTCGGCAACAACCAGTACGACGTGAGCTTGCGTGCGGCAGAGCAATACCGTTCGACCCTCGGACTCCAGCGGATGACCGTCGGATCGACCAAACGCGGGGTTGTCGCGCTTTCAGACGTTGTCCGCGTGGTGCCGGGCACCGGTCCAGCTTCCATCGAGCGCCTCAATCGCCAGCGGCAGGTGACGCTCAACGCCAACATCGTCCCGGGAGGGAATCAGGCTGCGCTCCTGGCTCGAATCAATCAGGTCGTTGCCGATCTTCGCCTGCCGCCCGAATACAAGGCGGTGCCCGCCGGTCAGTCCGTCGAGCTCGGGCGCACGGCGACGAACTTCGTCATCGCCATCGCGCTCTCGTTCATCTTCATGTACATCGTCCTGGCGGCCCAGTTCGAGTCGTTCATCCATCCGATCACGATTCTGCTCACCCTGCCCCTGGCCGTGCCGTTCGGCATCCTGTCGCTGTTCGCAGCCGGGCTGAACGTGAGCATCTTCGCCGGACTCGGGCTCCTGCTGTTGTTCGGCATCGTCAAGAAGAACGCGATTCTCCAGATCGATCACACGATTGGCTTGCGCGCCAGCGGGATGAAGAGAAACGACGCCATCGTGCAGGCCAACCGCGAACGTCTTCGTCCGATTCTCATGACCACGATTGCGCTGGTCTCAGGAATGCTTCCGCTCGTCTTTTCCAACGACGTCGGGGCAGCCACGAACCGATCGATTGGCGTCCTCGTCGCCGGAGGTCAGTCGCTGTGCCTGCTGCTGACGCTCCTGGCCGTCCCGGTCTTTTATTCGTTGTTCGACGATGTGCAGGCGTGGCGGCCGATGTGGTCCCTGGCGGCGCGAACGGCTCGCGTGGCGGCGCCGCTGGCGGCCATCGGAGTCCTCTGGCGAGGCGGGTTTGGACGCGCGGTCGCTCCAACCGCCGCGGCAGAGGAGGGTCGTGAGTAAGCAGAATCACTTTTGGGTCGCACTCGGCGCTACGTGCCTGATATCGATCAGCGCGCATCAGATTGTCGGGGCACAGCGTCTGCCGATTCCCGTGGCGCAGCCCGGCAAATCGCCGGCGGGCTCTGACGCCGGTGCGATCACCTTACCGACTCGCGTCGGCATCACCACCGACACCTCGATCTCACTGGCCGATGCCATCGTGCAGGCGGTGAGCAACGCCCCCGATGTCGGCATAGCGCGAGTTGCCGTCGAACAAGCCACCGATAGCATTGCCGCGGCGCGTGGCGCGTGGGATCCGCAGCTCAGCATCCAGTCATCCTTGCTGCGTCAGGAACTGCCGGTGAGCTCGCTGATCGGGGGTGCGGCCAGCGGGAAGCTGACGCAGCAGGGGCTGCAGTTTGGTCCTTCGCTCAAAGGCATCCATGCGGCCAGCGGCACGCAGTATCAGGTCTCGTTCACGTCTCAAAGGCAGACGTCGGACAATCAGTTCATCACCCTGAACCCACAGTTTCCGAACCAGTTGAGCCTGTCCGTCACGCAGCCCCTGTTCCGCGGAGTGCGAGTGGACGAAGCGCGGCGTCAGCTCGATGTGTCGAAGCAGAACGCCACGCTGTCCGACTCACAGTTCCGCCAGCGCGTCATGGACGTCGCTCTTCAGACGGAGCTTGCCTACTGGGACCTGTTCTTCGCCGAACAGAACCTGCAAATACAGGTGCAGGGGCTCGAGCTCGCCCGCGAGCAGGTGGCGAGCAACCAGCGTCTGGTCGACCAGGGTCTCGCTGCGCCGATCGATGTCCTGGAGGCGCAGACGCAGGTGGCCAATCTCCGCCGGAGCGTTTTCGGCGCCCAGGCGGCGCTGACGCGCGCCGAGAACGCGCTCAAGACGCTCATGCTCCCAGACTCGCGCTCATCGCTGTGGGCGAGCGCACTGCATCCGACGACGTCCGCAGTGCCGGACTCAGTGCCCGCATCGCTTCAGGAAGCGGTGACTCAGGCGCGATCGAGTCGACCGGAGCTCGCGCAAGCGGCAATTGCCAGTGCCGTCCAGGCGATCGATTCGCGGTTTTACAGCGAGCAGCGGAAACCTCAAGTCGACCTCGTCGGCACGTATTCGAGCGCTGGCCTTGCGGGGCACTTGATTACCTCGGGCACGAACCCCTTCACGGCGGGCACGCAACCGCTCATCGACCGGATCAACGCGTTGTCCGGCCTGCAGGGTCTCGCTCCGTTGTCGGGATTTGGCTTTGGAGGCGGCACTGTGCCCGCGGCCCTGACCGGAGGTCTTGGCCGGTCGCTTTCGCACCTCGCCGGACTGGACTTTCCGACTTTCGAGGTGGGCGTGCGCATCGGACTGCCCTGGGGCAACCGCACGGCGGAGGCACGATACGCGTCGTCGGTTGCCGAAGGACGACGGCTGCGGCTCCGGACCGATCAGCTGGAGATGGCCGTAGAGGCAGAGGTACGCAACGCGATGCAGGGCGTCGAATCGGCGCGCGCCGCGCGAGAGGCGGCGCTGCAGGCCCGCACGCTCGCCGAGGAACAATACGCCAGCGAGCAGCGGCGATTCGAGGCGGGAACGTCAACCGTCTTCCTTGTCTTGCAACGCCAGACCGCGATGATCGCGACGCGGACCGAGCACGTGCGCGCAGACGTCGAGGTGAACCGAAGCATCGCTCAGCTCCAGCGGGCGACCGGCCAAATTCTCGCGGCGAACCAGATCAACGTCAGCGCGCCGTGACCACGATCGGGTCATTCTGCTGATTGCGCGCCCGAGCGAGGCGAGGTCGCTGCCGGCTCTGTGGCTCGTGTCGACCGGAGCTGTGGGAGATCGCACTCGGGGAGGTGGCCGCCGTCGTCCGGGGCGTTGCCGGGCACCTGTTGGCTGTTACCTGCGCGTATCTGGTACGTTGCTTGACGTCCACGTCAAGAATCTGATCGCGAACCCCGGAGTGCACGATAGAATTGCGGCTGTTCACATACGCTGCGCAGAGGAATCCTCCACCCCCGCTGAGCCGTGCGGCAGGACTCGTGGACCGGCTGCAGCAGCAGTTCGATCGGTTCCGTCTCTGTGAGACGTCACAGAACGTGAACACAACTTTTGGAGGATACGATGCCCCACCAGATCTTCGCCGTTATCCTCGTGCTGGCGCTGACGGTGTGCTCGGCAGCGGCCCAGACCGCATACCAGCCGCCGCGTCTACCGGACGGCAAGCCGGACCTGCAGGGCGTGTGGGACTTTCGCACGCTCACGCCGCTCGAGCGGCCCGAAGACGCCAGCGCCAAGGCCCGCTTGACGGCAGAGGAAGCGACCGCGATTGAAGCGAGAGCCGCGGCGAGGGCTACCGAGGCGGACGCGCCAACGGTGCGGACCGGCCCGTTGCCCGTAGGCGGCAGTGTGGGTGCGTACAACAACTTCTGGGTCGACCGGGGCGCCAGGGTCGTCGACGACCAGCGAACATCCCTGATCGTCGATCCTCCCGACGGCCGGCTGCCAGCGCTCCAGCCCGGGATCGAACGACAGGTCGGATCCACGAGCCAGGACCTGCCGGGTCGCCGTCCGGTTCGCATGCGGGCTGCAGGCATCGGGGCTGACAGTTACGAAGATCGCGGACTCGCGGAGCGGTGTCTCATCGGCTTCAACTCGGGCCCGCCGATTCTGCCTGCGGGGTACAACCAGAACATCCAGATCTTCCAGACCCCGAACCACGTCGCCATTCTCAACGAGATGGTGCACGACGCGCGGATCGTGCCGCTCGACGGACGCGCACATCTGCCGGCGACTGTCCGGCAGTGGATGGGCGACTCGCGCGGCCGCTGGGACGGTGACACGCTGGTCATCGAAACGACGAACTTCACCGACAAGACCGCAAGCTTCAACCCGTCGGTGTCGACGGCGGTCGGAACCGGCTCGACGCTGCGTCTCGTCGAGCGCTTCCGCCGCGTGGCCGACGACACCCTTCTCTATGAATACACGGTTGACGACCGGACAACCTTCACCCGGCCGTTTACCGTGAGGTTGCCGATGAAACGAGGCGACGGCATGTTCGAGTACGCGTGTCACGAAGGAAACTATGGGCTCATGAACATTCTCTCGGGCGCGCGCGCCGGAGAGCGGGCTACAGGGACGAGCTCGCGGTCCAGGTAGGTTTGGCGCCGCCGATCCACGCTCATGAGAAAAGGAGGCGGAGGCAACGGTCGCTTCATAAGGCTCGGAGACATCGCTCGCGCGGTGGGCGCGAGCGGTTCTATCGCAGCGGCCCCGGTGGCTCCTGTCCACGCTCCGGGTGCTCGACTTCACGGCCGTAGATTCCACGTGGCACGGCTGAATCGGTAGCAAGGCCGCACCATGGCGCGACGGAGAGCGATAGACTGGGCGGCAGTCTTTCCAGAAACCTACCGGGGGTACTCGGCGCAGCCGGGAGGACGTGACATGAAGACGACGAGGGACACACGCCGCGAGCGCGATGGCCGCAGAAGCCTGCACGTGCTGGGACCGATGCTGGCAGCCGCGACCTTGATGGGCATTCCCGCGTTACCACGCGCGCAGAACGTCGCGCGGGGAGACGTCACATTCACCAAAGACATTGCGCCCGTCGTGCAGCGTTCGTGTGAAAACTGCCACCGCAAAGGCGGCGTTGCACCGATGTCGCTGAGTACCTACGTTGAGGCGCGTCCCTGGGCACGGGCGATGAAACGGGCGACCTCGGCCGGCGAGATGCCGCCGTGGTTCATCGACAGGAATATCGGGATCCAGAAGTTCAAAGACGACATTTCATTGAGCGAGGAGGAGATCGGCAAGATTGCGAGGTGGGCTGATAGCGGCGCACCCCAGGGAAATCCTGCCGACATGCCGCCACCGCGCCACTACCCCGACCCGCGAGGCTGGACGATCGGACCGCCCGATCTGATTGTCTCGTCGCCGGTGATGATCGTGAAGCCGAGTGCGCCGGACTGGCATGGCGAGGTCGGCCCGGTGCTTACCGGCTTGACCGAAGATCGATACGTCCAGGCGGTCGAGACCAAGGAAGTGCGGTTGAATGACAACGGCTTGCCGGACGAAGAGGGATTCAAGAGAGTTCGGGGCGCCATCGGGGATCTCAATTTCTTCTCGATCCACCATATGGGCGTCCGGGAGACGGACCCCCGGACCGGGGAAGATCTCACCGAGGTCTCCGAGGGGCTGAATCGCGGGTTCTATGCCATACACGAAGTGGGGACAAACGCCACCATCTATCCAAAAGATGCGGGTAATCTCCTGACGGCCAGAACGGCCTTCGTCTACACCGCGCACCTGCACTCGGTCGGCCGGGAGGTCCGGGTCCGGCTCGACGTCGGCTTCAAGTTTCACCCCAAGGGGTGGACGCCCAAGTACCCGCAAGCGGGAATTCTCACCATGGGTGGGCCCACCGAGGTGATCGATATTCCCGCTGGCCAGGACAACGTGTCATTCCAGCACTTCTACAAGTTGCCGCGAAATGCCATGCTGACGACATTCGAGCCCCACATGCACAGCAGCGGCAAACGCATGTGCGTCGAAGCGATTTACCCGGACATGCGGCGCGACGTGCTGAACTGCGCCGGCTACAACCACAATTGGGTGAAAGTCTACGCGTACGAGGATGACGTGGCGCCGCTCCTTCCAGCCGGGACCATCATTCATTACACAGGATGGTACGACAACACTTCGAACAACCGCCGCGTCGTCGATCCGCGCAACTGGAAGGGATGGGGAAATCGCTCCATCGATGACATGTTCCTCTTTCGGCCGCGAGTCGTGTTCTTGACCGACGAGCAGTTCAAGGAAAAGCTTGCCGAGCGGCAGGCGAAGCCGCGACGGAGCACGCACAACCAGTGAAATCCCCCGAGGGCACGTCTGCGGGTAGCGCGCGAGGATTGACATCATGACCGGTCGTGTCGGGGCCCGATACAGGTTCAGCGCGATGCACGTGGGCCTGGCGGTCGCCTTCGTGTTTGTCGCTGTGTGCGTGGCGAGCGGCCAGTACAAGTTCCGCACTGGCCAGACTGTGGCGCCGTCGTTCGAGGGGTGGGAACGGAATCCGGACGGCAGCTTCGATATGGTATTCGGGTACATGAACCGGAACTACGAGGAAGTTGTCGACGTTCCGATCGGTCCCGATAACAACATAGAGCCCGGAGGGCCCGACCGAGGTCAACCGACGCACTTCTACACCCGACGCAGGATGTTCGAGTTTCGCGTGCGCGTTCCGAAGGATTTCGGTACGAACGAGCTCGTGTGGACGCTCAGGACCCGCGGTCACACGGAAAAGGCGTATGCGACGCTCAAGGTGGAATACGAGATCGATAAACGACTGATCATGATGAACAACGCCGGCATTTCGCAGCGGGGAAATGCCGGAGAGGTCAACGAGTGGCCCGTCGTCAAGGTCGATGGCGCTTCCAGAACGGTGAAGGTGGGTGAGCCGCTGGTATTGAAGGCATTCGCCAGCGACGACGGTGTTCCTTCCTCGGATCCACAATCGACCGGCCGGGGCCGACGCCGCCAGGTGTACGGGCTCAGAGTCGGCTGGTATGTGTACCGCGGTGCCGGCAAGGTCACGTTCGACCCTGAGCAGATCATTCGAGACTACCCCCCGAACTACACCCCGCCGCCCATCCCGTCGGACGGCATTTTCGTGAGCAGAGCAACATTCAGCGAGCCGGGCAGCTACGTGCTGCGCGTGATGGCGGATGACGTGGGCCTGCAGACGACCCAGGATGTGAGCGTCTCCGTCGTTCCTTGACCGGGGCAACTACGACTTGCCGGGGCGGTGCCGCTGCTCGTCGCAGGAAGTCACCGACGCGACACCGCTTTTGCCCGTGGCTCCTAACGTCCCGCGAATCACCCCGTACGTCGTCAAGCTCGATGTGCGTTCGCACAGTTGTTCTTTACGCTCGGTCAGCTCGACGTCATGCACGCAGCCGGCGACGAGGACTACGCCGCGAGCGTTCGCGAGGAAATGGCGAGACTCGGCATCGCGCCGAACGCGCGGTGACGGCCGCCCGGTGAGGTGAACATCCGCTCCTGCAAGACCCGCCGGAGAGCCTTGACTGCCAGGAGTTCACGGATAAGATACGCCGTGTATTCGGCAACTCGAACGCTGCAACGACCGGAGTGTGCGATGAGTATCAATATCTCGTGGACAGGCACCCTGATGGGTGTGGCTGCATCCGCCCTCGTCCTGTCAGCGGCCGGCCAGCAACCAACCGCGACCGGATTATTCACAGCAGAACAGGCCGCAGCCGGTCGAGGCGTCTTTCAGGCGAACTGCGCGTTCTGTCATGGTGCGGATCTGTCCGGCGGCCCCACTGCGCCGCCACTGGCCGGCCGCGCGTTCGCGGAGAACTGGAGCAAGCGGACGACGCGCAATCTGCTCGAGGGGATCCGCAGCATGCCCCCGGCCACCCCCGGCGTGCTTGGCGACGAGGCACATGTCAATCTCGCCGCCTACATCCTGCAGTCGAATGGACTCGCCCCCGGGCCCAGGCCCCTGACGGCAACGGCCACCGACGCGATCGACTCGCTTCTGACCAGCCGATCGCGTACGGCCGCAGCTCCTGAATCGCTATTCGCCCCGGCAGCCTGCAGCACCGAGGCCGGAGCACCGCGTCAGGTGGCACCGCCGAGCGCGCAAATGCGGTCGAGGAGCGACTGGCCGCTCTACGGAGGGTCCTTGACGAACCAGCGGTACTCGACGCTGGCGCAGATCACGGCGAGCAATATCAAAGCGCTCGGTGGCGCGTGGATGGCCCGGCTTCCCGGTCCGACGAACCAGACCGCGGTCACGATGGCGAACGGTCGGATATTCGTGGCGACGTTGAACTGCAAGCTGACCGCGCTCGACGCGAAGACGGGCCAACTTCTCTGGGTATCCGAGCTCACGGAGACGCCGGCCAGACGAGGCGTCGCCGTCGGCGCCGATTTCGGCTTTGTGTTCGTGGCGGGCATCAGTGGAACGATCAGCGCCATCAATGTGGAGAGCGGGAAACGGGTGTGGGCGCACACGCTTACGCCGGATCCCGCCCACGGACAGCCTGCGCTGATTACCTCGGCACCGACCTATGCCAACGGCGTGCTGCTCGTATCGCTCTCGGGTGGCGATTTCGGGCGGCGGGGCGGGATCAGTGCTGTTGACGCGAGAACAGGCACGGAGATGTGGCGCTTTTACGCCATCCCCGGGCCGGGCGAACCCGGGTTCGAGACGTGGCCGGACAACCAGATGTGGCGGGCCGGCGGCGGTGCCGTCTGGAGCCCGGCCGCTGTCGACCCTGAGCTGGGACTGGTCTACATCGGCACCGGCAACGCGAACGGCGATCCCAAGGGCGTCGGCGGGCAGCATCCGACGCAGCATCCGGGGCCGCACCCGTCACATGCGGGCGACCTGCGACCGGGCGACGCGCTGTTCAACGCATCGGTGGTGGCACTCGACCTGAAGACAGGCAAACCTCGGTGGTATTTCCAGCTCGTACGTCATGACATCTGGGACATGGACGTGCCCACACCCGTGGTGCTCTATGACACGACGATTGGCGGACGACCGCGCAAAGGGATCGCCGTCATGCGCACCGACGGGTACCTGTTTCTGTTCGATCGCGTCGATGGATCGCCGCTGCTGCCGATCGAAGAGCGTCCCGTCCCTCAGGATCCCTTTCAGCTGACGACGCCCACGCAGCCCTTTCCGGTCGGTGGCGATCAGGTGGTCCCGAATTGTATTGAGCCGTGGCTGATGCCGCCCGGGTTCAAGCCAGGGTGTTATTTCGTGCCCCTCAACGAGCCGAACGTAATGGCGCCCTACATCGGGGCCCGGCAGGCGCCGATGGCCCACAGCCCGCAGACCGGGTATTTCTACGTGGCATCATCCGTCGACCCGTTTTGGGTGACGCGGTTCGGCATTTCGCATAACGAACCGGGTCAGAAGTTCTATGGATTGATCACGGCCATCGACCCTCGCACGAACAAGATCGTCTGGCAGCAGCGATCACCGTATCCAAAGGCGCACCGCGGCGGCATGTTGGCCACGGCGGGGAACCTGGTGTTCCACGGCGAGGGGGACGGAAACGTCCAGGCCCGCGATGCCAAGACGGGAGAACTGCTGTGGCAGTTTCAGACTGGCTCCGTGGGCGCCGACGCGGGTCCGATGATCACCTACGAAGTGGACGGCGAACAGTACATCGCCGTTGTGGCAAGCGGCGGCGAGACAGACCGATCGACTGGGGACATGGTCTGGGCGTATAAACTCGGCGGCACGGTCCTACCGCTCAATCCGCCACCGCCGCCATCCCTGGTACGGACGTTCCGCGGGGTCGTTGTCGAGACGAGCGACATCACCATCGATTTCAGTGAGCGAGAGAAGGACACCATCAGACCGCCAGGCCTGCGCGTAGACGATTACGAGACGTTTGAGCCACGGCGGGCGAGGGTGCGGGTGGGCACGCGAGTGACCTGGAAGAACACTGGCCACGCACCGCACACGGTCGCCGTTCGTCAGCAGACATGGACCACCGGGGCGATCGCGCCCGGAGCGAGCGGCTCAATCCAGTTCGATACGCCGGGGACGTACGTGTACACATGCGAGAGTCATCCCTGGCAGCAGGGAGAAATTACTGTCGTGAGGTGAATGCGTGCCACTCTGTCGCATGTGAGGTGCGACATGAACCGCAGGGATCTTCTCTTGTCGGTGGGTGCCGTCATGGCGGCGCCGGCACGCAGCGCGCTGATGCGAGCGCAGTCACGCGGGGCGCCCGCGATCCATGTCCGCAGCTTGAATCACGTCCACTTGGTCGTGTCGAACCTCCAGCGCTCACTGGAGTTCTACCAACGAGTGTTCGGGCTGCCTCTGGCGGGCATGCAAGGCGTGGAGGCTGACTGGAACAAACGGGTCATTCCGATGCTCGCGATTGGCGCGGGGCCTCAATTCATCTCGTTCAACGAAGGGCCGGGGCGTGCCAGCGGCCGCGACCGGATCGATCATTTCGGATTCGGCGTGAACGGGTTCGATGCGCAGCGCATCATCAGGATGCTCGCGGCGCACGAGATCAAGGGAACTATCCGGATGCGTGCGGATGCGGATCCGGCCGTCGCCGAGCTGAAGTACAGCGATCCCGACAACATCATCGTGCAGATTCAAGATGTCAGCTACTGTGGCGGATCGGGCGTGCTCGGTAGTCGTTGCCAGCACCAGGCCGCGCCAAAGTTCGCGGGTGCACCGCCGCCGATTCCGGTTCGCACCCTGAATCATCTGACGGTGATGGTTTCAGACGTGCCCCGCGCCATCGCGTTCTACCAGCGGGTTCACGGGATGCGGATGCAGGCGAATCAGGGGGTCGAAGCCGACTGGAGCAAGCCGGTCATTCCTGTGCTCGCGATTGGCGATGGGCCGCAGTTCCTCGCTTTCGGCCGGGGCGGGGCGGCCGGCGGGCGACTCGACCACTTTTGTGTCGGGATGGAAGGCTTCAATGCCGATCGCGTGGTCAAAATGCTCGCGGAGCACGGGATCAAGGCGAGCGTTCGACGGCGCGCGGATTCGAGCCCGCCTGCCGAGGAGCTGATGTTCTCGGATCCCGACGGCATTCGCGTTCAGATTCAGGACGTGAGCTACTGTGGCGGCGGGGGCGCACTCGGTGATCACTGCGACGCGCTCAACAAACCAAGGGCTTCTGCCCGTTGAGTTCCAGCACGGGCAACGAGCTCATCAAATCGTCCGCCACGGCGGCGCGGCGCCGGTCCCGTTCGCCGACGCCAGCGTCCGTGGCCTTCGGGCATCGTGTAACGCAACTCAAGTGGAATTCCGGGACCAGGGACTGCTCAGCGTGTTGCCCTCCCTGCCGTTCTCGTCGGCACCTCGAATACCCAGATGGCCGCGCCGTGATCCGGCGGATTCTGAATTTCCGGGACGAGCGCATTGTAAGTCGTGGATTGATAGCCGCCGGCGCCGACCACCATCGCCACGTATTCCTGACCATTCGACGCAAAACTGATAGGCGCGGAACTCGGAACGTCATTGAGACGAGCCTTCCACAGCTGCACGCCCGTCAGGGCGTCGTAGGCGGCGAAGACCCGGTCGACGGTCCCGGCAAACATCACACCACCTGCAGTGACGAGCGTTCCGCTTGTCACCGGAGCACGCTGGCGATTGACCCACACAGTTTTCCTCGTCTCCATGTTGATCGCCTGCAGGCGCCCGTATTTCCCATCGCTGTCCGGCCTGGGTCGAACCATCCAGCGGACACCCGTTGAGAGGCTGCCGCGCTCGCCCTTCGCCACCGGCACGAGATCCATGCAGACCTCCACCACAGGCACATAGAGAATCTTCGTCGTGGGATCGTACGAAGTGGGGAGCCAGCCGCGACCGCCACTCACGTGCGGACACACCATCTTGGTCTGTCCATCGCCAGGAATGAGGCTCGCATCGACGGTTTTGGCTCCGGTCTTCGGGTCGATCGCGGTGACCCCGTTCTGCAACCCCAGGTCGATCGAGGCCACGTATCTGCCGGTTTCGGCGTCGACGAAATCGAAAATCATCTGTTTGCCGCCGGTCACCACCACGTTCTTCAGGTTGCCGTTGATCGACAGCGGGATCACCTGGCGTTCGAACGCCCAATCCAGATCCCATTGGCCGTTCGCCTGGTGTTGAAAATGCCAGGCCAGCCTGCCGGTGTCCGGATCGAGTGCCAGCGTGGAATCCTGATACAGCGCATCATTGGTGATGCCTTCCTGTTTCACCAGGTCCCGGAGCGGGCCGGTATCGTACGTGTTGCCGGTGCCAAAAATCACCAGGTTATGGACCGGATCGTAGCTCCCGGGTATCCAGACGGAATTGCCGTTCCGCTTCTCGAGCGGTAAGCCGTTCCAACTGTTGCCGCCTGGCTCGTTCGGACGCGCGATGGTATAGAACCGCCACGCTTCCTGTCCGGTGTCCGCGTCGAGCGCCGCGATAAAGTTACCTCCCGCCGCCCGGCCCGTCGTCCCGACCATGACCTTACCTTTGGCGACGAGCGGCCCTCCGGTCATTCGATAGCCGCCCTTCGGGTCGGCAACGGCATGGTCCCACGCGACGGTGCCCTTTTTTACGTCGAGGGCGACGACATGCGCATCCGATGTCACCATGTACACGCGG
>DASYQV010000032.1:0-43017 GCA_036005125.1 Vicinamibacterales bacterium
CTCGACATCTGCCAGGGCCACCGCCTCCGTCCAACGTTGTGACACATGACGAATCTTGCTCACCTCGAAAGGATTGATCGTCATCGAGGAACCCACCTCGCGTTTCCGTCAGCATAGCGCGAGACGCGATTCGGCACGGGCCACTCACCCCGGGGTTGCGGACCGTGGTTCAGGTGGTGACGCCCTAAGTCGAACTCTCAATCTTCGAGGTTTTGTACCTATCGTCTGGGTAGCCCGAACCGTTGCTCGAGCCGCAGCAGCGTCCGGTTCTCCGGGTCGCGGGCGAGGGCCTGGGCGAGCGTGGCGCGGGCCTCGGTCTCGTGAGCGGTACGCCACTGGGCGTCGGCAAGTAGCCCGAGCGAGAATGCGTCGGGGTGCGGGCCCTCGACCGCGTGTGCGGCCCAACTGAGCGCCGTCACGGCATCCTCCATCCGCAGCGACAGGTCGGCAATCTGCGCCGCGAGCGTCCGCGCATCGTCGGCATCGCTCGACAGGCTGACGTAGTTGATGAGGGCGTCACGCGCGGCGCGCGGGTGCCCGAGCCGCTCGGCCGCGGCGGAGAGATACCGGAACGCGACCGGCTCCACGGGGAAGCGCGTGGTGGCCAGTTGCAGCATGCGCTCCGCACCCTCCGCATCGCCCGACAGGAAGAGCGCACGGCCGTACAGGGCGAGCGATTCGCTGCTTGCCGCCACGCGGCTGGCGGTCGGCTGCAGGGCTTCGAGCGCCTTGCTGAGCGCAACCGGGTCGTTGCGCAGCTCGGCCGACTCGAGCCAGATACGTCCGAGCGCCGTGTAGACGGCCGGTTCCTCGGCGTATCGTTCCGCTGCCCGTCCAAGCGTCAGGATCGCGGTTTCCGTCCGTCCCATGCGCGCGTACGCCAGCCCCACGCTGACCATCCGCTCCGCGCGCGTCGGCTCGAGCGCGGCAAGCGCCTCGAACTGTTCGATAGCGTCACGCGGTCGCCCGATCGACGTGTACAGGTCTGCAAGCTCCTCGCGCGCCGTGCTGAATGCCGGATTCAGGCTGATCGCCTTCGCGAGGGCGCGCTGCGCTTCGTCGACACGCGCGCTCGCGCGCAGGCACAGTCCCAGCAGATAATGCGCTTCGACGAAACGATCGTCGATCGCCACCGCCTGCCGCAGCGGATCGATGGCCGCCGCCGCCTGGCCGTACCGATGGTATGCCAGGGCGAGCTTGTAGAGGACACGAGGCGAACGGTCATCGAGCGTGATGAACCGCCGATAATGCTCGGTCGCCCGCTGATAGCGTCCCAGGGTCACATTCACGTCCCCGAGCAGCTCGAGCGGACGCGTGGCCGATGGGTCGAGCGCCGACGCATCCCGCAGGTCCCGCAGGGCGGCACTTAGTTCACCGCGACGCCGATACGTGTCGCCCCGTTTGAGGTGGGCCACCATGGACTCGGGCCGCAGGGCCAGCGCGCCGCTGAAGGCCTCGATCGCCACATAGGTCTGTTCCCGGGCCAGCGACGCGTCGCCAAGGGCGATTAACCGCTGGAATTCCCGGTCCTGCCTCACTGCGTACCAGGCCAGCACGAGGCCGACAACCGCCGCCGACACGATAAGGACCAGCAGGAAGGTCCGCTTCATGACCGACCTCAACTATAGCGGAACTCTCCGGCCGCATCGGGGTCTAACGTGACAAGGATCCGAACCCGCCCAGGACTCCACGGGCTGCAAACCAGCGCAACGGTGCTAGACTGCATGCAACCGCTCAACGCCGGAGAACTGGTGAAAAACGCTGGCGCGATTAGCTGGTCGGAAGTCGACAGCCGCGAAGCCGCGCTCCTCGAGCGCTGTGCAGCTGGCGACGAATCGGCCTGCGGCGAGCTCGTCGCCGCCCATCAGCGCATGGTTTACAACCTTGCGCTCCACCTCCTGGGAGACCGTGACGAGGCTCTGGACCTGTCACAGGAGGTATTTCTCCGGGTCTTTCGCACATTGTCCAGTTTTCGTGGGCACTCCGCCCTTCGTACCTGGATTTACCGGATCGTCGTGAACCAGGCCAGGAACCGCCAACGCTGGTGGCGGCGTCGGCATCGCTCCGACCAGTGCTCGCTCGACCAGCATCTGAAGCAGTTCGGTGATTTCGCCTCGAAGGCCGATGCATCGCCGGACCGCGTGCTGGCACGAAAGGAGTCCGTCGAGCGGATATGGAGGGCGCTCGACAAGCTGCCGTTCGACCAGCGCACGGCCATGGTACTCCGGGAAATCGACGGCCTCCGCTACGACGAAATTGCGTTCTCGCTCGGCATCGCCGTGGGCACCGTCAAGTCGCGGCTGACGCGCGCCCGCCAGGCGCTGCGCGCCGAGCTCCTGGGGTTGCAGCCATGATTCCCTACCTTGGCTGCCCCGCCGCGCGCGAGATGCTCCAGGCGTTCGTCGACGACGAGCTGCCGATGACGGAACAGGTGGCGCTCGAGTCGCATCTGCGGTGGTGCGATACGTGCTCCGCCCACGTGGAAGACCTCCGGCTGATTGGGGACTCGATCCGCGATCGCTCGGCAAGCGTATCGGTCGACGATGCCCGCAAGCTTGCCGCGATTCAGGCTGGCGTGTTGGGCCGGATCCGTGCCGAGCGCGAGCAGGCGTTTCCCGCACGTCTCCGCGGACTCTTCGAGGATTTCCACCTGCTCTGGGCGGGCCTCGGCGCCAGTGCCGCGTTCACCGCGTGCATTTTCCTGACTGTCGGCGTCCTGCACGCCGCAAGCAGCGAGCGTCCCGACTCGCTGGCCGACGTCATTCACCTGCTCGCGAATCCGGGTTCGGACCGCAACCCGGTCCGCCTCGACGGCAGCATTTCCGCCCCGAGGGCGCTCGACGGTGCGCTGCCGCTGGATCAGATCAGCGAAGACGAAGCGGTCTATGCGTTGGCTGCCGTCGTAACGCAGGAAGGCCGGGTGGCCAATTACGAGCTGCTCGTCTTGGAGCATGATGGCGCTCGCCTTCGCGAGGCTGCGGCGCACGCGGACGAAGTATCGGCTATGCTCGACGCGGTCTCTCAGTCGCGCTTCGAACCGGCGCAGGCGGCCGGTGGCGCCCCAGTCGCCGTCAACATGGTGTGGCTGCTGGCGCGCACGACCGTCAAGGGCACTCCCCATGCGCTGGAGCGCGAGATGCTGCAGTGGCGCCGAAGCCGCCTGACGCCATCAGGCGGGGGAGTCTACCCGGGGCCGCCAGGCGCCGAAATCTACACGACGCCGCCAGGAGACAAACCTCGGACCGCGCGCCGTTCAACGCCGGTCTGATGCGCCGGGCGCTTCTCCCCGCACGCTCGCAACGTTGTTGAGCGCGTCGGTCGCGCGGATCACGACGCCGCGCGATCCCGCCTCTCCCTCCAGCGTCAGCTCATACTGCTCGAACCGTGAGTCCGCGATCCCGTCTTTCGGGTAAATCGCCCGCCATCGGTCGCCGTCGAGCGAATATTCGACCTTCTGCACGGCCGAATTCTCGTCACGGACGTCGAACGTGATGGTCGTCCGCCCGTTGTTGCGGCGGACGCTCGTAATCGTGATGGTGGGCGGCGAATTGTCGATGTCGAACGACACGCTGTCCATGTGGCCGGTCAGGGCCGTGCCCGGTGGATTGGACGCGGCATCGGAGGCGGCGACACGCACGATATAGGTGCCGTTCGGGACAGAGGTCGTGTCCCATACCAGAATCGGATCCGTCAGCCCCCGTTTCAGTACCTTCCAGGTTGTCTCGCCCTCCCGGCGGTACAGGAAGTCGTACTGGAGCTCGTCGCCGTTCTCGTCGTCGGCGCGCCACACGAATGTCATCAATCCCTTCTGATACACGCGGCGGCCCAGTGCCGGCCCGCTCGACATTGACTGGCTTCCCGTCGAGGAGGCCTGCGTCAATCGCCGGTCCGCAATCTCGCCGTCGAACCCGGCAATCTCCAGCTCTCCGGTCGAGAAGGGCTTCTGGAACACCGTTCCTGGTGGATGAATCGTCACCGAGGTGACCCTCGGTCGCAGGTTGCGCTGGAGGTAGGCCGCGGTGACCGACGTGAGAAGTGGCGACTCGCCGCGACCCGCGGTCAACACCGCGCGCCACTGCAGGTAGCGCGCGCGCGGGCTGCTGATCGGCGAGCCTTCCGCGTTGGCGTACGGTTCGGACCACGCGCTCCAGGTATCGTCCGGCGTTCGCGTGTTTCCCGAGCGCGTGAAGATGTCGACCGACGCTCCCTGCGGTACGCTGGCGTGCCATTTCAGCGAGCCCCACCGGGCCACGGTCTGGGCGTCGCGCACGTCCGAGTCATAGGTCCCGCGGTCGGCACGCGCCGCCGAGAGGCGAAACACCTTGCCCGGGTTCGACGTGCTGTAGAGCGTGCCCAGGCGATCGCGCAGCACCGTCGTCACCTGCTGCGCGTTGGCGCGCGTGACGAGCGTCGCCTGGAAAGGGTCGCCGGACAGCCGGAAGATCTTGCCCTTGTTGCCCGTCGCAACCAGGAGGCTGCCGTCAGGCTCGAAGCCGATGTCGTACGGCGCGTCCTCGCGTGATTCCCACACCTGGTCCCAGACGCCGTCGGGCATGATCCGATAGACCGCGCCGGCCGCCGTGCCGGCGGAGCGCGAGCTCGGTGTCGGGTTCGCGCTCGCGCTGACCGAGACGTCCGCGATGGCGATCGCCGTAATCTCGGTCGAGACCGATGCGACTGGCGTCGGCGGTGGTGTGGGCTCCAGCGTCACGCGCGCCGGCGGACCCTCGGAGCGTGCCGGCCGCCCGCTCACCGCGGCAGCATAGATGACGCCATCCGGATCGACGCGCAGCGCGTGAATCTCGTTGAAAGGAGAGTCGAGCAGCACGAATGGCTTGCCGGTCGCATCGACCTGGAACACGCGCCCGGGCGACTCGGTGCCGACGATCAGCCGACCGTCGCGATCGAAGGCCAGCGCGATGGCGTGGGTGGCCTTGGTCTGATAGAAGGGCTCGCCCTTGCCGTCCGGAGTGATCTTGTAAACCACGCCCTTGTCGCCGGTCGCCGCGAAGAGAGTGCCGGCCTTGTCGACGGCGAGACCCCAGATGTACTTGTCGGGCGGATCGAAGAGGACGGTGCCCGTCCCCTTCGCGTCGACCTTGTAGATCTTGCCGTCAGGCGATGTCCCGACGTAGAGCTCCCCGTTCGGCGCGAGTGCCAGCGCGTGGACCTCGAGCTCCTGGGCGTTGAAGAACACCGACCCTCTCCCCGCGGGGTCGATACGGAACACCTGACCTTCGTTGCCGCTCCCGACGAACAGCGTCCCATCCGGTGAGGCGATCATCGTCCACAGGAACGGCGCGCTCGATTCGTAGACGGTCCTGGCCGACGGTCCGAGCATCAGGCGTCCGCTGCCGTCGATCGAGAGATTTTCGACCTCGCCCTTCAGGAACTCCGCCTGCGTGGCAACCTGCCAGAAGCTTGGAGCGGCTGCCGAGACCGCGACGACACTGGATCCAATGATGAGCACGGCGATGGCACCGTGCGATAGCCGCTGAGTCATGGGTACTACTCTATCGCTTGCAAGGACAGGGTGCACGAGGGGGGATGCGGTACAGGTCATCCGCGTGTTAAGACGCGCGGATGACCTGTTCGTGATTCATGATTCGCGATGGGTCGATGATTCGCGATCGGCAAATCACGAATCACGAATGACGAATGGGTAGGCGACTCAACTGACCCCAGCCGCGCTCAGTCTTCGACGTCGAGGGTCAGCGTCCGCGTGCCCCGGACGGCATGATCGATCGGGAGCTCCCACGAGCCGAGCAGCGCGCTCCGGAGCGGGCTGAAGCTCCCGCCATTGCGGTCGGCCTCCATGACAGCCAGCACCGACGGCGGGAGTGACGAGAGCGATTCCCCCTTCACGATCGCGCCGCCATCCTGCGTGATCAGCCGGACGTAAAGCCGGTTGTTCTTGCGGGTGTTGTTGAGCACGCGAATCATCTGCGGGAGGTCACGCGTCTGGAGCGGCTGAAGGTGCAGCTCACGCGATTCCCACTGCGACAGACGAGTACCGTCGGCAACCATGATGGACAAGCTGCCACGCGCGTTGGAAGGGATCTGCACGGGAAGCGTCCGGGTGATCTCATCGCCGCGATAGGTCCTCAGCAACACTTTGAGCGGCACCGTGGTTCCCGCTTTCGGCCGGACGGTATCTACCCAGACGCGCTCGAGCGTTGCGGTCCTGGGCTGCTCGCTCGAGTCGATCTCGAGATCGAGCGACTGGATCTCCACGTCTTCAAACGCGTTCCGCAGAAGGAAATTGATCGGCGCCACGATGTACGCGCCCGCCGCCACCGACGGCTGGTCACCCGTGAACAGATCCTCGAAAGCGACGTTGCCGTACTTCTTCAGGGTCGCGCTGCCGCGAACCGCGAAGCTGGCCGACCCGTACTGCCGCTCGTACGATCCGAGCGTGTTGACGATCGACATGTAGGCCAGCAGCGGCGTGAACATCTGATCGTTCACGATCCCCATCTTGAACGTCTTTTTCTGCCCGCGGTCCGAGGTGAGCGTCAGCGTGATCGGAATGAGCGCGGGGCCCGGTCCGAGGGTGCCCGCAATTGCCGTGGCGCGGTCCTGCTGGACAGTGCCGATCACCTCACCGGTACTGGCGATCTTCATCGACGTGAACAGGCTGGGCAGCAGCGCGTGCACGTACGCCCGGGTCATCGGGATCTGCGTCGGACCGAGGTTGTAGAACGGGTGGCCGAAGCCGTACACGCGATTGCCGTCCACGTGCGTCACGGTCCCGGTGGCGCCAATCTCCAGGTCGCCGCTCATGAGCGCCACGCCAACCGGATCGCCGGGCCGCAGCGGCTCATTCTTCGTGGTCGGCGCCGACTGCGCGCCTCCGCCGGCCATCACGGGGACGAAGCCCTGCTCGCGGAACGCAACTGTCCAGGGCTCGATGGTCATCGGATCGAAGCCACCAAGCGTCAGCGGCGTCGCGATCGGGCGCAACATGGTCCCGATGCCGGCGTCGAATCGGCCGTCGCCCCCGAAGAACTGGACGTCGGACGGGCTGTTCGCAAACGGGCGCACCCACGAGAACGCCGCGCGCAGCGAGTCGCGCAGACTGTCGGGCGTGAGCGGCATCTGGAGCTCGACGCGCGCCGCCTGACGACGCGGCGCGGGGCTCGCGGTCGCCTCGATCATTTCGTCGATGGGGGTGATCCCGGCGATAGGTTCCTTCGAGAACGCGCCAAGCGAGTACGAGACCGCGCCGACGAGCCGGCCGTCGATGTAGACGGGGCTCCCGCTCATTCCCGCGATGACACCCGTGTTGGCCAGCGGGCCGCCTTCGAGCCTTGCCAGAATCAGGTTGCGTCTTGGCCCGATGACGTTTCGAAGCACGCCAAGGACGTGAACCTTGAACTCGTCCAGCCGATCGCCTTCGAACACCGTGCGGCCGATCCCCACCATGCCGGGCCTGAGCTCATCGACGGGGAATATCGTGGTCGCCGCCGGGATGGACACGATGCTCGACAGGAGGAGCGCGGTGAGCGTGGCGAAACTTCGGACCGTCATGTAGGAAAATCCTACGCCAGGCCGACCCGGCGTGCTGAAAATGGAAGAGTCGTTGCTGTAGTCGTGCTGCTCGCCGGCGACTCTTGTTCGAAGCCACTCCAAAATACGGGTAAACCGCTGAAACTGCAAGCCCCTACCGTGATTTATCGGGCGTTGATCCGGGTGTACGTAGGCCGGGTCGCCCGGACGTAGGCCGGGTCTTTAGCCGGTTATGCGGCCACACACGCGAATTTTGTACTCGTTGTGCGACCGCACAACGGGCGAGGCGCGCGGAGCGCGCCAAAAAGACACTGGGTCTACGACGACAACGACGAACGACAACGAACGACAACCGGTTGACACTCGCGCGGTGCTGGGTTAATGTGCCTTTTCCTCGGTAAGTTATCCATGTCGAGCCGATTTACCCCCCGCCTCCACAGCTACGCCATCTATTGGCGCTGGTATGGGTGTGGAGCTGAAGGGGCGGCTCCGGGCGCCTGACGCGACCGAAGCAGAACGGACGAACTTCCAAGAGCCTCTTCAGCAAGCCGCTGGAGAGGCTTTTTTGTTGATTGGCGCATGATTCATGGTTGAGAGCCCGTTGCTCGTCGAGACCGTCACCGGCCGCACGATGGCCGAGCTGCGCGCCGCTCGTGACGCAGCGCAGCAGGCGGACCTGGTTGAGCTGCGCCTCGACGGCATTGCTGGAATTGACGTGGCAGGCGCCCTGTCCGGACGCCAGCGGCCTGTGATCGTCACCTGCCGGCCGCGGTGGGAAGGCGGCCGGTTCGACGGCAGCGAGAGCGATCGGCGGCGCATCCTCGAGGAGGCGCTCGAGCGCGGCGCCGAGTACGTCGACATCGAGTGGCGCGCCGGGTTCGACACGCTCGTCCAGTCCGGCAGCGGCGCGCGTGTTGTGCTGTCGATGCACGACTTCGACGGGGTTCCAGCCGATCTCACCGATCGAGTGCGTGCGATGCGCGGCACGGGCGCCGAGATCATCAAGGTGGCCGTGATGGCGCGCCGGCTCTGCGATGCGCTGCCGCTTCGCGCCCTCACACGTGACCGCGGTGCGGTCGTCATTGCCATGGGTCAGGCCGGCGTCTCGACGCGGTTGCTCGCCTCGCACTTCGGGTCCTGCTGGACGTACGCGGGCGACGGGATCGCTCCGGGGCAGATACCGGCCGCTCGCATGATCAAGGACTTCCGGTTTCGCCAGGTTCGCTCGAGTTGGGCAGTGTACGGCGTCGTCGGCCGCGCGGCGCTTCTGTCGCTCTCGCCTGCGATGCACAACGCCGCGTTCGAAGCGGCGGGCCTCGATGCTGTCTACGTACCGCTCCAGCCGCAGGACTTCGACGACTTTCTCCAGTTTGCCGACGCGATCGGCCTCGCCGGTGCAAGCGTCACGATCCCGTACAAGCTCGACGCGTTCCACGCGGCGCGCCGCAAAGACGAGGCGGCCGGACGCGTGGGCGCTGTCAACACGCTGCGGCGCACCGAGGACGGATGGGACGCGACCAATACAGACGTGGTCGGATTCCTGGCTCCATTGATGGCTGCGTACGGCAGACCACTGGACGGTGTTCGCGCGTCCGTGCTCGGTGCCGGCGGGGCGGCTCGAGCGGTGGTCGTGGCGCTCGCGTCGCAGGGCACGCGCGTCACCGTGCACGCGCGCCATAGCGACCAGGCACGCGAGGTTGCGAAGCTCGTGTCCGGCGCGATCGGCGATTGGCCTCCGCAGCCGGACTCCTGGGATCTGCTCGTGAACTGCACACCTCTCGGGGGAGTGAACGATTCCGACGAATCGCCGATGCCTGGCGGTCCCTTCCGCGGTCGGCTGATCTACGACCTGATCTACCGGCCAGCGGAAACACGACTGCTTCGCGAGGCGCGACGGGCCGGCTGTGCGACGCTCAACGGGCTGCCGATGCTCATCGCCCAGGCCGAGCGTCAGTTCGAATGGTGGACGGGACGGGCGCCGCATCCAGGCGCAATGCGGACAGCGATTGAGACGGAGCTCCAAGCGGAGCAGCCCGTAACACAAGGATGACGATGCAGATCACGACGTTCGACGAATTCAAAGAGCTGGCGCAGCGAGGCACCTTCGTGCCCGTGTACAAGGAGATTGTTGCGGACCTGCTGACGCCGGTGTCGGCCTTCCTGAAGATTGCCGAACACTCCGATTACGCGTTCCTGCTCGAGTCGGTCGAAGGCGGCGAGCAGGTCGGCCGCTACTCGTTTCTCGGCAAGGATCCGTTCCTGATCCTGCGTGCGCGCGGGGGCAACACGATCCTCGACCGCGCCGGACAAATCACCGAATCCGAGAAGCCGTTCGTGACGACACTCCGCGAGCTGATGGCGCAGTTCCACTCGCCGTTCGTCCCGGGGCTCCCGCGATTCACCGGCGGCGCGGTCGGATACCTCGGCTACGACGCGGCGGCGTGGTTCGAGCCGGTGACGCTCCAGTCTTCGCGAGAAATCCAGGACGAGGCGGGGTTCATGCTGTTCGACACCGTCCTCGCCTTCGACCACGTGCGCCATCGGATCCTCATCATCGCGAACGCCCGCATCACCGGCGACGAGGAGCTCGAATCTCTCTACCAGTTCGCCTGCGCCAAGATCGATTTCGTCCGGCGCGAGCTCGAGCGTGGTCTGTCGCGCGCCGAGCCCTCCTCGGCGGCCTCGCTCGACGTCACCTCCAACGTCACGCGCGAAGAGTTCGAGCGGATGGTGCGCACGGCAAAGGAGCACATCGCGGCCGGCGACATCTATCAGGTGGTGCTGTCGCAGCGCTTCGAGGCGTCCATCGGCGCCGATCCGTTCACGGTCTACCGTGCGCTGCGGCACGTCAATCCGTCGCCCTACATGTATTTCATCCGGATGGGCGACCGGTCGATCGTCGGCTCCTCTCCCGAAATGCTCGTGCGGGTCGAGGGACGGCGCGTCGAGACGCACCCGATTGCCGGCACGCGGCCGCGCGGTCGCAACGACGACGAGGACATGCGGCTGGCGGAGGAGCTCAAACGCAACGAGAAGGAGCGCGCCGAGCACGTGATGCTCGTCGATCTCGGCCGCAACGATGTCGGGCGCGTCTCCGAGTACGGCTCCGTCCGCGTGCCGACGTTCATGACGCTCGAGCGCTACTCGCACGTCATGCATCTGGTGTCGATCGTCGAAGGCAAGCTGTCCGAGGAGTACGACCGGCTCGATGCGCTCGTCGCGTGCTTCCCGGCCGGCACCGTCTCGGGCGCGCCGAAGGTGCGGGCGATGGAAATCATCTCCGAGCTCGAGAACCAGCGGCGCGGTCTCTACGCGGGCGCTGTGGGCTATCTGGATTTCGCAGGCAACCTCGATTTCTGCATCGCCATCCGCACCGTGGTGATCGAGAACGGGCGGGCGTACGTGCAGGCCGGCGCGGGAATCGTCGCCGATTCGAATCCGGCTGCGGAGTACGAGGAAACGCGCGACAAGGCGCGGGCGGTGATTCAGGCGTTGGAGCTCGCGCAAAGTGGATTGTAGTAGGCATCAGGGATCAGGCCTCAGGTATCAGGGCTGTCACAGGCATCAGGCCTGTCCTTAGCCTGGTGCCTGGGACGGCCCTGAAGCCTGAGCCCTGATCCCTGAGGCCTACAGGATTGCATCATGATTCTCGTGATCGACAACTACGATTCGTTCACCTACAACCTGGTCCAGTACCTCGGCGAGCTGGGCGCCGAGCTTCGCGTCAAACGAAACGATGAGATCACGGTCGGCGAGATTGCCGAAATGAAGCCCGCCAGAATCCTCATCTCACCGGGACCGGGTCGGCCCGAATCCGCGGGCGTGACGCTCGACGTGATCAAGTGCTTCGGCCGGCAGACGCCGCTGCTCGGCGTCTGTCTCGGTCATCAGGCGATCGGGCTCGTGTACGGCGGCACCGTGTGCCGGGCGGACGTGCCGATGCACGGCAAGACCTCGACGGTCGTCCACGACGGCCGCGGCGTCTTCAAGGGCATCACCGCGCCGTTCGAGGCGGGACGCTATCACTCGCTCATCATTGCCGGAGATGACGTGCCGGACGAGCTCGAGGTCGCCGCGCGCACCAAAGAGGACGGGACGATCATGGCCGTGCGGCATCGCACGTTCCCCGTGCACGGTGTCCAGTTCCACCCCGAGTCGGTGCTGACCAACGAGGGCCGGAAGATTCTGCGGAATTTCCTGGAGATGAACCGGTGAGCCTGCTGTCCGCGCTGCTCGAGAAGCTGGTACGGCACGAGGATCTGACGACCGACGAGGCCGCGGCCGCGATGCGCGAGGTCATGGACGGCCGCGCTGCTCCGGCGTCGCTGGCGGCACTTCTGTCCGCGCTCGTGATGAAAGGCGAGCGCCCCGCCGAAATCGTCGGGTTCGCCAGGACAATGCGCGAGCACGCGGTGAAGGTGACCAGGCCGCCGGGCGAGGTCTTCGATACGTGCGGCACGGGTGGTGACCGCTCGGGGACGTTCAACATCTCATCGGCGGCGGCCCTCGTCATCGCGGCCTGCGGAGTGACGGTCGCGAAACACGGGAACCGGTCGGTCTCGAGCCAGTGCGGCAGCGCGGACGTGTTCGAGCGGCTCGGCGTCAACATCGCCGCCCCGCCGACAATCGTGGAACGCTCGCTCCGCACGGCTGGCATCGCGTTCTTCTTCGCGCCCACGTTTCACCCGTCGATGAAACATGCCAATCAGACGCGGCGCGAGCTCGGTATCCGGACCGCCTTCAACCTGCTTGGCCCGCTCACCAACCCCGCGAGCCCGAGCCGGCAGATTGTCGGCGTCCCGCGACCGGAGCTCACGGAGCTCCTCGCGCGCTCGCTGCTCCTCCTCGGCTCGACGCGCGCGTGGGTGGTGCACGGCGCCGACGGCATCGACGAAATTTCCACGACCGGGTATACGAAGGTCTCCGAGGCTCGCGACGGCGCGGTGAATACGTTCTACATCCACCCTGCCGATTTCGGCGTCGTCAAGGGAACGCCGGAGCAGCTCAAGGGAGGCGATGCGTCGGTGAACGCGGAAATTGTGCGGTCGGTCTTGAGCGGCACACGCGGAGCCGCACGCGACGTGGTGCTTCTCAACGCCGCCGCCGGCCTCTTCGTGGCCGGCGCCACCGAGTCGATTCGCGCCGGTCTCGCGCGCGCCGCCGAGGCGATCGATTCAGGCGCCGCGCGGTCGACTCTCGATCAGATGATCGATTGCTCGCAGCCGGAGGCGGTCGCATGAGCGCGCCGGACCTCCTGCGTGCGATCGTCGCCGGCACCAGGCGCAGCGTGGAGACACGGCGCGGGCGCGAGTCGCTGCGTGCGTTGCGGGCGCGTGCCGAGGGGGCGACGCCCGACGGACATGCCTTCGAGACCGCGCTGGGACAGCCCGGCCGCATCAACGTGATTGCCGAGTGCAAACGCCGCTCGCCCAGCAAGGGCGTGCTGATGGCCGACTACGATCCCGTGCCGATCGCCAGAGCCTACGAAGCCGGCGGCGCGGCCGCCATTTCGGTCCTGACGGAACCGACGTTCTTCGACGGGACGCTCGAGCACCTGGCGGCGGTCCGGCGGGCGGTTCGAATCCCGCTCCTGCGCAAGGACTTCATCCTCGACGAGTACCAGCTTTACGAAGCGCGCGCCAGCGGCGCGGACGCGATCCTGCTCATCGTCACGGCGCTCGAGCAGGACGCGCTGGTGGCGCTCCAGGCAGGCGCATGGGCCATGGGGCTCGCGGCGGTCGTCGAGGTGCACGACGAGAAGGAGGTCGATCGGGCCGTTGACGCGGGCGCTCGCCTGATCGGTGTGAACAATCGCAACCTGCGCACGTTGCAGGTGGATGTCGAAGCATCGCACCGGCTCGCGCGGCGGATCCCCGCGGGTGTGATCGCCGTGAGCGAGAGCGGCCTCGGGTCGCGCCGGGACCTCGATGCCTTGATCCCGGATGGTTATCGTGCGTTCCTCATCGGCGAGCGGTTCATGACCGACCCGGATCCACGGCGCGCGATCGCGGAGTTGACGCGCGCGGCGAGCCGGCATGGGACCGGCGCGAGAGCGACGGCGTGATGTGATGTTCACGAAGGTCTGCGGTCTCACCCGGCTGACCGACGCGCTGCACGCCGTCAAGCATGGCGCGACCGCGGTCGGGTTCGTGTTCTGGCCGAGGAGTCCCAGGTTCATCGCGCCGGAGCTCGCGGCCGGCATCATTCGCGAGCTGCCCGGGACGGTGATTGCGGTTGGCGTCTTCGTGAACCAGCCCATCGACGAGATCACGCGCATCGCGGCGCAGACCGGAATTGCCGCGATTCAGCTACACGGCGACGAGCCTCCGGCCTACGCGCCGGCGCTGCCGTGGCCGGTGCTCCGTGCGACGGCGCTCGACGACGCCAACGGTTCGATGGTGGATTGGCCGGCCGATACGCTCATCCTGCTCGACGTGCACGACCCCGTGCGGCGCGGCGGCACGGGACGGACGATCGACTGGTCCAGGGCCGCCGGTATTGCTGCCGAGCGCCGCGTCGTCCTTGCCGGCGGGCTGACACCGGAAAACGTCGGCGCAGCCATCGACGCCGTGCGGCCGTACGGCGTGGACGTCTCATCGGGGGTCGAAGAGGCGCCAGGCGTGAAGGATTTCGACAAGGTCGCGCGTTTTCTCGAGAACGCGCGTGCCGCCTTCGAGCGGCACCTGTGATGAAACTCGACGCCGTTGGAGATCGCCCGATATTCGGCAGACGCGATCCGGACGCGCGCGGGTACTTCGGACCCTACGGCGGCCGATTCGTGCCGGAGACGCTGGTTGCGCCGATCGAGGAGCTGACGGAGGCGTACCTCTCGGTGCGGCAGGAGCCGAAGTTTCGGGCCGAGCTGGACACGCTGCTGCGCCATTACGTCGGGCGGCCGACGCCGCTTTACGAAGCCGCGCGGCTGGCTGCGCACGCCGGCCGCGCGCGTGTGTGGCTCAAGCGCGAGGATCTCGCGCATACCGGCGCGCACAAGATCAACAACGCGCTGGGGCAGGCGCTCCTGGCGAGGCGGATGGGCAAGCGGCGCATCGTTGCCGAAACCGGAGCGGGGCAGCACGGGGTCGCTACGGCCACCGCGTGTGCGCTGCTCGGACTCCAGTGCCACGTCTACATGGGCGCTGAAGACATGCGGCGGCAGGCGCTGAACGTCGTGCGGATGGAACTGCTCGGAGCCACGGTGGGCCGCGTCGATTCCGGCAGCCGGACGCTGAAGGACGCGATCAACGAGGCGATGCGTGACTGGGTCACCAATGTGACCGACACGTATTACCTGCTCGGATCCGTGCTCGGTCCCCATCCCTATCCGTTGATGGTCCGTGAGTTCCAGGCGGTCATCGGGCGCGAGGCGCGTCGTCAGTGCCTGGAGCAGATTGGACGCCTGCCGGACATGATCGTGGCGTGCGTTGGCGGCGGCAGCAACGCGATCGGCATGTTCGACGCCTTCGTCGAGGACCGCGACGTGCGGTTGATCGGCGTCGAGGCGGGCGGCGAGCGGATCGCGCCGGGCCGTCATGCCGCTCGCTTCGCCGGCGGGAGCGCGGGAGTGCTGCAGGGCACGCGCACCTACGTGCTGCAGGACGAGGCAGGGAACATCGAGCTGACGCATTCGATCTCCGCCGGGCTCGACTACGCGGCCGTCGGACCCGAGCACGCGTGGCTGCGGGATTTGGGGCGCACGGAGTACGGGTATGTCACCGACGCAGAAGCGCTCGACGGCTTTCGAACGCTGGCACGGCTCGAAGGCATCATTCCCGCGCTCGAGTCGGCGCACGCGGTCGCGCAGGCAATCCGCATCGCGCAGCAAGCGCCTGCGGACAGCGTGATTCTGATCAATCTGTCGGGCCGTGGCGACAAGGACGTGCAAAGCGTGTCCGAGGTGCGTTCGTGAGCGAGCTGGCGGCAACCTTTGCGCGGGTGCGTGCCAACGGGCATCCCGGTCTCGTCACCTACGTCACCGCCGGCGACCCTGATCTGCCGCGATCCGCGGAGGTGCTTCGCGCGCTCGACGATGCCGGCGCGGATGTCCTCGAGGTTGGCGTGCCGTTTTCGGACCCGCTTGCCGACGGCCCCGTGATTCAGCGGGCGACGGAACGGGCGCTCGCGGCCGGCACGACGCTCACAGGAGTACTGGATCTCGTCGCCGGCGTGCGGCCGATGATCGATGCGCCAGTGGTCATCTTCAGTTATGCGAACCCGATCCTCCGGATGGGAGCCGAGCGGTTCGCGGCGCGCGCGTGTGAGGCGGGCGTAGATGGCGTGTTGATGCTCGATCTGCCGATCGAAGAGGCCGATGCATTCCACGCGATGCTCGCCCGGCACGACATTGATACAATTTTCCTGCTCAGCCCCACGACCACGGACGCGCGAATCCGCAAGGCGGCCGCCCTCGGCAGCGGGTTTCTCTACGCGATCTCGAGGCTCGGCGTGACCGGCGCGCGGGACACGCTGGCCCAGGGCGCTCGCGAGATGGTCGAACGGATCCGGTCCATCAGTCCGCTCCCGGTGGCGCTGGGGTTCGGCATCTCCAAGCCGGAGCACGTCCGCGAGGTCGGCCGGTGGGCCGACGCAGCGGTGGTTGGAAGCGCGCTCGTAAACGTCATCGCGGAGGCCGGCACTCGGCCGGATCTCGCCACGCGTGTGGGGGAGTATGTCCGGTGGCTGAAGTCCTGACCATAGATACCCTGCGGCGCCGCATCGATGTCATCGACGATCAGCTCGTGCGATTGCTGAATGTCCGTGTGGCGTGCGCGGTTGAAATCGGACAGTTGAAGCACGACGCGGGCCTGCCCATCTACCAGCCCGACCGCGAGAAGCAGGTGCTGGAGCAGGTACGGAAGGCGGCCACGGATCTGGCGGGACCGCTGAACGCGGAAGCGGTGGTCCGTATCTTCGAGCGAATCATAGACGAGGCAAGGCGCGCCGAGCGGGAGGCGCCGAGGCGAGGATAAATCAGGCTCGAGGCCTGGGGCTCGGGACTTGGGACCTGAATCAGGACTCGAGCCCCGACCCTCGAGCCCCGAGCCGGCAGACGATAGGAGAGAGCCATGGTCGTGGTCATGAAAGAGCGAGCCACCGACGCGCAGATCGACGCCGTCATCGCGCGCATCGTCGAAATGGGCATGGACGTGCATCGCTCCTCGGGTGCAACGCGTACCGTGCTCGGTGTCGTCGGCACGGGCAAGGTGGACCCCGCGCTCATCGAGATTCTCGACGGCGTGCACGAGGTGGTCCGCATCACCGCGCCATACAAGCTGGCGAGCCGCACGTTCAAGCCCGACGACACGGTGATCACGCTCGATGACGTGCGGATCGGCGGCGACGAGGTCATCGTCATGGCGGGACCATGCTCGGCCGAGACCGAGGAACAGGTGCATGCCACGGCGGCCGCCGTTAAGCGAGCCGGCGCCAAGGTGCTTCGCGGTGGCGCGTTCAAGCCGCGGAGCTCGCCGTACACCTTTCAAGGCCTCGGAGAACAGGGGCTGCAATTGTTGCGGGCTGCCGCCAACGCTCACAACCTGAAGCTGATCTCCGAGGTGATGGACGCCAATCAGATCGAGCTGATCGGCAGGTATGCCGACATCTACCAGGTTGGCGCGCGGAACATGCAGAACTTCACGCTTCTGCGCGAGCTCGGGCACGCGCGCAAGCCGGTGATGATCAAGCGCGGCCTGTCGGCGACGATCGAAGAGTGGCTGATGTCGGCGGAGTACGTCTTGTCGGGCGGCAACACCGACGTCATCCTGTGCGAGCGCGGGATTCGCACGTTCGAGACCGCGACGCGCAACACGCTCGACGTCTCCGCAATCCCGGTCGTCAAGCAGCTATCACATCTTCCTGTCATCGCCGATCCCAGCCACGGCACGGGACGGCGCGACAAGGTGGCAGCCATGGCCCGGGCCGCGGTCGCCGCTGGCGCCGACGGTCTCATCATCGAGGTGCACAATGATCCCGACCACGCGCTGAGCGACGGCGCGCAGTCGATGTTCCCGTCGCAGTTCGATCGGCTGATGGCGGAGCTGCGGATCATCGCGCCCGCGATCGGCCGGAGTATCTGCCTGGAGCCGGCCGCGCGCCGCGGCTGGGCACGGTAGTAGGCAGTAGGCAGTAGGCAGCCGGCAGTCGGCAGAACAGGCTCGCTCGTTCAACATGCCCGAACAGGATCGGCGGCTTCCGATGGTGCCCTCGCGTCCGCAGGGCCAGCCGCCGATCTTCGAGAAAATCGCCATCGTCGGTCTCGGCCTCATTGGCGGATCGATCTCGATTGCCGTCAGGGAGAGCTGGCCGGCCAGCCTGGTCATTGCCGTCGATCGAAAGGACGTCCTCGAGCAGGCGATGGTGCGGCACGCCATCGACGTGGCGGCCGACGAGCTGTACGTGATTTCGGAAGCCGACCTGGTGGTGCTTGCCGCGCCGGTTCTGCAGAACATCGAGCTCCTCGGCCAGCTCGGGGAGGTCATCCCAGGGCAGGCACTCGTCACCGACGTGGGGAGCACCAAACGGGCAATCGTGGATGCGGCGCGCGCGCTTCCCGCGCGCTTCACGTTCGTCGGAGGCCATCCGCTCGGCGGCGCGGCGCGCGGGGGGTTCGCATTCGCCCGGCCCGACCTGTTCACCGGCCGTCCCTGGATCTTCACCCCGCACTCCGACGGCGCGGGTGCCGCGCTGGAAAAACTGTTTGCCTTCGCGACCGCGCTCGGCGCGACGCCCCGCACGATGAGCCCGGAGGAGCACGATCGGGTGCTGGCGTTCCTGAGCCATCTGCCGCAGCTGGCGGCGAGCGCGCTGATGGACATCGTCGGGACCGGGGCCGGGGACGCGCTGGCGCTCGCGGGTCGAGGCCTGGTCGACACGACCCGGCTGGCATCGAGCCCTGCCGACATCTGGCGCGACATCGTGTCGACAAACGCGGATCGGATCGGACCGGCGCTCGACGCGCTGATCGAGCAGCTCACGCGCCTGCGCGCCGGGTTGACCGACGGGGAGACGCTCGATCGCCTGTTCGAGGAGGCTGCACGCTGGCGCGATCATCTGATGGAAGGACGCGACTGACCAGCCAGGGCCCGACGCTTGATATCCCGCAGAGTCCTGGCTGGTCAGTGCGGTGTTTCCTGGCGCCCTTCGTCTACCGGAACGGCTTGACGCCGTTCCTCCGGCGCGCCCGGCCGTTATGCGGTTTCACGGCATGCAGGGCCCTCGCGTCGGAAGCCGCATAACGGGATAATCACTGCATGAACAAAGTGCTGCGTAATGCCGACGAAGCCGTCGCGATGATCCCTGATGGCGCGTCGATCATGGTGGGCGGCTTCGGCCTCTGCGGCGTTCCCGAGCATCTCATCAAAGCTCTTCACGCGCGCGGCGCCAGAAACCTCACCATCATCAGCAACAACGCGGGCGTCGACGAGTACGGTCTGGGCGTCCTCCTCAAGTCCCGCCAGATCCGGAAGATGGTCGCGACCTACGTCGGCGAAAACAAGGAGTTCGAGCGCCAGGCGCTCAGCGGCGAGATCGAGGTGGAGCTCGTCCCGCAGGGGACGTTCGTCGAACGGATTCGCGCCGGCGGCGCCGGCATCGGCGGCTTCTTCACGCCGACCGGATACGGAACGCTCGTGGCCGAGGGGAAGGAGACCCGCATCATCGACGGCAACGCGTACGTGCTCGAGATGCCGCTCCGGGCAGACTTCGCGTTCGTGAAAGCCTACAGAGGCGATCGCGTCGGCAACCTCGTGTACCGGAAGACCGCGCGGAACTTCAACCCCGTCATGGCGACGGCCGCGAAGATCACGATCGCGGAGGTGGAGCACCTCGTCGACCCGGGCGAGATCGAGCCGGACACCGTCATCACGCCGGGTATTTACGTCAAGCACATCCTGCAAGGAACGCACTACGAGAAGAAGATAGAGAAACGCACTGTACGCAAGCACCAGCTTGCGTAGGTCAAAGGTCAAAGGTCAAAGGTCAAAGGTAAGGGCAAATGTGTAGGTGTAAGTCTTTACGTGTAGGTTCTCGGTGTAGGTTCTCGGTGTAGGTTCTCGGTGTAGGTTCTCAGTGTAGGTTCTCGGTGTAGGTTCTCAGTGTAGGTTCTCAGTGTAGGTTCTCAGTGTAGGTTCTCAGTGTAGGTTCTCAGTGTAGGTTCTCAGTGTACGCCTGACCTTGACCTCCAGCTTTGCCTCGACCTTGACCTGAACCTATGACCTTCGTGGAACCTTTGACCTGACCTTTGACGTTTGACCTTTGACCTTTGACCTACGTATGGATAAACGTGAACGAATCGTGACCCGCGTGGCACGTGAGCTGCGCGACGGCGATTACGTGAACCTCGGCATCGGCCTGCCGACGCTCGTCGGCAACCACGTGCCGCCGAACGTCGACATCACGCTCCACTCCGAAAACGGCATGCTCGGCGTCGGTCCCTATCCGACCGAGGACCAGCTCGACGCGGATCTCATCAATGCGGGCAAGGAGACCGTGACGGAGCTGCCCGGCACGTCCTACTTCAGCGGAGCGGATTCCTTCGCCATGGTACGAGGCGGCCACATTGACATCACCGTGCTCGGCGCCCTCGAGGTGGACGAGGAAGGGAACCTCGCGAACTGGATGATACCTGGCAAGATGATGAAAGGCATGGGCGGTGCGATGGACCTCGTGGCCGGTGCGCGGAAGGTCATCGTCGCGATGGAGCACACGACCAAGGACGGCGGTCACAAGGTCCTGAAGAAGTGCACGCTGCCGCTCACCGGCATGAAGGTCGTGTCGCTCATCGTCACCGATATGGCCGTCATCGAGGTCACGCCGCGCGGTCTCGTCTTGAAGGAAATTGCGGCCGACACCACGGCGGACGCCGTCCGTCAGGCCACGGGCGCAACGCTGCTGCTCGAGGGAGAGCCAGGAAAGTTCTAGACCATTTGTGATTTTGTGATTTGTGATTTGGGGATTTGGGGATCATGAATTCGCGAATCAGATGACAAAGCACAAATGGGAAATCACAATCATGAATCACGAATCATGAATCACGAATTGAGAGAACCTGCCGTTATCCTGAGCGCCTGCCGCACGCCGATTGGATCGTTTGGCGGCGCGTTGAAGGACCTTTCCGCCGCTGATCTCGGCGCCGTGGTGATCCGCGAGGCGGTCTGTCGCGCGCGGGTCGAGACAACGGATCTCGGCGACGTCATCCTCGGCTGCGTGCTGCAGGCCGGCGCCGGCATGAACGTGGCACGGCAGGCCGCACTCAAAGCGGGCGTGCCCCAGGAGGTGCCGGCCGAAACCGTCAATCGTGTCTGCGGTTCGGGTCTTCAGGCCGTGGTGCACGCGGTGGAGGCGACGCGGGCCGGCTATACGGAATTGGTCCTTGCAGGCGGCACCGAGTCGATGAGCAACGCGCCGTACCTGCTGAAGGGGGCCAGGTGGGGCTACCGCATGGGACACGCCGAAGCCACCGACTCGCTGCTGGCCGAAGGGCTGATGTGCGCGATGGGCGGCTGCCACATGGGCATCACGGCCGAGGAGATCGTCTCGCGGTTCGACATCAGCCGGGAGGACCAGGACTCGTTCGCGGCCGAGAGCCAGCGGCGTGCGTCGGCCGCGATTGCGAGCGGCTGGTTCAAGGACGAAATCGTCCCGGTTCCGATTCCACAGAAGAAGGGCGACCCCGTCCTCTTCGACACCGACGAGTACCCGCGCGCCGGCGCGACGGCTGAGAAGCTCGCCGCGCTGCGCCCGGCGTTCAAAAAGGACGGCAGCGTGACCGCCGGCAACGCGTCAGGCATCAACGATGGCGCCGCGGCAGTCGTCGTCGCAACGGACGAGCGCGCGCGGAAGCTCGGTCGCAGGCCGCTTGCCCGTATCCTGTCGTTTGCCACCTCAGGTGTCGATCCGGCCATCATGGGTATGGGCCCCGTGCCCGCCGTGCGGACGGCGCTCGATCGCGCCGGGCTCGACGCATCCGACATCGATCTCTTCGAGCTGAACGAAGCGTTCGCTTCGCAGTCACTGGCCGTCCTGCGTCAGTTGAACCTCGATCCGGAAAAAGTGAATACCCGAGGCGGCGCGATCGCGCTCGGACACCCCATCGGCGCCAGCGGCGCCCGCATTCTCACCACGCTCATCTATGCGCTGAGGGCCCGCGGCGGCGGGAAGGGCGTGGCGGCTCTCTGCATCGGCGGCGGCATGGGAATCGCCATGGTGATCGAGGTGCCCTAACGAAGGTCAAAGGTCAAAGGTCAAAAGGCAAAGGTCAGGTCATAGGTCAGGTTATAGGTCAGGTCATAGGGCTAAGTCGGCTGTACACCCAACCTGCACCTTAAAACCTACACGTGAACCTCAACCTTTGACCTGACTTTTGCCCTTTGCCCTTTGACCTTTGACCTTGCTGTTGTGGCTCAACCCAGCATCCGTGTCGGCCCGCAGGTTCTCCGCGCCATCTCGGCCCACGCCGGTGCCGAAGCGCCGCGGGAGTGCTGCGGGCTGCTTATAGGGTCGGACAGGCGAATAGACGAGGTCGTGCCGGCAGGCAATTGCGCCGCCGATCCCTTGCGGCGCTACGAAATCGATCCGCGTGATTACATCGCCGCCATAAAACGATGCCGAGGCACCTCGTCTTCCGTGCTCGGCGCGTATCATTCCCACCCGCGTTCGGCCGCCGAGCCCTCGCCAACCGACCTGGCCGAAGCCTTCGGCGAATTCCTTTACGTGATTGCGGGCCCGGTTATTGAAGGCAGCGTCGCCACGATTCGCGCCTATCGCTTGATGGACGGAAACTTCAGGCCTGTCGAGCTCGTCCCCGACCCCGAGGAGCGCACACCGTGAGACGTGCAGCGAAGGTCGGTGCGAGAGCGGTGTTGCTCGCCGGCCTGCTGCTGATGTGCGCCGGCCCGCTCCTCGCCCAGCCCCCGAACCCAGCCGCCGGGAATCAACCTGAGCTTCCCAAGATTCAGAGCATCCGGATACACGGCGCGTCGGTTTACACGACGAACGAGCTGCAGCAGCGCCTCGGACTCGTGACCGGGGCGCGCCTGCCCGGCCCTCCTGAGGAGATCGCGCGGGAGATCGAGCAGCGGTACGCGCGCGACGGTTACACGTTCGGACGGGCAAAGGTTGCTATTGATGACGCGGGTGTTCTCGCGATCGACATCGACGAGGGGCAGATCGACGACGTCGAGTTTCGCGGCGTGAGCGCCGAGGTTGCCGCGCGATTGCGGGAAGCGTTCGCGATTCGGACCGGGGATGTCTTCAACCGCATGCAGGCGACGCGCGCGCTCGAGGACGCCCTTGCGTTGACACACGGCGCAATCGAACGGAGGCCGGGGCAGACATTCGCGATGGATCGGGACCAGGGGCGCCACGTCCTGCAGGTGTTCCTGCGGGCGCGCGGCAGTCGCAGCGGCGTGTTCGTTGGAACACAAGGTCGCGAAGATTGGTACTCGCCGGTCGACGGCGTTGCGCCCGCGCTCGGATTCCAGAGCACGATTTTCGACACGAAAGGGTTCAATCATTCCTATTGGGCCGGATACGTTTCGTACAAGTTCGCCGCGGAACGCGCCGGGTACACGTTTGGTTTCGAGCGGCCGTTCTTCGCCGACGGCGTCCTGCAGTTGGGCGCGTCGCTTCATGACATCACCGGCTCCGACGACCGGTGGCGGCTGACAGGAATCGAGCAGAGCCTCGTCGCGTTCGGGTTCCGCAACACATTCCGTGATTACTACCGCCGGAAGGGATTCCAGTTGCATGCGGCCCTCCACCCCAGGCGGTCCGCCGCCGGCGGACCGCGAAACCAGCGCTGGCCGGTCGCGGTCGCGAGCGACCGCGACAGAAAGACGCGCGTTGGGGACCCCGGCGTGCGTCCGCTCGGCCGGCACGAGTGGATGGTGGCGTGGCGCGATGAGTCGCAGCGCTCGCTCCTGAACGAGACCGATTTCGGCTTGTTCCGCGGCGACCATGCGTTTCGGCCGAACCTGCCCGCGCTCGAAGGAGACTTGCGCGCGCTGCTGGTCGGGTACACGTTCGACTCCGGCGGCCTGACAGAGCAGCAGCCCGGCCAACGGTATCGGCGTCACCTCCTCGACGACCTTTTCGGTTCGGCGTTGGATGGGGAACACCGCTCACGCATCGAATGGAGGTCCGAGTTCGCGCCTGCCGCGTTCGCCGGCGACTTCGACTTCTCCCGGCACATCGTCAATGCGAGGACATGGCTGCAGATATCACCACGGCGCGTGTTCAGCGGCCGCGTTCTCGCCGGCTTCTCGGATGGTGTGCTACCGCCCCAGCGTCTGTTCGCGCTTGGCGGTATCGGCAGCGTGCACGGCTACCGCTTCAAGGACGTTGCGGGCGAGAGCATGCTGCTGCTGAATGGCGAGCTGCGTCAGAGCATCTGGCGGCCAGCGATAGCGGGACTGGCCTTCATCGACACCGGGCGCGTCGGGCGGCCGCTGGCCGGGTCGACAGGGAACTGGCTCACGGGGGTTGGAGTCGGCGTCGAAGTTGGAACGGCGCGCGTCGAGTTCGGCTGGCGCGCGGACGACATTCCGCGGTCGCTGCAGGTGCTGTTTCGGCTGAATCGATCCCTCTAGCCTTCAATTGTCACTCTTCCTCCTAACTCCTGACTCCTGACTCCTGACTGATCTGACCGCGTCGAGCAACCCCTCTACACGCGCCATCACCGTCGGCCAGCGGTATTCGCGATCCACGTAGGCGTGCCCCTGACGTCCGAGCGCGGCAGCCTCGGCATCCCGTGTCAGCAGGAACGACAAACCTTCCGAGAAGCCCCACGCCGAATGGTAGTGGAGGCCGCCATTCGCACGCCGCACCTGTCCTTCGAGCACACGACATTCGGCGTTGACCAGCGCCGGGACGCCGTGGTTCCACGCTTCGAGCAATGCGATGCTGAGGCTCTCGTACGGCGATGGCACCACGAGCGCCCGGGCGTGCGCGAGCAGCGCCTCGCGCACGTCATCGGACACGAAGCCAAGCGCACGAATGCGGGGATGTGACGGGATCGAAATAGTGGCCGGGCCGGCAAGGACGAGTGTCGTGTCCACGCGGCTGTCGCGCAGATACTCCTGGAAGTACTCGAAGAGCGTGTGACACCCCTTATTGCGATCGATCCGGCCGAGATAGAGCACGTACACGTCCGGCACCCCGAGATCGGCGAGCGTGGAACGGTCGGCTGCGACAGTCGGCGGCTCGAGCCCGATGCCGACAACGGCCGAGGGTTGGAGCCGCCGGCCTGCTCGGGCCGAGACGAGCGCGTCCTCCTCCGGCGTGAGAAACAGGTAACCCGCGGGACGCGCGAAATAACCGTCCAGCACGTCGAGATCGATCGCCGGGTCTTCTTCGGCTGTGGGCACGAGCACGGCGCGTTCAGCAACGATCGGCAGGCCGAAATACGTGGTGGAGTAGCGATAGGACCAGAAAAGCACCAGGTCGTATTCACACCCGCGCGCGCGGAGGTGCTCCAGCAACCCCGGGGCGTCGGGACCGTTCGCGCGGAACCACGCCTCCTCGCGGCCTGGAGCCGCGCGTCCTCCGAACACCTCGTCGCTCAGGTCGGCAAACAGCTTGAGACTCCGGGGACGTGCGACAGGAAAGCGCGTGACGCGCACGCCGTTGACGTCAGTGAGGCCGGATGGATAGGCATTGGCCCACGTCACGTAGTCGCGCGCGCATGTGGTGAGCACGCTCACCTCGTGCGCGGCGGACAGACGTTCGGCAATCTGACGGCAGTGCGCTTCGGAGCCGCCGGCGATCTCGGCCCCGTAGCGATGGATGACGCACGCGAGCTTCAACGGGCCTCTCAATTCATGATTCTTGATTCTCGATCCTTGATTCTGATTCCTGATTTTGCGATCCACGAACCACAAAATCATGAATCAAGAATCAAGAATCATGAATCATGATTGGCCTAGGGCGTCGGTGGAGCGGCGCGGCACGAGCCGAAGCAGCTCGCGCCGCAGCTCCGCGTTCTCGATGGCGAGCTCCTGCACGCAGGCAAACAGCACCTGGTTCACGCGCTGCTGGCGGACGAAGTTGTCGCGGCTGTACTCGAAGAGCCAGCGCATCACCGGCATGAGCACGCGCTGCTTGATGAAGATCAGCCCGGCGGCCGCGCCGGGACCGCGATGCGAGCTGTAGCGCATGGCCGTGTCGAGCCGCCACGTGGCGGGATCCCCCAGGAGCTCGGGCATCAGCAGCGCACGCGGGCTGGAGCGATCCACCGCCGCGCGGAGCAGACGTTCGACGTCGGCGAACAGGGCCGGGTCGGCCATCGAAGGTGAGCCGCCATGACGGATCAATTCATCGCGCAGGCGCTCGCGTACGCGCTCCTGCAGCTCCGCCATGACGGTGTCAACGTGCACTGTCGGCTCACCGGCGGACACGGCCGTCATGTTACCGCAGGGCACTGCATCGCGTACGTACACGCAGACGTGCGTAGGCCGCATCTTTAGATGCGGCGCCACTGCCGGGTCTAAAGACCCGGCCTACGTACGCCTGTTGTACGCCTATAAAGATGCGGCCTACGTAGGAACGTCTGCAGCCCGGAGCCGGTTGTCAGGACCAAGGATCGCGGACGCCCGGCCGTATCTGCACGTTCGTGCTGGTCGTCGCGAGAATCTTGTCCTTGCGCTTGATGCGGAACATTACCCTGAAGTTGCCGGGCAGGCGGTAAATGTGCTCGGCGCTGAAGCGGCGCTTGATCGAGCTCTTGCCGGCCTCGTAGGGATTGCAGTCCGACGCGTTTTCGCTGCTGGTGCCGTCGCCCCATTCCCACTCGATCGTCGGGCAGTAGAACTCCTCGTAGTCGTCGGGTCCCCCTCGAATCTCGGCAACCGCACGAACGCGGGCGGGTGAAAACGCGATAGGCGGCGTCGCCTTGAGTGATAAACTGGGTTTCTTGCCCTCGTTCTCGCGGGCGGCGCCACGGGCCCTGACCGCGCCCCCGGTGAGGAGCGAGCAGGCGACCAACACGGCGACGATGCTGAGCGCGCGTCGTGGGTGCACCATGGTAGGTTCCCTGGGGAAGGTTTGTCCGCATTGTATAGCCCTCGTCAAGCGGGGGCGAACCTCGGGGACTCTGCCCTGAATCCCGATAGGTCATAAGGTCTGCACGGCTGAAGCCCGTAGTGGCTCGCGCTTTTTTTTGGCGCGCTCTGCGCGTCTGGGAACGTTGCAGTGCCCGAACTGATACAAACTGTTCACACCGTTCCGGCCGTCTCGATCGCGAGACGGCCGCCGTCCGAGAGCAGCGGTGAGCTGCTCGCGATTCCCGTCTTCGAGAAGGACGATTTCGCGTCGGTCGGCGGGCTGGACGCCGCAACGGGAGGCGAGGTTTCGCGAGCGTTCCAGAGTGGGGAATTCACCGGCAAACTGTACGACCTGTTTTTCACCCCCGCAGGCCGGGACAACTGGCGCCCCCGCCGCGTGGTGCTCATCGGCGCCGGTCCACGGACCGAGTTCTCCACCGAGCGACTTCGCCGTATTGCGACGACGGCCGGCCTGGCCGCGCGCCAGCGGCGCGTGTCTCGCCTTTCGGTGCTCCACCGCCAGGACTCGGGTCTGGAGGGGGCTCGTGCCGCGCAGGCCATGACCGAAGGCATCCTCCTCGCCAATTTCGACGGGGCGATGTACAAGACCGACGACCAGCCGCGCACCTGGCTGGAATCGGCGGAGCTCGTCTTCGCGTCGGGCGCCGCCGACCTCGAACGCGCGGCCGAGCGGGGGCGCATCCTGGGCGAGTGCAGCAACCTCGCGCGTGAGCTGGCCAACGAGCCCGGCAACGCGTTGACGCCCCGTGTATTCGCGGATCGCGCGGCGGCGCTCGCGCGCGAGGCCGGCCTCGCCGTGGAGATTCTCGACGAGCGTCGGATTGCCGAGCTCGGCATGGGCCTCCTGCTCGGCGTCGCGAAGGGCAGTCACGAGCCGCCGCGGGTGATCGTCATCAGGCATGAACCGAAGGGCGCGCCCGCGTCGCCCGTCCTCGGACTCATTGGTAAGGGAATTACGTTCGACACCGGCGGCATCTCGATCAAGCCGGCCGAGAACATGGACCGCATGAAGGACGACATGGCGGGCGGGGCCGCCGTGCTCGGAGCGACGATTGCCGCCGCCCGGCTGGGCGCCCGCGTCCGGATCGTCAGCGTGATCCCGGCCACCGAGAACATGCCCGGCGGGCATGCGATCAAGCCGGGCGACATCCTGCGGAGTGCCAGCGGAAAGACCGTGGAGGTGTTGAACACCGACGCCGAGGGTCGCCTGATTCTGGGCGACGGTCTGTGGTACGCGCGCCAGCTTGGCGCCACGCACCTCGTCGACGTGGCCACCCTCACCGGCGCGTGCGTCGTGGCGCTTGGAAAATCGACAAGTGGCCTCTTCGGCCGACCCGTGTCATGGGTGGAGGCCGTACGGCGTGCCGCCGACCGGGCCGGCGACCGATCGTGGCCGATGCCGATTTTCGAGGACTACAAAGAGCAGTTGAAGAGCGAGATCGCCGACTTCACGAACACCGGCGGCCGTCCGGCTGGCGCGATCACGGCCGCGCTCTTCATCAAGGAGTTCACCGGTGAGCTGCCATGGGCTCACCTCGACATCGCAGGGACCGCGTGGGCGGACGACGCCAAGCCGTTTCAGCAGAAGGGCGCGACGGGCGTGGCCGTCCGCACGCTCGCCGAACTGGCGCTCGACGCCGAATCATTCAATTTGTGATTTGCGATTTGCGATTTGTGATTTTCCAGCAGCCGCCGCAGCCGATCGTCGTCGACGTCATCAAGCAGCCGCCAATCACACCTGAGATTGGCATGGCCGACGTCGTTCTGGCCGCCGTCGGCCTGACCGGCGTGATTATGCTCGCCGCCGCGCTGGCCGGCCTCATCGTCGGAGGCATTTTCATCTGGAGGCACAAGCGGCGCGATCTGATTGCTCCGCCCACCGACCCGGGGCATGCTCGCCTGAGGGGGTAGCTCGCGCAATTCGGGCCGGCTCGCCGCTCGGGGCTTGTTCTGTTTGGGGCCAGAAGACTGAAACGGCGGTGAATCGTGACGCGCGCGATCTCGCGAGGCTCCGGTGACTAGCGTTGAGCGGTGACGTTGACGCGAACGAAGACCTAGTCACATTCACCAGGGCGATCTCTGCCGCGTCGGCGGCACGCAGCAACAAGACTGTGGTCCTCACAGAAGGGGTGACAGACAGTCGCATTCTAGCGGTGTCATTGACGCTACTGCACCCTCACCCTGCGGACTACTATAGCTTCATGGATTTCGAAGCTGCCCGCGTTGGAGGCGGAGCGGGGAATCCGGCGAACCTGGTGAAGGCGTTCGCTGGAATCGTAAATCGACGACCTCGCGGCGCAGTGACGGTCGGCACGTCCTTGGTTAGTCGGTGTCCTTTTAGGATCTCATAGCCGCAGACACCGAGTGACCAGAAGAATGCTCGATGAAGCACGACCGTGAAAAAATAAATCGCGTGCCTCGCACGAACTCCACCAACACGTTTCGCCTTAAACGAAGTGAAGTGATCAACAGTCACGCCGACATCGCTCTTGATCCTCGTTTCTATCTCGACAAGATTCTCAAGCGTTTGGTCGCCGTATCGGTTCAGCGGAAGAAATGTGGTTCGATTGGGACTCGGGGCCAGTTTGAAGATATCTATCGCACGGCCACAGCCTGCCCTTTGAGCGATTTCTGATACCTCACGACCCCGTTGAACAACGCCTCGGCGATCTGCTGCCGATAGGAACCCGTGCGCAGCCGGCTTGCCTCCGGGCGGTTGGTGACGAACGAGATTTCGGCGAGGATGCTCGGCATGGTCGCGCCGATGAGCACCATGAACGGCGCCTGCTTCACGCCCAGGCTCCTCACCTCCTTGTTCGCGCGCCGCAGCCGCTCGTACATCGACATCTGCACCATCGACGCGAAATCGCGCGACTCGTTGATCTTGTTGTTCAACGCGATCGTCTTGACGATGTCCGGCAGGTTGCTCATGGTTCTCGACGAGCCGGCGTTCTCCCGCGCTGCAAGGGCTTCGGCCTGCCGGTTGAGCGCGAAGTTCAGGAAGTAGGTTTCGATGCCCCGCGCGTCCGAATTCCGGCTCGCATTGGCGTGGATCGACAGGAACAGGTCCGCCCCCACGCGGTTGGCAATCGCGGTGCGTTCCTCGAGCGGCACGTAGACGTTTTCGCGACGGGTCATCACCACTTCCACGCCAGGTTGCTTCAACAGCAGCGCCTCGAGGCGAAGCGCGACATCGAGGACCAGGTCGGCCTCTGTCAATCGCGTCACGCGCGCCCCGGGATCGTGACCTCCGTGCCCGGCGTCCACGACGACCCGCGAAATGCCGAGGCCGAGCTGGCGCGAGAGCGAGAATCCACCCTTGACGTTCGCGGCCGGCAGCCTGGGACTCACCGGCGGCGCTGGTGCGGGCGACGAGGACGCCCCGGGACCGTTCGACGTCGCACTGGGTACCTGTAGCCGCGGGTCTAAACACGCGCGCCTGGGTGTGTCGTCCGGCCCGGGGAACTCTGCCACGCGTTCTAAGTCGATCACCAGACGATACGGGTCGTACAGCGGATAGACGCTGTGGCGGCCGATGCCTTCGAGATCGATCACGACGCGCGTGCTCGTGCCCTCGGAACGGCCCACGCGAATCTGCCGTACGACATCGTCGCTGAAAGCCAGCACCCGATCCTTCAGGCTCTCGACCGGCCGCGTGTTCTGCAGGTCCACGAGGACGCGCGCCGGCTGATCCAGTCGCTCTTCGCGATACAGCGGTTCGCGGTCGAGCGCCAGCGTGACGCGCAGGACGTCGCGCAGGATCTCACGTCGAATGGCCTCGAGCCGCACCGCAGTCGAGGCGGCCGCCTCGAGACGATTCTTGTGCGAACCGATTTGCCTGACGAGCGAGCTCGTGGGGAAGCGGGACGCGAGCGCCTCGAAAAGGCGCAACGCCCTCTGGCGGTCTGCATCCTCCCCGAACTGCCAGAATGCATCCGCCGACAGCGTCGCCCCCTGCCACAACGCGTTGTCGCTGTAGCCGCTCCGCGGATAACGGCGAGACAACGTTTCGTACGTGCTGACGAGGCCGCGGATGCGCGCCAGGAGGGGCTCGGACGTCGCGCCGGCCGGCAGGCCGTCGAGATCGCGACGGAGGGCCTTCTCGCGCTCGCGCGTCTGCTCGTACGATGCGCGCGGACCCTGCGGCTCGGCCGGCATGACGGGCCAGGCCACGCCGATCAACACAACCAGCGCCGCGCCACTACCGGAGATGCGCATCGACCTCCTCGAAATACTCCGGCCCTACGAGCACCTCGCGCGGCTTCCCGCCCGCGCCCGACGAGACCAGGCCCTCGGCTTCCATCATGTCCACGAGCCGGGCCGCACGGCTGAATCCGATCCGCAGCTTGCGCTGCAGGTACGAGATCGACACCTGGCCGCTCGCGACGACGGTCCGGGCCGCTTCGTCGTAGAGCTCGTCCTTCTCGAACTCCTGGCTCGCTGTGCCGGTCTTGTCATCTTCTGCCGTGATCGACTCGTCGAATACCGGTTTGCCCTGCTTGCGCAGGAAGCTGGCGACCCGTGCGGTCTCCTGCTCGGAGATGTAGGGACCGTGGAGCCTGATGCAGCGCGAAGACGCGGGTGGAAGAAACAGCATGTCTCCCTTGCCGAGCAGTTGCTCGGCGCCGTTCCCGTCGAGGATGGTGCGGGAGTCGATCTTCGACGACACGCGAAACGAGATGCGCGACGGCATGTTGGCCTTGATGAGCCCGGTGATGACGTCGACCGACGGCCGCTGCGTGGCGAGAATCAGATGAATGCCGACGGCGCGCGCCATCTGCGCGAGCCGCGCGATCGATTCCTCGACCTCATTGCTGGCGACCATCATCAGGTCCGCCAGCTCGTCGATGACGACCACGATGAACGGCAGCGGCTTCGGTCCGTCCGGCTCCCGGGCGATGTCCGGGTCCTCGAGCAGATTCCGTACGTTCCTGTTGTACTGCTCGATGTTCCGGACGCCCTCGGCGGCGAGGGTCTTGTATCGCTCTTCCATCTCGTGCACGGCCCATTTCAGCGCGTTCGCTGCCTTCTTCGCGTCGACGACGACCGGGGTGAGCAGGTGCGGGATGTCTTCGTACATGCCGAGCTCGAGCCGTTTCGGGTCGATCATGATCATCCGCACGTCGTCGGGGGTGGAGCGGTAGAGCACGCTCGTCAGCATGGCGTTCAGGCCAACCGACTTGCCCGCGCCGGTGGAGCCGGCAATCAGCAGGTGCGGCATCGTTGCCAGATCGGTGACGTAGGCCTCGCCATGAATCGTCTTGCCGAGCGCGAGCGTGAGCTTCGATGGCGATCGCTGGTAGGCATCGGACTCGAGCAGCTCGCGCAGCGAGATCGCCTCCCGATTGCGGTTCGGAATCTGGATGCCTACGGTGGACTTGCCGGGAATGCGATCGATCAGCACGGACTCGGCCTGCATGGCAAGGCAGAGATCGTCGGCGAGCCCCGTGATCTTGCTGTATTTCACGCCGGCGTCCGGCTTGAACTCGAACGTGGTGACGACGGGTCCCGGATGGATCTGCGCCACCTGACCTTCCACGGCGAACTCGCGGCATTTCTCCTCGAGCTGCCGCGCGGCTTCCATGAGCTCGCGTTCGTCGATCTTGTGCTCGGCCTTCGGCGCGTCGAGCAGCGTCGGTGGCGGCAGGGTGTACGAGCCGTGCCTGCGTGCCGACGGCGCCTTGACGGGCTCAGGTTCGGCCAGCGGCAGCTCAGTCGTCTCCGGCTTCCGTCGCGCCACGACCGGCGGAGCGGGTCGGCCCGACAATGCCGCGGGCGTCTGATCCGCGGCACGCGAGGACCGCTGGGATCGCGGCGCATTCGTTGATTCGTCCGCATCCGGGCCCCTTGACGTCGTCGAGGCGGTGTCAGCGGCCTTCCTGGTGTGCTTCGCGATCACCTCGCGCCGCTGTTTCCTGCGCCGGCGATCCTCGAGCCAGCCGCGAAGACTTCCGATCCCCCGCGCCGAGAGGCTGCGCGATCCCGCGGTGGCGCTCGCGAACATGCGCCCGAATGAGAACTGCGTCGAGAGGATGACCGACATCACCATGAGCGTCAGGATGACGATGACCGAGCCAGCCCGGTTCAAGTACTCGGTCAGCCAGGCGCCAAGCCAGGTTCCGATCCAGCCGCCGGCACGGTATGTCTTGCCCCCCACGTCCGTGCTGCCGAAGGCCAGGCTGAGAAACGCGCTCGTGCAGCCGAACAGGAGCGCGACGCCGACAAGCTTCGTATACGCCGCGTCGAGCAGCTGGCACCAGAAGTAGTGCCAGCCCATCACCGCAATCACGGCTGGAATCAGATAGGCGCCATAGCCGACCAGTTGGAAGGACAGCTCCGACAGAAACGCGCCGACGCGGCCGATGAAGTTCGCGGGGGGATGGGTCGTCTGCGTCGTGAAGAACCAGACCGGATCGGTCGGCTCGTAGGTGACGAGCGCGATGAGCCACGTCACCGCCAGCGCGAAGAGCGCGACGCCGAGGAACTCGCTGATCCGCCGTGACAATTTCGATTCCACCTGTAGGGGCATGCACCACCAAAACAGTGGCGGGCGCTCCGATGCCGCACCCGCGGAAACCGCACCTTCGAGCGATCCGGAGGCCTGAAGGCCTCCGGCTACCGGTAACCAATACGCGCCAGGTCCCGGGAGGTCTTCAGGCCTCCCGTTGACAGTTCTCGGCTAAATCTCCATCAGAACCGGCAACACCAGCGGACGACGGCCTGAGCGCTTCTTGAAGAACCGCCGCAGCTCGACGCGGACCCGCTCCGTCATCAGCCCGTGATCGGTGCGCTCTTCCACCATCGTGGCCTCGAACAGTCTCTCGATCACGCCGGCGGCCTCCTGCAGCAGGATTTCCCCCTGGCCTGCCTCGACAACGTAGCCCCGCGGAATGATCTCGGACGTTCCGACGAGCGACCCGGTCTGCTTGTTGATGGCGATGACGGCCACGACCAGGCCGTCAGCGGCCAGATGCCGCCGGTCGCGCAGCACCTCGTCACCCACCTCGCCGACACGGGTCACGTCGATCAGCACCCGACCCGCCGGTGCCTTCCCTTCGACGCGTCCGCCCGCGGCGTCGAAGCGGATGATATCGCCATCTTCCGCGAGAAGCACTTCGACGCGATGCGGGGCGGCCGCCGTGACCCGCTTCGCGACCCGCGCGTGCTGCGCGAGCTGCCGGTACTCGCCGTGGATTGGAATGAAGTACCTGGGACGCACGAGTGAGAGCACCAGCTTCAGCTCCTCCTCGCTCCCGTGCCCCGAGACGTGGACGTGCTTGATCCCGTCGTGGATGACATCGGCCCCGCGGCGCGCGACGTGGTTGATCACGCGCGCGATTGCCTTTTCGTTGCCCGGAATGGCGCGCGCGGAGAGCACGACCGTGTCGTCGGGGGCGAGCTTCACGTAGCGATGATCGTCGATCGCGATCCGCGGAAGGGCCGATTGCGGCTCGCCCTGGGATCCGGTCGCGATGCAGAGCACGTCCTGCGAGGGGTAGCTGTCGACGTCGACGTCGCGAATCTGCATCCCCGTGGGAATCCGCAGAAATCCGAGCCGCTGGGCCGCTTCCGCGTTCTGAATCATGCTGCGGCCGACGAAGGCGACCATGCGATCGAACTGCGCCGCGAGGTCGACGAGGATCTGCATCCGATAGATGCTCGAGGAGAACGTCGAGACCACGAGCTTGCCTTTGCAGCTCGTGAAGATTTCCTCGAACGCTTCGATCACTTCCAGCTCGGAGCCGGTGAAGCCCTTGCGCTCGATATTCGTGCTGTCGGCAAAGAGCGCCAGCACGCCGCGGGTGCCGAGCTCCGCGAAGCGATGCAGGTCGAAGAGCTGACCGTCGATCGGGGTTTGATCGATCTTGAAGTCGCCGGTGTGCACGATCGTCCCGACCGGGGTCTCGATTGCGAGCGCGACGCAATCGGGCATGCTGTGGGTCACATGGATGAACTCGATCCTGAACGGTCCAACCGTGATGACCTCGCGCGGCCGGATGGTCTTGAGACGGCCGGCGACGTCGAGCCCGTGCTCCTCGAGCTTCGGCTGGACGAGCGCCAGCGTGAACGCGGTGCCATAGACGGGCCCGGTGACGAGCGGCAACACGTGCGGCACGCCGCCGATGTGATCTTCGTGGCCGTGCGTGAGGACGAGCGCCTTGACCTGCCCCCGTTTCTGCTCCAGCCACGAGAGGTCGGGAATGATGAGGTCGACGCCGAGCTGGTCGGGATCGGGAAACATCACACCAGCGTCGATCACGATGGTCGTGTCGCCCCACGACACGGCCATCGTGTTCATGCCGAATTCGCCGAGGCCGCCCAGCGCGACGATTTCGAGCGTCCCCGACGACACTGGCGGCGTGTCCGATTGATACATGCGCGTCCCAGCTACAGCGACCCGCCGCACCTCACGATGCGGGGCTGCGTTCGTGTTGTCACCGCGAATACCGACCCGGGCGGGTCCGCTCGCGGGTTGGCGCCGAGGCACCGATCAGGCAGCTGGGAACGCCTGAAAGACGGAAAGGATCAACAACTTCTGGGGAAAAACTATAGCACAGCTGATCGAATGCACGTTCGACCGCACGTAGGCCGCATCTTTAGATGCGCCGCAGCGATTGTGCCACCCGCGCCGGGTCTAAAGCCCCGGCCTACGTACGGCTTTTCGTAGGCCGCATCTTTAGATGCGGCGCAGTGAATGTACGCGGGTCTTTAATTAAAGACCCGGCCTACGCACGCCTGAGAGCAACCGCCAAGCGCGCCAGCTCCTCCACCGACAGGGTCTCGGGACGTCGGCCTCCGTCGATGCCACTCTGTTGGAGCACCTGCGCGGCTGATCGGTCGAACGAGTCGGCGACAGGCTTCAAGGCGTTGCCGAGGGTCTTTCGACGCTGGAGGAACACGCCTCGCACAACGCGCTCGAATACAGCCGGGTCCCCGACATCGACCGTCGACGGGCGGAACCGCAGCCGGACGACGGCGGAGGTCACCTTTGGCGGCGGACGGAAAGCGCCCGGCGGCAACGTCAGCAGGCGCCCGACATCCGCGTGAAGCGCCGCGTGGATTGCCAGCGTGCCATGCTCGCGGCTGCCGGGACTCGCGACCAGCCGGTCGGCCACCTCGCGCTGCAGCATCAGCGTCGCGTCACTGAAACGGCGCCCCTCGTCGTGCGCGGCAAGCAGTCTGAACAGGATAGGCGACGACACGTTGTAGGGAAGGTTCGCTATCACGCGCACCGGCAGGCGTTCGCTCGCGAGCAGCGCGTCGAGGTCCACATCGAGAAAGTCCGATGCGACGACCTGGACGTGAGGCGGGACCCTGGCTTGGAGTGCTGCGGCGAGATCGCGATCGATCTCGACGCCAATGAGGCGGCCGACGAGCGGCGCCAGCGCCGTGGTCAGGGCGCCGCGGCCGGGACCAATTTCAAGGAAAGTGTCATCGGGGGACGGCTGGACTGCGCGAATGAGCTTGTCGACCCAGACCTGTTCCAGGAAATGTTGACCGAAGCGTTTTCGCACCGGCAGGCGCCCCGGGCGCGCCGACCGCTCCTCACGCTTCGTCGTCGTCCTCGTCGAACGCCTCGGAGCGCCAGTAGCGCTCTTCGATTTCCTCAATCTCTTCCTCGCTGAGCCCGAAGTAATGCCCGACCTCGTGAATCAGCGTCTCGCCGATCACGGCGCGCATCTCGTCCTCGTCGTCGCAGTCCTCCTCGATCGGTCGTTGATAAATCGTGATGCGGTCGGGAAGCGTGTTGCCCCAGCCCCACGTCCGTTCGGTCAGGGGCGTGCCCTGATAGAGCCCGTAGAGCGAGTCGGGCGGCTCGATCTCCATCTCCGCGAGGAGCTCCGGGCTCGGCTCCTCCTCGACGACGAGCGCGAGGTTTTTTATCTCGCGCCGAAAGCGCGCCGGGATGAGCCTGACTGCCTCAGCGACGAGTCGTGTGAACGCGGCGCGATCCATGCTTGCGTGCGCGGGCCTTGTCGCGGGTCTGCGCGCTGGGCGTCGTTCTACGGGTCCGTGCGCTGGCTGTCTTTCCGCGGGTCGGCAGACCCGCGACGACGCTCAGCGAGAGGTAGTAATCGCAGTCCTTGCGGACCGAGCACCGATCGCACAGCGGCTTCGGTCTGCAAATGCGCCGGCCGTGGAGGATCTGGACGTCGGAGGCGAGCGTCCACATCTCCTTCGGCAGAAGCGCGCAGAGCTGCGCCTCGACTTTCTCCGGGTCCTCGCTCTCCGCAATGCCAATGCGATTCGAGACGCGGAGCACGTGGCGATCGACCGGCAGGCCCGGCACGCCGAGCGCGTGGCCGAGTACGACATTAGCGGTCTTGCGGCCGACGCCGGGAAGCGTCGTGAGCGTTGCCATGTCGGCCGGTACCTCGCCGCCATATTCGGCGACGAGCCTCTGCGCCATCGCGACCAGCGCGCGGGATTTCTGACGGAAGAACCCGGTCGAGACGATCACCGGCTCGAGCTCTTCGGGGGTTGCGTTCGCGAGCGCATGCGCGTCCGGATAGCGCGTGAAGAGCGCCGGCGTCACCATGTTCACGCGGACGTCGGTTGACTGCGCCGACAGGATGGTCGCGACGAGCAGTTCGAACGCGTTCCGATAGTGGAGCTCGGTATCGGCGTTCGGATGCTGCCGGGCGAGCGTCTCGATGATCTTGCGGGTCTTCGCGGCGGATTTCATCTCTTGGCTTAGGGCTTAAGGCTTAGGGCGGCTTAAGGCTTAAGCCAGGAGTCCTGAGCCCCCTAAGCCCTGAGCCTTGAGCCTTAAGCCAGCGTGATCAGTGCACCGGGCCCGGTCCCTGCTTCGTCCAGCCGACGTTCGAGTACGACTCGGAGAAGACGCGCAGGTGTTCCTGGAGCGCGGCAATGAGGTTCGGCATGAACTGCACGGGCACCACGACGCGCGCGCGAACCGGCGCGCGGACGACATGGTCGGCTTCGGCTTCGCGCAGCTCCTTTTCCGAGAGCGGCATCACTTCGCAGAAGGTGAGCGTGAAGTCGAACGGCGTGTGCGCGATCGAACAAAAGTTCGCGTACGTGCGCGGCTCGCCTGGCTGGTCGTCGGGGATGATGGTGAAGTTGATCTGCTTGCGCTCGGACGAATTCTGATCGGACATGACCCAGCAAGCATAGCCGAGGACGTGTCCGGCCGCACTGACTCTCCGAGGCCTTGCGCCGCATCTCAAGATGCGGCCTACGTACGCCAGCCCCCGAGCTCAATACTTCCGCATCACCCCCACGACCACGCCCTGAATCTGCACCTGATCCGCGTCCACCATCAGCGGCTGCATGGCCGGATTGGCCGGCTGCAAGCGGACCTTGCCGTTCTCGCGATAGAACTTCTTGAGCGTGACATCGAGCCCGCCCACCAGGGCGATCACCATCTCACCGTTGTCGACCGACTTCCGATCTTCGACGATGACGAAGTCGCCATCGCGAATCTGCTCGTCGATCATCGAGTCGCCCTTGACGCGCAGCACGTAGCTGTCACGCTTGCCGGCCAGCCCCTCGGGCACCGCGATCGTTTCGTTCGACGCGATCGCCTCGATGGGCGCGCCTGCTGCCACGAACCCGAGCAGCGGCAGCTCCACCGCGCGACCGCCTACGCGCGTGGGAACGAGCTCGACCGATCGGCTGCGGTTCCACGCACGCCGGATGAACCCCTTTTCCTGCAGGTTGGTCAGGTGCTTGTGAACGGTGGCCAGCGAGGAAAGGTTGAAGCGCCTTCCGATTTCTTCGAGGCTTGGCGCGTAGCCATGCTGCTGGATGAACTCGTTCAGGTAATCCAGAATCTCGCGCTGCCGTTTCGTGAGCGGAAGCATGGCGCCCTCCTTGTCGAGGTGGCGAAACTATACGCGAATGGAAGGCGAAAATCAAGGACTCTTCGTGGACCCGTGCGCGCCCCCCGGTGCTACACTCGAAGGGCCAGCTCCGGGGACACACACTATGCCCGCAAGGTTCCATTGGACCGCCATGCGGTTTCTTACCGGGATTTCGTACTCGTCGCGCAACCGCATAGCGGTCCTAGGCGCGCGAAGCGCGCCAAAACAATACTGTCGGACCAGTCAAGGGTTCTGCCGAGATATCAAGGGCGGAGCCCTTGACTGGTTCGTTCGAGCCGCAGTGTGCACGCTCGTGGTGGCTACCGCCGCTGCCGCGGGCCTCTCACGACAGGAGGCCGACGCCTTCCGCGACAAGATTCTGCTCATCGCCAAGCAGGGCGAGGACGAGCCGCGTGCGCCGCGCCGGACGCGCGTCACCGAGGGCGAGCTCAACTCGTGGCTCGCGTATCACGGAAAGCCGCTCACACCTCCCGGCATCGGGGATCCGACCATCACAATCCTCGGACAAGGCAAGGTAGCCGGCCGTGCGGTCGTCGATCTCGACGCGATCGCCAAGAAGAAAGCCACCGGCAGCACGCTCGATCCCTGGAGCTTCATCGGAGGCAAAGTGCCGGTCAGCGTCAGCGGTGTCCTCCACACCAAGGACGGTCTCGCCCGGTTCGAGCTCGAGTCGGCGGACGTCTCGGGCGTCCCGGTGCCCAAGACGCTGCTCCAGGAGCTCCTGAGCTACTACTCGCGCACCCCCGATCATCCGCAGGGCGTCAGGCTCGACGACACGTTCGCGCTGCCGGCGAACATCAAAGGCATCGAGGTCGGACAGGGGCAGGCCGTCGTGGTTCAGTAGACATCTCCGAGGCGCAGATCGTCACGAATGAAGCAAGTTTTTCGGGCGCGGGCTCGCCTTCGGAGATGTCTAGGCCCCGCGAAGCGCGGCAAGGCCAACAAAGGCGACAGGCGGGGTCCCCGCCGCGCGGCTTTTGCGCGGTGGGGTGCGAGTGAAGCGGAGCCTGCCGTCGAACGATTCTCGGCGGTTTGAGGCGGAGCTTCGCTGCCGTGCACGGTGACCCTCTCAGCACCCCTCTGCAATTTCTCAAAGGTGTAGGTCCGCGAAAGGCCGCGGACCTCAAACGCGCAAGCCTCGTCACTGTCGAAGACCTGCTCTACCGGCTGCCGTTCCGTTACGAGGACCGCAGCCGCATGCAGCCGATCGCCTCGCTGCGGCCGGGCACGAAGGCGGCGATCCTCGGCACGATCAGAAGTGCGAACCTGACGGTGACGCGCCGGCGCGGCTTCAAGATCTTTCACGCGATCGTCAACGATGGCGGCGGCGCGATCCGCTGCACCTGGATGAACCAGGCGTTCCTCGCCGACATTCTCAAGCCCCATCTGCCGGTCGTGATTTTCGGGGACGTGAAGCTCGATTCGTCCGGGCTGCATTTCATGAACCCCGAGTACGAGCTGGTCAGCGCCGAACCTGGTAGCGAGGAGTTCGGCGCGGTCCACACCGCGCGTATCGTCCCGTTCTACGAGAAGACCGGGACGGTGACACCAAACATGCAGCGCAGGCTAGTGCGCCTGGCGCTCGATCAGCTTCCGCCAACGGTGCCCGACGTGCTGCCCGCCGAGTTGCGCCAGCGCCTGCACCTCGTGCCGCGCCGGGTCGCGATGGAGGAAGCGCATTTCCCGCCCAACGAGTCGGACCTCGCGGAGCTGAACGCATTTCGCACGAAGGCGCAGCGCCGGCTGATCTTCGAAGAGTTCTTTCTCTTTCAACTCGGGTATGCGTGGCGGCGCCATGCGGCGAGCGCCGAGCTGAAGCCGTCTGTGCCGAAGGTCGACGATCGAATCCGCCAGTCGGCGGCACAGGTCCTGCCGTTCAAGCTGACGCCGGGGCAGCGTCAGGCGGTCAAGGAGATCGTCGACGACATGCTGCGGCCGGCGCCCATGAACCGGCTGCTGCAGGGCGACGTCGGCGCCGGCAAGACGATCGTCGCGCTCCTTGCCGCCATCGTCGCGATGGAGAACCGCCTCCAGGTCGCGTTCATGGCGCCGACCGAGATTCTCGCCGCGCAGCATTACCGCAACATCGCCCGGCTCCTGGCGCCGTCGCGGTTCCGCGTCGATCTGCTGACGGGGAGCACGCCGGGGTTGCAGAAGCACACGCTCCTCGCGCACATCGAGCGCGGGACGACGAACCTCGTCGTCGGCACGCACGCGCTCGTGCAGGAGAAGGTGGCGTTCCACAAGCTGGGCCTCGTGGTGATCGACGAGCAGCACCGGTTCGGCGTCGCGCAGCGAGCGGCGCTCCGCGAGAAGGGTCTGCGCCCCGACGTGCTGCTGATGACCGCTACGCCCATCCCGCGCACGCTGGCGCTGACCGACTACAGCGAGCTGGACGTATCCAAGATCGCCGATCTGCCACCCGGCCGGACGCCGGTCCGCACATGGGTGAAGCCAGAGTCGCGGCGCGACGACATCTACCAGGTCATTCGCGATCAGCTCGACGCCGGCCGGCAGGCATATGTCATCTACCCCCTGGTCGAGGGCTCGGAGAAGATCGATCTCAAATCCGCGACCGAGATGGCCGACCACCTGCAGACCGACATCTTTCCCGCCTACCGCGTGGCGCTCCTGCACGGACGGATGAAGCAGGACGCGAAGGACCGCGTGATGCACGCATTTGCCGCGGGACAGATTCACATCCTGGTCTCGACGACCGTCGTCGAGGTCGGCGTGGACGTGCCGAACGCGTCGGTGATGGTCGTCGAGCACGCCGAGCGCTTCGGTCTGTCGCAACTCCATCAGCTCCGCGGGCGCGTGGGGCGCGGTCCATGGGAGTCACATTGCATCCTGCTGTATCAGGCGCCGTGGACCGATGACGCGCGCGAGCGCCTGAAGGCCATGGCAGACACACACGATGGGTTCGTGATCGCCGAGAAGGATCTCGAGCTCCGCGGCCCGGGCGATTTCTTCGGGACACGCCAGTCGGGACTGCCAACGCTGCGTACGGGCGACCTCGTGCGCGACCGCGACATCATGGAAGCGGCGCACCGCGAGGCGCGTCGTCTCGTCGACGAGGGCGGTCTTGCACGCGAGCTGCTGGAATTCGTGCAGACGCGATGGCAGGAGCAGTTCGGGCTGATCGAGGTCGGCTAATGTCGATTCATGATTCTTGATTCATGATTCTTGATTGGGCCGAACGCAATCAAGAATCAAGAATCACGAATCACGAATGGGGCGAAGCCCCCTACCAGCCTCCCCGCCGCTGTGCGGTGAGGGCTACAGCGATCAACAGACCTGCGAGCATCAGACGGGCGACCGTGTCACTCACGCTCTTCATGGACGCGATCTCATCGGTTCCGAAAGCGGGACTATAACTCAAACAGGGTGTATGTTGCCAGACCACACGCTGCGAGGTCTGATGCCTGAGACAGCCCTGAGGCCTGAGGCCTGATCCCTGAGGCCTTCGCGATGCGTGTGATTGCGGGCCGGTTCAAGGGACGCCGATTGAAGGCGCCTTCGTGGGAGGGGCTGCGCCCCACCTCGGACAAGCTTCGCGAAACCCTGTTCAACATCGTGGCTCCGCGAATCGAGGGCGCCCGCGTGCTCGATGGTTTTGCGGGCACGGGCGCGCTCGGTCTCGAAGCGTTGAGCCGCGGCGCGTCGCACGTGACCTTCGTGGAGAAGGATCGACGCGCGGCGGCGCTCATCGCGGAGAACCTGGCAGTGTGCGAGGTTCGGGATGGCTATACTATCGAACGCGGCGATCTGGCGACGGTGCTGCGCAGGCTGCCGGCCCGGGCCAGGTTCGACCTCGTGCTCCTGGACCCGCCGTACGACGCGCCGGACGTTGGCCTGGTGCTCGAAGCTGCGGCGCCTCACGTGGCGCCCGGCGGCGTGATCGTGCTGGAGCGCGCGACCCGCAGGGAGCCGGACGCGCCTGCGTTGCTCACCCGGACGCGCGATGTGCGATCCGGCGATAGCACGTTGACATTCTTTGAAGCAACGTAGGTCAAAGGTCAAAGGGCAAAGGTCAAAAGTAAGGTCAAAGGTTTAAGTTTGGGTTCTAGGTTTAAGTTTGGGTTCTAGCTTTAGGTTTGGGTTTGGGTTTAGGTTTGGGTTCCAGGTCTGAGGTTCTAGGTTTGGGTTCAGAGGCGCTGGTATCATTTCTGCTCGCTACTGTGAATCTGCGAGTTGACTTCACGTCGACTTGCACCTGGAACCTACACCTGGAACCTATACGTGGAACCTGTACCTAGAACCTACGCCCTGCACCTTTGACCTGACCTTTGACTTTTGACCTTTGACCTTTGACCTACGAAGGTGACCTTTGACCTACGAAGGCAGATGAGAAACCAACTATCATGACTCGTGTCGCTCCGAGCGGCCGTCTTGCGATTTTTCCGGGATCCTTCGACCCGCTGACCAACGGGCACGTGGACATCATCCTGCGCGGCGTCCACCTGTTCGAGCGGATCGTCGTGGCCATTCTCGTGAACGCGGAGAAGAACCCGTTGTTCACGGCTCAGGAGCGGGTCGAGATCATTCGAGACGTGTTCCGCGAATACTCCAACGTGGAGGCCGACACCTTCGACGGGCTG